>JAEEPT010000159.1 GCA_016284895.1 Prevotella sp. | reverse complement strand
ACAAAAATCCGCAAGCAACTGTTAATCAGTTTCTTGCGGATTATTCTTGGTGATTCGCTTGTGGTTCGCGCTCGACGCTCGCGTCGCTTTCACAAAGCGTAGCGACTGAAAGAACCCTTGGAGTTCGCGCTCGACGCTTTCGTCGCTTTCACAAAGCGTAGCGACTGAAAGAACCCTTGGGTGAGAACTCCAAGCAAACAAAAAAGAGAGGCGTAAACCTCTCTTTTCGTGATCCGCTTGGGGTTCGAACCCAAGACCCCAACATTAAAAGTGTTGTGCTCTACCGACTGAGCTAGCGGATCAAGGCTTTCTCTATTGAAAGCGGGTGCAAAGGTAATATCTTTTTTTGAAAAGACCAAATTTTCACTCGTTTTTTCTGTCTTTTTCTTCTTTAATCACCTTCTGATAGCATTCACGGCACAACGGTTCGTACTCTGTCGTCTCACCCAGCAATACGCGTCGGTCGTTCTCCACCTTGCGATGGCTCACGTAGGCCAGATTGCCGCATTTCACGCAAATGGCATGCACTTTCGTCACGTCGTCGGCAATGGCACATAGGCCTGGCATGGGGCCGAAAGGGACACCTTTGTAGTCCATATCAAGACCTGCCACGATGACGCGAACACCGCGATTGGCCAGTTCGTTGCACACATCAATGAGCCCCATGTCGAAAAACTGAGCTTCGTCGATGCCCACCACGTCGATGTCGCTGGCCAGCAGCAGGATGGAGGCCGATGAATCGATGGGAGTGGAGAGGATGTGGTTCTGGTCGTGGCTCACGACATCTTCTTCCGAATATCGTACATCAATGCTGGGTTTGAAGATTTCGACCCGTTGGCGTGCAAATTTTGCGCGGCGCATGCGACGGATCAGTTCCTCTGTCTTGCCTGAGAACATAGAGCCGCATACCACCTCTATTCTGCCGTGGCGATGGGGCTCGCCTATATGATTTTCTGTCATAAGTCGTTTGTTTTGACTACAAAAGTACAAATACGTTTTAAAAATTGCAAAGAAATAGTTCAATTTTTGACTATAATTAAATAAATAGCTACTTTTGTAAATTGTATGGGAACGCTTTACATCGTGCCGACACCTGTCGGTAACATGGAGGATATGACCTATCGTGCCGTTCGCATCCTGAAAGAGGTTGACGTGGTACTGGCCGAGGATACTCGCACATCGGGCATCCTTTTGAAGCATTTCGATATTCACAACCATCTTCTTTCGCATCATAAGTTCAACGAACATGGTACTTCACAGGGGGTTGTGGAGCGCTTGTTGGCTGGTCAGAACGTTGCGCTCATCAGCGATGCTGGTACACCGGGCATCAGCGATCCGGGATTCTTCTTGGTGCGTGAGGCTGTCAGGGCTGGCATTGAGGTGCAGTGTCTGCCTGGAGCGACAGCCTTTGTGCCTGCATTGGTGAGCAGCGGCCTGCCGTGTGACAGATTTACCTTCGAAGGCTTTCTGCCTCAGAAAAAAGGCCGCCAGACGAAGATACTGTCGCTCAAGGGCGAGACGCGTACCATGATTTTCTATGAGTCGCCCTATCGCTTGGTGAAATTGTTGGAACAGTTTGTTGAGGCTTATGGTCCGGACAGGAGGGTGAGTGTGTGCCGTGAGATTTCGAAGGTACATGAGGAAAGTGTTCGTGGTACGTTGGATGAGGTACTGGCCCATTTTAAATCGCATGAGCCGAAAGGCGAAATTGTCGTAGTCTTGGCTGGTGCTGACAGCCAAGACAGAGTGGATGAATCATTGAAGAGTAATCATTTAAATAAAGAGTAATATGAAGAAACTGTTTTTTTTCGCACTCGCATTTGTGGCTATGACAGGCTGCAAGCAAAATAATAAAGCCGCTGAGGAGGCACTGACTCATCAGCGTGACTCGTTGAATCAGATTATAGCCCAGAAAGATAATGAAATCAATGACATGGTGGGTACACTGGTTGACATTGAGGAGGGCTTCCGTGAGATTACCGAGGCGCAGGGGCGTGTAGCTGTGGCTCAGCGTGGTGAAGGTGCCAGTTCTGCTGCCCGCATCAAAGAGAACATGCAGTTCATTCAGAGCACCATGCAGCAGAACCGTGAACTCATCAATAAGCTGCGTAAGCAGTTGCGTGAGAGCTCGCTCAACGGTGAACAGCTGAAGCGGACGATTGAGAGTCTGACGGCTCAGTTGCAGGAGAAGGATGAGCAGTTGCGAGCATTGCGGGCTGAACTGGAAGCCAAGGAGATTCACATTGCAGAGCTCGACGAGACCATCGCAGGACTGAACGAGGATGTGAATGCACTGAAGGAGGAGAATACGTCGAAGGCAGAAACCATCAGTACGCAGGACAAACAGTTGCACACTGCATGGTATGTGTTCGGTACGAAGAAGGAACTGAAGGAACAGAACATCCTGAAGGATGGCAAGGTGCTACAGCAGAACTTCAACAAGAACTACTTCACGAAGATTGACATCAGAGTGGATAATGAGATTAAGCTCTATTCGCGCAATGCCGAGATGCTCACCTCGCATCCCGCAGGTTCCTATACGTTGCAGCGCGATGCCAACAAGCAGTATGTGCTGCGCATCACGAATCCAGAGCAATTCTGGAGCACAAGTAAATACTTGGTGGTGCTGGTGAAGTAGGGTAGCGTTCGCTTATATCCACACAAAAAAAACTCCCACTCAGATATTTCCTCTGAGTGGGAGTTTTTATTGTGAATCAACGTTCGATTACTTGTTGATGAACTTCTTACCGTCGCGGATGATGATGCCCTTAGCATTCTCGTTCACGCGCTTTCCGCTCATGTTGTAAGTGGCAACAAACTTGCCGTCGGCATCGAACTTGATGGCCTTCACGCCAGTGGGAACCTGAGCATCGCCCTGCAGAATGAAGAGAGAGGGAACGGCGGTGATGCCGAATGCACTCTTCACCTTCACTTCAGCCCAACGTCCAGTCTCGCCAGCAGGCAGTGCCTGAGCCTCGAACCAAATCATGTGCAAACCACGAATCTCATTCTCAGTACCAATCTGATACTCATAGGCAGTGGGGTCAATCTTGGCAGTTGCCCATTCGGGAACGCCTTCCAGCTCGTAGTTGCCTGCATCCTCTCCATCCTCCAAGAAAGGATAGTTGGTATAGACGTATGCGGGATAACCTTCTGCACCGGCTTCTGCCTTTGACGCTGTCTCACCTCCTGCAACGGGGGCAATCTGCTGGTTCAGGTCTTGGTCTTCAACAATCTCCATGCCTTCCATCTCTGCATCGAACATGAACACTACGCTGTAGCAATACTTTTGACCGCTGGTAGTCTCATTCCAGTAAGACAGACCGTTGGGGTTGTCACCCAACTGCTTGCCTTTCTCGTCGCAGGGCACAATGTAGGTTGGTGTAGCCCATGTCTCAAATTCCTCTTCGCTACCGCCCTGGTCAGTGAAGTAGAAACGAATGTCGATTCCCTCCTTGTTTGTACCCATGACGGTGATGGCAAACTCTTCATTCAGCAGCAGAGGAGCGGGAATTAGTGTGCCAAATTCATCCTCGGTAAGTTTTGCGAATGTTATGTCGCCAGGATATACGTTGGTATTTGTAATTACTTCATCAGACAAATCCAAGCTAGTGCAATACATGGTGTCAATCACCTCACCAATGGTACGACGGTTCTTTTCATCGCGCACCACCTTGTTGAACACGAGGTACAGTCCCTCACCATCATAGTCCTGATTTGGTGTTGTCACCCACATGATCACTTCGTTCAGACGAAGGGCGGTGGCAGGCTTATCAAAGAACTGACGGAAGCCCAATGGGTAGAAAGTCTCTGGGTTAGAGTCACCATCGAAGTCGAAGCTGTCGGCACCGGTCATAAAGGCTGAAGCACCATCTGAATAGCCATAGTATCTCTTACCTCTCAGGTAATTGAAAGGATGGATAGTATAGGGTACAGAGTCCATTGGCAATACGTAGTCGGCTACTTGATAGCTGATGTTGTTGAATGTGATTGAAGGACAGTAAGATACGTATCCGGGTGATGGCTTTTCGAACTTCCATACAAAGTTGTTCTCTTCGTCAGCGTATTTTGACATGTCGTTAGTGCCAATAGCCCACGTAGCCTGTTCCTTGCTTGTACACAGGTTGATGAACTTCTGCTCGGTGAATGGAGGTACAACCAAGTACTCATAGGATGAGCCTGATGATGAAGTTCCTGAAATCCAGTACGATCCTTTTGGACGTGCATACATCACACCGTCAGCGAAAGTTTTCTTGGGGGCTTTTCTCATGTTGAGGTCTCCCTCTTTCACCTCTTGAAGTTCATGACGTTCAGCAACTGAGAATTCAGTCACTTGCTTGCTCTGAGTCAGAGCTCTTACAGTGGCCATGTCTTGGGCAAAGCCAGCTGTCGTTGCCATAAGGGCAACCATTGTTAGTAAATGTTTTTTCATACTCGTAATAATTTTATGAGTTAATAATTAATCACGAACCAAATGTCTGGGTCATTTTCTGCTGTTAACTTTATCTTGGTTAAGTTGAATCGGGTGACATAGGGCTCAATCTTGAACCGGCGTGACAGAATGTCGGTAATCAGATACTTAATCTCAGCTACACTGTTCATCACGTTGCGTCCATTCTGAGCTGCTGCATCGATAAAGTTTATAGTCATATAGTCGCCATCAAACTGCACACTGTAGCGATAGGGCAGGTCATCGCCTGACTTGCCTGACAGATAGCGCAACTGCCACTGCAGCTCGTTATCGGCCTTGACCAGTGACAGGGAGTCAATCTTGTACTTCTTGTTCTTCTTGTTCATAGCATTGCTGGCGGCTTCGAAGGCATCCTTCACCTTTTGTGACATGTCACTCTTGGCCTTGTCGCGGAAGAACTTGAACTTGTGCTGATCGTTAAAATACTGTGTGAAGAACTGCATGGCCGATGCATAAGGTGCCCGAATGGTGTTGGCTGAGTTGGCTGTTCCCTTGAATATGTCTTCACCAGCTATGTAGGTGAACTCCTGCTCCATCTGTGAGTTGTCGTTCAGCATCACCGAGTCTTTGAAGCGTAGGTGGTACTGGTTGTCGTACTTTGTTACGAGATAGGGTAGGTATCGTCCGTAGGCCACTGAGTCCTTACCTTGCGGATAGAAGATGGGACGCCCTGTCTGCATACGGTCTAACTGATAGTTGGTACCGTTGCTTGTCAGAATGAATTCGTACGGCATATTATCAGCGAAGAAATTGTCGTTGTAGGTCTTCAGGTCATCCAGATAAGTCTCAAAGTCAGTTCCTTCGGGTACGCGTGTCAGTCGCTGATATACGTTGCGCTTCTTTCCCTTGAGCAGTATGTGGTTGCCGCCCTCGGGTACATCGACCATTACAAACTCGTAGTCGCCTTGATAGCCCTTACCCGACTCGTCATCGTATTTGTTGGGCGTCTGTCCCAAGTCGTAAGGATCAGTGAATCGTCCTAGACACTTGTTGTAGGAATTGAAACTGAGCACAGGACCCATATCGGTGATGACCTCCCATGCCGAAGTGTCGGTAAGGAAGATGGGCAATGTGTTCGTCTTGCGCCAGATGTTACGGCTATTGTCTTCAGGCATGGGCGCATATTCATCACTTGCTGAGTTCTTCATGCCTGTGTACACCGATCCGTTATCTTGGAATCGTGCCATGATGATATAACCCACTCCAATCACCAAGTCTTCGTTGTCGGCATCGGGATAGTATTCCATCACCCATCCACCTTTGCTGCTGGTGAGTCGTTGTGAGTAGATGCTGCTTATCTCGTTCAGTCGCTCGGCAGCCGACTTGTCAAACAAGTTGTCCTGTTCGCGCGAGCAGCCTGTAAATGTGAGTGCCAACGTCAAAAGTATTGCGGATGCACAGATTTTTTTCATATATCGTAAACCTCCTTAAGTCTTTTGGTGAGTGATTATTTCTTGTATTTCTCCAATTCTTCAAGCAGAACGTCCATTGTGCTCTTGCCCGATACCGGATCTTTATAGATTAGTGCGTTCAACAGTCGTTTTTCCGTTCTGTGAGTCAGTTCGCTATAGTAGCTCTCCTCTAAGAACTTGCCGTCGCTGCCCTTACGGAACTGCTTGGCCTGAATCTCAGCTCTCAACTGGTCGATATTGATGCCAAACTGGGTCTGCATGTATTCGCGCACATACTGCAACTTTGTTTCCAGCACCTGACGGGCACCTATGCCGTTGGCTTTCCACTGTGGCTTGCCATCATCGCCCAGCACCAAGAAGTCATTGTTGTCGCGTGTGCATACACGTCTGTAAACCTTGTGCTCTCCCTTGCCCGACTGGTCTTCCTTCAAGTAGCCAATGGTGTCAATATCTACTATGCCTTTCAGCATGGTAGAATAGTCTTTTGTCGTCACGCTGCCATCGCCATCTTTGTCGGCCAGATCCACAGTTTCCCATTCATACTCGGCTGAATGATAAATCTTTGCCAGTGTGATGGAGTCGCGTGTCAGGTAGCGGGCCAGAGTCTCTACCCAGTCCTCGGTATAGGAAGATGATGCGTAAGGACTTACGAATCCCTGCGATGCGGCCACTGAGTCAGGTGTGTCGCTCCATCCAGCTGAGTTGTACAAGCCGTTGCTCAGCAGGTTGAACGGGGTGGGGTGCAGTTTGGTGTTGTCCAGAATGTGTCCGAACTCATGGTGCATTGTCTCGAAGAAGTATTCGTTCAGGTTATCAATGTCAGCCGGATTCAGCAGGTTGACTCGATAAAGCGTCACCTTTGTTCCACCTTCGGTGACACCCAGTGTCTCAGTACCCGATGAGGTGTTCAGGTTCTTCGATCCGATGACGTGTATGATACGTGGACTGTATTTCTTCAGGAATACATCGTGCTCGTTTGCCATGTTCTTGTAGGAGTCATACCACAGATACTTGGTGAGTACAGCCAGTTTGCAGCTGTTCTCGTATGAAGCAGGTGTCAGGTTCTTCTCTTTGTCGGAACTAATGTACTCCATTTTATAGATGAAGCGCATGTTGTATGGCTCCAGAAAGTTCACCTTCACGAATGTATCGAGCGGGAAGGTATAGGCACTTTGGTTGAGTGGGTACTGGTGTGTGTCGAAAATCGAGTCGCCCAGTTCCTCCGAGCAAGATGCCAGTTGGAAGGCGGTGCCAACGCAAGCCGCCATGATGAGTATGGATTGTCTAAGTTTCATGTGACAGTTTCTCCTTAGTTAATTGAATCGGTTCTGAATTTCTCGTAGACGGGATGCTGCAGGTCGCCTGAGGGGAAGTTCCTTGTCAGTGAGGGCAGTGGCTCGCGTGAGCTGCCGGCACCGTTGGCCAGTGCTTCCCATGGCGCCTCGATGGCTCTTCTCTCGTCGATGCCTTTCATCACGTAAGGTGTCTTTTCGTTGCCCATGTAGTGTGTCCACTCCATTCCCCAGCGTTTCAGGTCGAAGAAACGCATGCCTTCGAAACTGGTCTCAAAGCGGCGGAAGTCGTTCAGACAGTTCATATACTTCACAGCCTCTGCGGGAATGACGTAATCAGGACTCATGTTGGTCGTGAAATTCCAGTCAGCAAAGCAGTTGGGGTTGCTCGACTTGCTGAAGTAACTGTCCAGCACCTCTTCTGTGAGGGGAGCCATACCGTTGTTGCGGCCCCAGAACACTTTGTTTGACTCTGAGAACGACTGGTTGCTCTCCAGATAGGCTGCCATGTCTTCCAAGGCACCATTGTAGTCGCCTGTCATGATTTTGGCTTCGGCACGCTCCAACAGCAGTTCGTTGGTGGTGAACTCGCGCTTGATGGTGTGCACATAACCGATACCGGCAATCTTGTCGGTGTATTCAAACTCCTCGGCAATTTTACCCGAGCAGTAACCGTAGTCTTGACCTGTCCAGAAAGTCATACCCGACACGTAAGCGGTGGGGTTGACCACCCAACTGCGCCACAGCGGGCAGTTGTGATAGAAAATGTCTCTCACCACATCACTGTTTTGAGCGAAGCGGTTGCCCAAAGCATGGCGGAACTCGAGTGAGTGGGTGTCGATGAGCATCAGGTTGTTGAAGTTTTCGGGATTCTGCCACTCTTTGGCATAGTCAGAAGAGTAGGTGCATTCGTCGAATTTGTCATACTTCATCAGTTTGCTCTGAATGGCGTTCATGTCGTCGCCCAGTACCAAGTCGGCGTACTCGATGACCTTTTGCCAAT
>JAEEPT010000158.1 GCA_016284895.1 Prevotella sp. | reverse complement strand
TGGGGCTTTCTGTCAATTGTTGAAGATTATCTTTTTCATTTATTTCTAACCGTCTTATCTCAAACTCTTTGTCAGGATTACGGCCAACAACTGAAGTATAGAACAAAGACACGTCATAGCAACCGCCCTCGCCAATAACGTATGCATATCTGTCTTGTAGCTCCAGCCAGCAACGAGCCAGCTCTGCGATTACATAGTGACTGAAGACAGCAAGCTCTGTTGCCCCCTTTGGATGTCCTAATTCAGAAGGACTATCTGATATGATGTTCTTCCAATTCTTATCTCCGATGTTATATTTGGTGAGTCTCTTTGCCTCATTTATCAAAGTAGTAACAGATTCGCGTGTCTTCTTTAATACAAACTTTGTCAGTTCTTCGCTGCCATCAGCCTCCAGCAACTCTGTTGCAGCATTAATGTGGCGATTGATTTCATTTTCTACCAACAGCCTATAATAGCGTAGTTTGGTAGTAAACAACAAAGGCATTTTAGGGGTCAGCACATACAAGGCATCTGTTTCCAATTCAACACGAGGCAGACTGCATGCTTTGGTCATATATCCGTTTTCTGATGTGCATACATCCTCAAATCGAATAAGTTCGTGCACTTTTTTCAAGTCAAAGTTGTTCATAGGTCGTCCTGATTACAAGAACCACAAACAGTTACTTTCGGCATAGATAGTCTTGTCTGTAAAGTGGGGCATGATCTCGGCTATCATCTCGGGGTACTTAATTGTAACAGGCAAGCCCTGCTGCTTGACAGATTTCCAGTAGATGCGGCTGAACTGATAAACCTGGTCTATCAGCTGTTTAACTACGGACGTGTCGATTTCGTCATTACGATTGGGACATGCAATGGTCAACTTGACTGGGAAAGGAAAACCATCCGTTGCGCTGAATCGCTCGCCTTCGTAACGGGTGTTATTGCATAGAAGATAGCGGTGCCCTTCTTTTGAAAGTCCAAGGTTTACCCATTTGCCACTGTACGGCATCAGACTTTCTTTTGTCTCGCTCTGTTGCGTCTGATAATTATATGAAGTGTAGGTGCTATTTTCATCGAACAGCACAACATCCTCAGACTCTGTCTTGTTAATGGTCACAATATAGACAGGTATGTTAAGGTCAAGGCTATGAAGCATATCTTCCACCTTTTTGAATTCCCGTTTGCGACTAATTTTCTTGTAATAATGAATGATGATGCGTTCTGGTGGATTGTTTACGGAAGAGTAGCGTATGATGGCCATCTTGATAGCACCAACCAGCTCATCGAGTTCGGACTTCTCAAAGTAACTGTAGTCGTTGAATATGCCAGTATTGTCAAACGAGAAGGCAGCACCAATGTATTGCTGATTGTCACTACGGAAAGCTCCTATACCAATAATTAATTCTTTCTTTTCTGTTTCATCCAATAGCCAAGGCGAGCCACCTAATTTTGCACAAATGGCTACGCCCATGTTCTGAAGGGTATAGGCGAAATTAGCTTTCCGGGTACGATTGTCCTTTTCAATCATGTCATTCATCTTGTCTCTGTCAATACACTGCGTGGGGATGTCATACTTCAGAAGCAGTTCCTTTACTTTATAGTAGCATTCCTTTTCCTCACGTTGTGAGGCATATTTGTGAATCGGAGATATGTAGATGCCAACGTATTTGATGCGATTATCCCTATTCCTGTAGCAATCATTCTGTAAGGCTTTCTCAATTTCAGGAACTGGATTAGTCTCATCTTCAAATTGAATATGGAAGGCTTCGTCGGCATAAGCCACATTACTGCCAATGTAATGTGAGAGAGCTTTGCTTTGCCCCCCATAACCGCCAATACGCATATATTTGATTAAATCTCGCGCTTCAGCAAGACTGCTTTTGGGGAAGATGAAAATCATCTGAACATCGATGTGCAGGCATTTTATGTGCGGTCCATAATTGACCCCATGCTGCTGGCGGACATTTCTTACGTCGTTGCCATTATCGTCTTTTCCAAATATGAGCATACGTTTAGAACTGCTGGTCTGGCCGGATTGCAGCTGGCTGACTTCAGTAAAACTGAAGGCAAGATTGTGGAATATCATCTCAATATCTTCTGTGTTGAGGAATCTCTTGCGAAACGTTTCTATCTTATCCCTGTATCGGATGTATTTGCTTTCAAACGAACGGGGTTCCTCGTGCCTGTCCAGACCGAAGAACCGTTTCAGCTCTCCACCCATGATGGGACGGGTCGTGTTGAGCGGGGAATAAATATTACAGCTTTGCAGATACTCATACTTGTCAATCTTACGCACAATATAATCGTTCCCTTCTCTGTTTTTTCGTACCTCTTGGGTCATTACATAATTTACCATGCTTGGAGTCACCCCAACTTGGCTGTTGAAGGGATCGTCCGGGCAATCATTGAATAATTGTACAAGTGGGACATTAAGCAATTGTGCGGGACGGTCGTTGGCAACCAGCAGATATGGTCTATTGTTGAAACGATCATATTTCACTCTTAAAGTGAATCTATCTATCTCAGATAGTTCATATTGTCTATCGTTATGAGTGAATTGTTTACTATTACCATTGCTTAGGAGCCACACTTGTAAATCATCAGTTATACCAGATTTAGTTACAACAACATCATCATAATATTTAAAATACTTTTCCAACCTACGATTATAGTATCTTTTCACCAAGTATTCATTTTCAGGCTCGTTAAAATCAATATCAATACCGTCGAATCCCTTGGCGGGCAAATCGAAAGTAGTGTATATTGTTAATCCTCCGCAACCAGCAAACAAGTCGATGTACTTTTGAGCCTGTTTTACTTCTTTAGGAATAAGGACGGAAGATTTAAGCGGTGTGCTTTTGTGGGCTACATCATTCTTGTCTGAGAAGTAAAACTTCACAGGTTCTTTGAGGTACTCGAAAGTGAGCGTGTTGAGAAATAGTTTTTCTTCGGCCATAGTAATAAATTGATAATGTCGGCCAAATGATACCGATGTTTACGCTCAAATGATACCGATGTTCTCACTCCAAATGATACCAGTTGTATCGTTCTTATGATACCGCTCATATCGCATCAGATGATACCGACAAAAAGAATCAATATCGCTCCAAATGATACCAGTCAAATCACTCTAAACGATACCGATGTATCACAGCAAATGATACCAGCATATCACAGCAAATGATACCACCGCCCGTCATCGTGACAAGCTGTTGACATGGCATTATATTGTCCTTGGACGCTAACGTCCAGAGTTAACATAATGTCAAACAAAAAAGTCACGATGATGAAATTAAGAAGAATCATCCAAATGCTGAGTGAGGGCTATTCGCAGAACGACATCTGCCGCGAGACCTCATCGAGCAAGACAACGGTGTCGGGGTACAAGAAGATGGCCGACGGCACCAAGTTGAGTTACCAGGAGCTGCTCCTCAAGGAGGACTCCGAACTGGAGGCGCTGCTGCAGCACAAATCCGCAGCCCTGCCACCAGACCCGCGCAAGGCAGAGCTTGACGCCCTGATGCCGGAGATCATGAAGCGTCTCTCCAAGCGTTATGCAACGGTGGAGCTGGTGCATCAGGACTTCTACCTAAAGCGATGCCCGGGGGGCTACGGCTACACCCAGTTCAACAAGCACGTAAAGGCATGGCGCGAGGCGCACGACCTTTCGTACCACAATGTATACATTGCGGGTGAGCAGTGGCAGATTGATTTCGCCGGGGATTCGCTCTGGCTGACCTCCCGCAGGACTGGCGAGCTGACCAAGGTCGTAGTGCTGGTATGCGTGATGCCCTACAGCGAGCTACCCTTCCTGATGGCCCTGCCCGATGCCACCACCGACTGGTTCTTTCACGGTCTGAATAAGGGTCTGGAGTTCATGGGTGCACTGGCGAAGATTGCCAAGAGCGACAATATGAAGCAGTGGGTGACCAAGGCCGACCGCTACTGTCCATCACTGTCGGATGCGTGTATGGAATGGGCCAACCACTACCACATAGGCATCACTGCATGCCGTGTGAGAAAGCCGAGGGACAAAGGTTCTGTCGAGTCGGCCGTCAACCAGCTCTACCAGTATGTCTACGCCCGCATACAGGACGAGGTGTTCTACACGCTCGACGAGCTCAACGCCCGCCTGTGGGAACTCCTCTGGGAATATGTCAACAAGCCCTTCAAGGGACGCACCCGCCGGCAGATCTTCACCGAGGACGAGAAGCCCAACATGAACCCGCTGCCCCTGGAGATGCACCGCTTCCGCCACCGCAAGACGGTCAAGCTGGGCAGCTCGTACCACGTCTGCGTAGGCTCTGAGCGTCACATGTACAGCGTACCGTACAACTACGTCGGCAAGATGGTCACAGTCATGTGGGACATGGAGTACGTGGAGGTGTTCCTCGGCACCATGCGCCTCTGCGTACACCAGCGCAGCTATGAGGCATACGGCTACACTACGGACAAGAACCACATGCCGGAGTCGCACAAGGCATACGAGAGGAGCCGCGAGTACAATGCCGCAGCCCTCATCGAGCGGGCTGGATTCATCGGACAGGCAATGAAGTGGGTGGTGGAGACGATGCTCACCAAGACACGTTTCCCGCAGCAGGCCTACATGCACTGCAACGCAGCACTGGCCCTTGCTAAGGAGTATGGGCGCGACCGCTTGGAACATGCCTGCCTGATGATGAAGACAGAGACATCCGCGGCTTCGCTGAAGGTGCTCTCAAACATCCTGAAGAACAACCGTGACCTCGCTGAGCAGGAAAGGATGCGATGACCTCATTGGCCTCCGAGAATGACGTGAGGGGCGAGGCCCACTATGCCCGCATCGTGGGCAGAAAGGAGGGCAATGATGAATAACGGCATCACCACAGGCATACTGAAGGAACTCGGACTCCACGGTATGGCCGACGAGTTTGACAGAATCATCATGCTGCCGATACAGCGTCGCCCCTCGCTTGATGCGGCTGTGGCGAAGATGGCCGAGGCAGAGCAGCTCCACCGCAAGAATGCCAAGGCGGAAAAGCTGCTCAAGGCCGCCAGGCTTCGCATGAAGGCGTACATCGAGGACGTGGAGTGCTCCACAGCCCGCAACCTAACGGAGGCGGAACTCACAGAGCTTGCCGACTGTGGCTTCATCAGCCGGGGTGAGTTCCTTGCCATCATTGGTAAGACCGGCTGCGGCAAGTCCTACCTGGCCAATGCCATCGCACGGCAGTCCTGTCTCAATGGTCTCAGGACAATCTACCTGAACATGAACAGCTTCGTGGACGAGATAGCGCAGGCACGTCTTGACGGTACTTACCAGAAACTGATAGCCAAGTTGAACCGCAACGACCTGATTGTGCTTGACGACTTTGGCCTGCAGCCGATGAACCAGGACACACGCCTGGCTCTGTTCCAATTGCTGGAGGAAAGATATGGTGAGAAGTCCGTCATCATAGCCTCGCAGCTGCCACTTGACAAGTGGTATTCCTATCTGGCAGACTCCACAACGGCTGATGCAATCATGGACAGGATAGTCAACAACTCGACCATCATCAATCTGCTGGGCGATTCCATGCGTGGCAGGAAGAAAAGAGGCTGATGTATCGCCACGGTAAAGTGCATTGTCATTTACACGGTAAGAACTGAGGTCATCGACATGAGAGCTCGTCACTTCATCGCAACGTGGAATGACCATCTTTGAAGGGTACCGCCGACAACGTGTTAGGCGGTATCTCTTGCAACGGTAAAAAAGCGGTACTCTGTCAGCGTAAACATCGGTATCATTTGAGCGCGATTAGCAATTGATAATTAAGCCTTGGCTTTTCGTCAAACCATGTATAATCATCTAGCCAGCCGTTCTCTTTTGCTTTGGTATAAGCACTGGGGCTGTTTGCTTTCATATGGCTTCTCTTTTTATATTTCCTTGCTTCTTTCTCACACGACTCTCTTGTCCATCTGAATGGTTTTGTAAACCACGTATAATCTTTAATCCATCCATTACTCCTAGATAAGTCATATGCTCTTACGGCTTTTCTAGCAAACTCTGTTGAATTTTTATACTTCTTTGCCTCATTGAAACATGTTTCCCTATTCCAATAATGAGTCCACTTGAAAATGTGGCATTAATTTGATTGGCTATGTTAGTCTGAGCGACTGATTTTTTAGGCAAAATCCTTGCATGTTTCAGTGAAAAAGACTACCTTTGCAGCCAAAGAAGAAGAATATATGAACCAGACAGAGCAAGCCCCAAATGTTGAGTCAATACTGAAGGCTATCCGAAGCCTCTCTGAGAAGGACCTACTATACCTCCTCTCCAAGCTGTTCGAGCAGTCGCCGATGCTTTCTCCCTCTCTCAACTCCTTTGTTGTGGAAAACAAGTTCACCGATGGTGTTGTATGCCCGTATTGTGGCAAAAAGCACGTTCGTCGCAATAGGCACAGAAAAGACGGTGCCCAGAAGTATATGTGTGCAGAATGCGGGAAGTCCTTCGTTGCCCGCACAAACACCATTACCGCTGGCAGCCGGAAGCCTCTGGAGATATGGAAGAAGTATATAGACTGCATGGTGAACGAGCTGCCTATCCGCAAGGCTGCTGAGGAATGTGACATGGCCGCGAGCACGTCATTCGCATGGCGGCACAAAATCCTTGATGCCTTGCGCAACATGAGCGAAGGTGTGACATTGAGCGGTATTACCGAATCCGATGACACGTACTTCCCGCTCTCGTTCAAGGGCAACCATCAGAAGTCCAGGGATTTCGACATGGGCCGTCCTGCCAGGAAGCGTGGTGGCGACGGCATATCCAAAGGTCTGTCTGATGATTTGGTGTGCGTCCCTTGCGCGGTGGACAGGAAGGGGAACTCCGTTGCCGAGGTGTCAAACCTCGGGGAATGCTCTGCCAGTGACCTGGACAACGTGCTGGGGTCGAAAATCGCGGACGGCTCCACCTTCTGCACCGACGGCAGCAAGGCACAGCGCAAGTTCGCCTCCTCACATGGGCTGGAGTGCGTACAAATCAAAGGTGGCAAGTCGAAGAAGGGCATCTTCCACATACAACATATCAATAGCTATCATTCCATACTGAAGAAATTCATAGAGAATTTCAATGGAGTGTCCACAAAGTACCTCAACAACTATCTTGCATGGAACAATTTCGTTAACTATTCCAAGAAAACAATTCAGGAGCAGAAGGCTGTCCTCCTGAATTTCGCGCTAACTACAGCCAAACGCGTAACGTATGACATGATACCAGCCAGGCCTGCTGTGCCATTACTGGCAGCAGCGGGTAAAAATCAGTCACTCAAACTAACATAGCCTTTCATTTTGTAATAGGTGTTTGTTAATAAATAGATACTCTTTCGGAAAAAGACAAAAAAAAGAAAACGTGGACTGATTACTTCGTCTACGTTCTATCAGGTATCGGCAAACACCTATGCAGCATATTCGAGTAAAAGCCCACGCCTATTGGCGTGAGCATCCTGTACTTTTACTCTTGCTGCTCTGTGAAATTTTGCCGATTTCGATAGAACAAGATTCAAGCGGACGCTTCTATCTGTATGTCTTTATGTTCTTTGTCAGCCCATAGGCACTTCGTTTTGTGTTAAACACTTTGTTGTTTATCTGTCTATAAGATTCTTTAATTTCTCAACCAGCAGATAAGCTCATAAAGCGATGCCCTCTGTAGTTACTTGATATTTGTACATTGTTGTTGGTGCCTGCTCCCACTGACGGCGTGTGTATGAGAAAACAATTATCTCCTGGCCCAATTCCAAGCCTTTATTCCATATAGGAAACTGAATATTGCTACGTTCTTTCAACGATAATCGAGGCTTGTCGACAATGGCAAGCACGTCCCAGTCGCTATCCTCACGGGCATCGCCACGGGCACGCGAACCATAAAGTATGATTTGCGCCGTAGGCTCTGATGCACGTATTGTGTCACGAATCAGACTGATAATCTGTGTTCTCTTGTCGTCTGCCATTATACTGATGATCCTCTCCTTTTGGCCTGGCCCTAAACGCAGCTTGGTGCATCCAGATTCCAACAATGATAAGTGCCTCCACCCGTCCCCAAGAAGATAGGCTTTGTCGGTGCAAAAATACAAAGAAAACTCCGAACCGCCAAGCGATTCGGAGATTATTTTCTGACACAACAAAAAAGAATGTAATGTAACGGCTCACTTATGTTGGTCGCGCCCCGTCCATTTGCGTAGTCTTCGCTGAGCCGAGGCGGCGATGAACTTGAAGTTGCCCGCCTTCAGGTTCAGCCACAGCTCTTCCATCGAGTTACACACCTTCGTCAACGGGTGGTTCCAAGCCAGCACCTTGTAGCGCCGCTCCTTATACTCCACATTCTCAATCACATA
>JAEEPT010000007.1 GCA_016284895.1 Prevotella sp. | reverse complement strand
CTCGCGGCTGATGGCATCGCGCTTCATGATGCGGTCGATGCGCACCTCTTCAGGTGCGGTGACGACGATGACGCGGTCAACCAGTCGATTGATGCCCGATTCGAACAGGATGGCACTCTCCATCCACTGCAAGCCGCTCTCTTCGAAGTCGTGGAACACTGCCGGATGAACGATGGCATCGACAGCATGGGCATTAGCTTCAGAGGCTAAAAGAAACTGTGCGACGGCTGCTTTGTTCAGCTGCCATTCGCCTTGTTCTGTTGTGTGATGAGTGTGCAGATAGGTTTCTGGCCCAATGAGGTCGGTCAGCCGCTGACGTAGTTCCTGCGAAGTGCGCATCAGTCTTTTTGCGGCGCTGTCGCAGTCATAGACTGTGATGCCGCGTTCGGCCAAGAGTTTGCATACATAGCTCTTCCCGCTGCCTATACCGCCTGTGATGCCTGTCTTCATTCGGATGGTTTCGCTTGTTCGGGTTGGTCTTCAATGAGATAGTCGAGCTGTGTCACGGTGAGCGTAGCCTGTGAAATGCCAGGTGGCGTCTGTTGCAAATATATATTGCACTTGGGGGCTTGCGTGCCCTGAATCTCCTTGTAGTCGGCAACAACGACAAAGTCGGAGGGTGACAGCTGCTGATAGGTCTTGACACCGGCTACAAATTTCACGCTCACTTTGGCAGGAAACAGTCGAAGCACTTTTCCTGGTGGCATGTTGATACCTACTACGGGTATGTCGTTGATGCTTTCCTCTGTGAGCACGTCGGTCATGAACATCAGGTCAACATTCTCTGGAATCATTTTCACGCCTGCTATGCGTTGCAGTCGTGTGGATATCTGTAATGTGTCGTGGAATCCGGTGTAGTTGAGCACACCGGTATAGACAACGTTGATGCTGTCAAGCTTTTCGCGTGGTGCGTAGATGGTAATGCTGTCTGGTTCGTACTTCACCCCCGAGATGAAGTACAACTCGTCAGGCATCACGGTGCCTCTCCACTTGACGGGTACACGCTTGCGCTCGCCGAAGTTGTAGTAGAAGGTGAGTCGGTCGGGCTTGATGCTTACCAGCTTAGATGAGGCAGCGAGGTGTGACGATACTATCTTTGTCAGCTCAGTAGTGGTCACCTCGCCCGTGTTGTTCTTGTGGATGTGGCTGTTAAAATCGATTTCTATTTCCGGCATTGCATCGCCATAGAGATAGGTGAGCAGCACAATGCCTTTGTCTGTGACGGTGACGCGTATGGTGTCGGTCTCAGGCGATGTGAGTACAGCCGTCTTGGGTAAGTGCACATATTTCACTGGCACTCTGATCTCCTGGTCATACGTTTCGTTGAGTGCGGTGAGTAGCCAGAATATGCCTGCTACGGCGAAGAAAAACAAAAAAATCAGTAATTCCCTGTTAACGAGACTAAACAGGAAATTACTGATCTTGTGGAAAAAGTCAATCGCCTTCAAACCTCCAACCGATTACTTGTTCTGGATGGGAGAGCTGGCAGCATCCTTGAAGACGTAGTTCTTATCGACGGTAACCACCACATCGTGGGCAATCTTCACATCGATGGTTCCGCGCTGAAGGTCAATTTTCTTCACGGTGCCATAGAGACCACCGCCTGTCATGACCTGCATGCCTTCGGTGAGGCTGTTCTGGAAGTTCTGAACTTCCTTCTGACGCTTCATTTGCGGACGGATCATGAAGAAATACATAATGGCAATCATTGCCACGAAGAAGAGGATTGTCATTACGCCTCCTCCTCCATTTGCCGGGGCAGCTTGAGCTGCGAGAATTAAGTTTGTCATCAGACTTTAAGTATGTATTAATAAATTATGTGCTGTGATAGGGTGGTGGAAACTCTGCCCAGACTCACTCTTGCGGAGCGTCGTTGTGGTTGTCGATGCTCTTCAGCAGTCGGCCCGTCTTCACCAGGTGATGTGCGATGGTGTCGAGCATGCCGTTGATGTAGCCGCCACTGCGTGGGGTAGAGTAGAACTTAGCCAGTTCCACATATTCATTGATGGTCACGCTGATGGGAATGCTTGGGAAGGTGAGCATCTCGGCAATGGCTATCTGCATGATGATGACGTCCATGTAGGCCAGTCGGCTGAAGTCCCAGTTGCGCGACGACTCGCTCATCAAGCGCTGGTATTCGTCGGCATTGAGGATGGTGGCGCGAAACAGCTTACGGGCATAGTCTTTTTCTTCATCGCTGTCGTATTCAGACAGCAGCTCCTGCTTGTCGCCGTTCTTCTCGTCGAAGCGCTTGATGGTCTTCAGTACGAAAGTATCTACAACGTCCTTGTCATCGTTCCAGTACAGACTTTGTTCCTCTAACAATGCATCGAGGTCGTCGTTTTCCTGAATGAGCGTGCGATAGACGCGGCGCCACAGTTCACGATCGGTGGCATAGTCGTCATCCTCGCTTTCAATATAATCTTTGTAAATTTGGCTCTGTTCGATAAGTTCAAACAGTTTGCCTATGAATTCGGGAGTGTCGGCCCAAGAGCGCTTCTGCGTTTCAGCAAATTCCAAAAGTTGCTTGTTGTTCTCCAGTTGCAGCGCGAAACGGTTGAATGCGAACTTCTGTGACGGTTCGGCAGTACCTTCTCGCTTGGCCTTGCCTTGCGCAATCTCCAGTCGGCGGCGTGCCTCCTTGGTGATGGCCACGATGAGCAAGAGCAGATAATTGTAAAGGTCATAGGCTTTTGATAGGCTGAAGAATAATTCCTTCTCAGCTGTGTCAATGTTCTTGTTACCGTTTTGATAGTACGCGTAAGTTAACTGAACAATCTTAATTCGGATGATTTCTCGATTAATCATTGAGCTCCTTTTTCTAAATATATCGTTTGCAAAATTATGAATTTTTCCGTTATCCGACAAGAAAAAGAGTTATTTTTTATGTTTTTCATGCTAAATCGTTTTGTCATTCAATATAAATTAGTAACTTTGCACCCGCTTTTCGCGAAAGCACATCGAGAATGTCAAAAAATCGTGTGATGGTGAATTAAGCAAGTAATCAAAAATTGTTTAACAACTTAATTTAGAGTAACACAACAGTTATGAAAGAAATTTCAATCAACGGTCAGAAGCGTGAGGCCACAGGCAAGAAGGCTTCTAAGTTGCAGCGCAAGGAGGGACTCGTTCCCTGCAATCTGTATGGTGAGGAAAAGGGTGCCAACGGTCTGCCCGAGGCAATGTCGTTCTCAGCTTCAATGTCTGAGCTGCGCAAGGCCATCTACAGCCCCCATGTTTTCGTAGTCAACCTGAACATTGACGGTAAGGAGCGCAAGGCTATCATCAAGGAGCTGCAGTTCCATCCCACAACCGACGCTCTGCTTCATGCTGACTTCTATGAGGTGAACGACCAGAAGCCCATCACCGTGGGTATTCCCGTTAAGCTGAACGGTCTGGCACAGGGCGTTCGTGAGGGTGGTAAGCTGAACCTCTCTATCCGCAAGATCAATGTGACCGCTCCTTATAAGCAGATTCCTGAGATTCTGGAGATCGACGTGACCAACCTTGGTCTGGGCAAAGCCATCAAGGTGGGCGAGTTGCACTTCGAGGGTCTGGAACTGGCTACTCCCGCACAGGTAGTTGTATGCTCAGTGAAGGAGACCCGTGCTTCGAAGTCGGCTGCCGCTGCTGCTGAGGCTGCAAAATAAACAGTAAGAATGGACAAATACTTAATTGTAGGCTTGGGCAATGTCGGCTCTGAATACGACATGACCCGCCACAATACAGGATTCATGGTATTGGATGCCTTTGCGAAGGCATCCAATATCGTTTTTCAGGATCGTCGATACGGCTTTCTGGCCGAGACCTCGCTCAAGGGGCGTAAGGTGTTCCTGCTGAAACCGTCAACCTATATGAACCTGAGTGGCAATGCCGTGCGCTACTGGCTCAATCAGGAGAACATTGACCAGCACCGTATGCTCGTCATTAGTGACGATGTGGCTCTGCCGTTGGGCGCCTTCCGTCTGAAGGCCAGTGGTTCCAATGGTGGTCATAACGGTCTGGGCCACATTCAGCAACTCATCGGTCAGGACTATCCGCGCCTGCGTATGGGTATAGGTAATGAATATGCGCGAGGCGGACAGATTGACTGGGTGCTGGGGCGCTACAGTGAGGATGAGCTGAAGACACTGCAGCCAGCCATCGACCTGGGCGTGGAGATCATCAAGAGTTTCGTGCTGGCAGGAATTGACATCACGATGAACCAGTATAACAAATTGGGAAAAAAATGAGTGAAGCCCGTATTGACAAATGGCTGTGGGCGGCCCGCATCTTCAAGACCCGCAGCATCGCTGCCGATGCCTGCAAGAACGGGCGCGTGATGGTGGGCGGCACCACCGTGAAGCCCTCGCGCATGGTTAAGGTGGGCGAGACGGTCAGCGTGCGCAAACCGCCCATCACCTATTCTTTCAAGATACTGAAGACCATCGAGCAGCGAGTGGGGGCAAAGCTGTTGCCCGAAATCTACGAGAATGTGACCACCGCTGACCAGTATGAGCTGTTGGAAATGAACCGCATCAGCGGCTTCGTAGATCGTGCCCGAGGTACGGGCCGTCCTACGAAGAAAGACCGTCGCGCTATGGATGCGTTCGTTGCGCCAGCCCTTGAAGGCTCGTTCGACTTCGACTTGGATGCCGATTGGGACGAGGATGAAGACTGACGGCAACGAAAACAGATAGTCAGAATCCGTAGATATCCTTCAGTTTAGCTCCTAATTTCTCACCGCGCAGGTCCACGGCTACGATTTTTCCCGTTGGGTCACACAGTATGCTCGACGGAATGCAGCGAATGCCGTAAGTCTGTGCGGCAATTGTCTGCCAGAACTTCAGGTCGCTCAGGTGTACCCAGTTCAGTTCCTTGTCGCGGATGGTACGTTTCCAGGCATCGGCTGAGCGGTCGAACGACAAGCCCACTACGTTGAATCCCTTCGACTTGTATTTCTCGTAGTTGGCCTTCACGTTGGGCATCTCTCCCATGCAAGGGCCGCACCACGAAGCCCAGAAGTCCACCAGCACGTAGTTTCCCTTGCCCACATATTCGCTCAGCTTGTGGTTCACGCCCAGCGTGTCAGCCTCCTCCAGGTCCTTGAACATGGTGCCAGGGGCTCGCATCTTCAGTGCCTCCATCTGTTTCAGTCCCTGCTTGCAGAGCGGGTGTGTCAGGAAGGGAGCGTCGCTTTCGCAAATCGCCTTCAAGTCTTCGTAGCTCAGACTGTAAACGCCCAGGTTGAAGGCAAACGCAGCCAGCACGTTGTCTTTGTTGGCGTCGATGGTCTGTTTGATCAGGGCAGCCGCTTTGTCATCATCTTCTTCGTATTTGTTCAGAAGCTGTACAAACGACGAGAGGCGTTCGTTCATCACCGATCCCTTCGCCACATCATTGTTCATGTCGAGGGTAATCTCCTTACAGTCCACGATGAAGAAGCTCTGCATGCGGTTGTCGCGGTCTATAGCCACCATCACCGTCTGTTCAGGCTGGCTCCCCAGCAGGGTGAACTCACCGTTCTGCACTTTCACTATGGAGGGTTGTGTCTGAAGATCAGCCATATCGCCTACGATGATTTCCCTGGCATTAGCGTGAGTAATGCCTTTCAATGTGAAATCTACTTGTGCCGCTATGGGCAGTGCTGCCAGCAGGAGGGCAGCGAGCGTGATTGTTTTTTTCATGCTTTCGTGTGGTTTAAAAAGTTCCTATTTCATGGCAAAGGTACATATTTATCTTTTATCACCAATAAAAAAATGTGATTTTCTGAAAAAAGCAGAATAAGGGAGCAGAGTAAGGGAGGCAGGTTTTGAAGTTGTGCGAATGAAAATAATAATAATTTTTTCTGTTTTTGTGTATTGTATTTGGAAAAATATATTAATTTTGCGCACAGATTATATAAGATTATTATGACAACAGTTGAACTAAGAACCTCCATTGTGGCCGAGCTCGACCAGATGAGTGTTGAAATGCTTGAAAGCGTGTCGCATTATGTGAAGCGATTACGTTATCACTCACGTCCTGCAAAACTGGCCGGGCAGAATAATCGAGTTGACGTTGCCAATACTGCAACAGCAGGTCTCTCTCCTCGTGTGCTGCAGTTTCAGCGGGGTAATCCTTGGTATGCCTCCGATGAGGAAGTTGATAGTTTGCGTCTGGAATACTTAATGAAGAAGTACAAATGAGACGCGTGTTTGTTGATGCCAACATCGTCATCGACTTGTTGTGCGAACGCTATCCGTGGTTCCCTAAGGTGCAACGGGTGTTCAGCATGGGTGACCTGGGGCAGATTGACCTCTATTGTTCTTCACTCTCTTTGGGGACAGCCAGCTACTTGATGGAGACTCGTAAAATGAGCACGCAAAATATTTTCAACAATATAGATTTGCTCTGCCAAATGTGTACGCCAACTACAGTCGATGCATCAGTAGTGAGAAGTGCTCTCATATCAAACTTTACCGACTTTGAGGATGCACTCCAGCATTGTTCGGCGCTAACTGTGGATGCCGATTGTATTGTTACCCGAAACAAGAAAGACTTCTCAGCTTCTGAGATTCCTGTTTATGAGTTGGATGAGTTTCTTGAACTAATGGGGTCCGAATGTTCGTTTGTCTTTTAGCAGCGGACTACAGGACTAAAGGACTTTTCTGCGCATTGTTGAACGAGTCCTTAAGTCCTGTGGTCCGTTGCTAAATCTATTCATTGGAATGGGACTGAAGGCGAATTCTTGCGTCGAAAATTTGGAAGATTCGAGAAAAAAGCTTATCTTTGCAAATTGAAAGGAAACGATATCTTCGCATGCAAAGCGATAGATCGATTACCTCCCGCTGAAATGAAAGAGTAGCACCGTAATCGGGTTAGCAAATCAGTTCAGCGGTTTTTTATTTCTTTATTTTTCCGATCTCAGCATCAAACATTTTCTGGTCGATGATAGCGTATGGCTTGTATAACCCAGTGTTCTTTATCTTACGTACACACAAATAGGCTTTCTCTCCAAGCTTGCGGCTGAAGTATGCAAAGTATGCCGTTTCAGGATGTTTGCCTGGAATCACTTCACGCCATCCTTCATATTTGGATTTCTCCAAGAACCCACGAATGTCCTGTGCAACCTTGTTTTTGAACGCATTGAAACGGTTGTTTTGCGTGTTTTTGCTGACAATGGTCTTCAAGTCGGACTTGGTAATCTCCACGTCCATTGTGATGACGTTGGTAACAATGAAACGCATGGGATGGTCTTTCAGTTCATCCGCCATCCGCATTGTCTCTTCCCTGAGTCGTCTGCTTTCGATGTAGTAATCTTCTTCTGTCCGTTGTTTCATACGTGCAAAAGTACAAATTTGATTTGTAAATCGTTTCTCAGGAGTTGAAAAATCTGCTAAATAGCGTTGATTTAGTTGTATGTAGTACGTTTCTAAATCTATCCATTGGAATGGAGCTGAAGGTTTAATTTTTTATAATTTTTCAATTCAGCCTTTCCGATTACCACATTTTTATATTACTTTTGCACTCGTGTTTCTTTGAAGCACGCCATTTTTTTATTTGCTCATTTTCTCCGACGAACTGCGACCTCTAACGAGATTTTTACGAGCAATGTCTAATTCCCATGGAGTATGCGCTATAGGCGTAGATTCATCCATAGGGAATTAGAGGCTGTCGCAGGCCTGTCGGAGAATATGGCAGAGTCTGCGCTTTTTTGTGTATATACACTTCTGAGCCAGTTGATGTCAGACACGAAGATGGATATACAAACTAAAAACTAATTTTTTAAAACTTCTAATTAAAACAAAAATGAAAAGAAAACTAATTAATTCATTGAGATTGCTCCTCGTCGCAGCAGGGCTGTGCGTGGGGGAAAATTTTGCGTGGGCTGGTAAGGTTGGTGCTGTAACCACAAATGCTAAAGTTCTGTTTAATGGAAGTATTACTGTTGCCAATCCTTGTACCTATTCTAAAGGATCCGATGAAGTATGTGGTACAACACAAGGATGGTTCTGGTATGCATCTGGTTCAGACGTATCAACCGGTGGCGGTATTGATGGTGATGGTCATATGACTTTCAACAATGGTAATATGACAATTGCTATGACAAATGGTACGGTGGGGGCAAAAGACATTGTAAATGTGTCATTTTGGATTGCTTTCGGTGGCCACTGTTCAGCTAATGCAAATCAAACTATAAAACTTGTTACAAGTAGTAGCGATCTTGTCACAGAATCTTACAATAACACATCAGTTGCCTCATCCACGATGGGATTAACAGCATCTGATCTTGAAAAAATCGGATTTGGAGGATCGTGGAGAAATACATCTTGGGACGAAAGAGTGAACTTTGTTTTTACATTGAACTACGCAACCAAGAAAATAAACCTAGTTATAAAAGATAAAAGTGGTGTAGAGCAGGTCAGCAAGGAAGTCAGTATGCCGGAAGGCGCAGGCTCTATAATAGGACTTAATGTTGGTTCGGGCAATCAGAAAACTACAGGACGCGGTATAATGCTTGACAATGTGTATATCACAACTACCGAAGGTGATTATGGTGACATAGTTTCAGGCACCAACTCTTATACTGTTAATAATACGGATAAATACCAATTGTTTACTGAGGTACAATGCCCAGATATTACAATGGAGTTGTGGGGCAATGGTGTACGTAGCACAACAGATTATTACTTTAAATATACTGATGGTGCATGGGCATCATATGATGCTTTTGATCCTGGCTCAGAAACAGCTGACTATACATGCACAGTTACCAAATATACAACTGACGCACCTACAGCTGCAGATATCTATGGCGCTGATTCTCCAAGCAACAATCAGATTGCTAAGATAACAGTAACTGTCAGCGACAGTTGGCTTACGGGGACAACTGATTCAGAATTGGTGTTAAGAACCAATTTGGGAACAACTATGAGTGGCTATGCACCAACAGCTGGAGCAATATATAAGTTCACTCCTACAGAGGATGGCTACCTTAACCTGTATTTCTACAAGTATAATAATATTCAGTATCGCGTTTGGATATCTGGAAGTAAGTATGAGGCAAGCCACAAAAGTTCCAATAACGAATATTATTCATGGCGAATTTGGATGACAAAAAATACAACATACTATATATTTAGTGCACATGCGACTGCATATCAGATGAGAGTTCATTCATTTGAATTTGTTCCAGAAGTGACAAAGACCATCTCTGCTGCCGGTTGGGCAACCTACTGCTCACCCTATCCTCTTGACTTCTCAAGCGCTATTACCAATTTGGATGCTGCCTATCTGGTTATTGGCGGTGCTGATGGCTATGTCACTAAGTCGGAAATTACAGGAACTATTCCTGCCAATACGGGCATTCTGCTAAGAGGTGAAGGCGTAGTGACGATTCCTGTGGTTGCCAGCAGCTCAACGGATGTGTCTGCCAACAAACTTGTGGGTGTAACTGCCAATACTGAGATTGCTGCAAATGCTGGCTATGTGCTGATGAACGATGCTACCTATGGCATAGGCTTTTATCAGAATGTAAATGCCTTCACCGTAGGTGCTAACACAGCTTATCTACCTGTAGGTTTCGATGGTGGAACTGCACGTTCGTTCTTCGGCCTTTGGAATGATGGTGAAACGACCTCTATCAGCGACGCTTCGCGTCTAAAGGATAATGGAGAAATGAAAAATGATAATTTCTTCAACCTGAATGGCCAGCGTGTTGCACAGCCTGCTAAGGGCCTATATATTAAGAACGGCAAAAAAGTGATGGTAAAATAAGGCAATTAATGAGAAATTAATGGTCTATTAATGGAAATTAATGTTCAAACAAAAAGACACTACAATGAAAAAGATATATCAGAATCCGACAATAAAAATAGTTCGTATTGCGACTCAGCGTCTGTTGGCTGACTCTCTGCAATATGGTCGCAGTACTACTGAAACAAGTGGCAACCTCTCCCGTCGTGGCGGTAGCATTTGGGACGATGAAGACGAGGAGTATTAATCACGTCTGAAGTCTAAAGTCTATAGTCTTTTGTCTATAGTCTATAGTCTGAAGTCTATAGTCTAAAGTCAAGAGACTATAGTCTAAAAGATAGAAACAGCCGTGTAGTCTTCTCCGTGAGGACATGGGTTGCACGGCTGCATTTTTTTTAATTATAGTAATTTTTCATTTTCATTTTTAGCGACATTCTGCCTCTGCTCTCTTTGAGGAGTTGATTGCGAGGCAAGAAGCGCTTCAGGCGACGGAGAGACGAATGTCGGCTAATTGTTAGTTTGGCGGCTTAGCATGATTCGTGAGAACAGGTGCACCGCAGTAAATAGTAGTTAAAAAAAAGTGGCGGCCCATCCGTGAGGACGAGCCGCCACAGTTTATGTTGTTATACCGTATTTTTTTGAGGGTGCTACTTCTTACAGCCAATTTATACACCTAATTCAATACACCATTCATAGACGGGCTGAATCTTTATTCGATGCCCGTCTTGTTCGATGTCTTCACTTTCATGATCGGTAAGTAGCAGTAGCTTCTCGCACTTTGTTTGTCGGGCTGCAAGCAGCAGACCATTTATTTCTCGCCTACGAGTCTTCTCGGCTGAAATGTCGTATGACACCTGAATGGCTTGCACCACCTGATTGCCCTTGCAGACAACAAAGTCACATTCGCCGGAACGGTCGTTCAGATAGCAAACATCCAGTCCCTCTGCCTTACATTTTCTTATGATGTGTATGGCCACGATGGTCTCAAGCCGATGTCCCAGATTCTCGCCGGCAAACGCATTTTCGCGCTTATCCATCATTGCTACGTCAACGGCATAGACTTTCTCCTGTACTATTCTCTGCCTGCTTTTTCGTGAATACTTCGGTATGCCTATCAACATATAAGCCTCTTTAAGATACTTCACATAGTTCTTTGTTGTGTGTTCTGACTTGAAATGGAACAGATTGGTCAAGTCTGTTGTGACCACGACAGCAGGCGACACGTTTAGCAGATGGTGGGCAAGTTGCTCGAAAGCTGCTTTATAGGATATCTTGTATCTTTGCTCGATGTCACGTTTCAGAATGTTCTCTACAAGCGTGCTGACATAGCTGTTGTTGTCCTCGATGGTCAGTAGCTCTGGAAAACCGCCCTGCTTCAGGTATTTGTCGAAAGTCGCTCTGCGGATGGCTTCTGCTTTTGTGGAACGTCTGTCTGTATCCACCTCTTTCATCTTACAGAACTCCTTGAAGGAGAAAGGATAAAGCGATATTTCCTTGTTACGACCGGAAAGATGAGTGGCCAACTCGCTGCTGAGCAACTTGGCATTAGACCCAGTGATGATGACGTGCATTTTCTTTCTGAGCATACGGTTTACAAACAGGTGCCAGCCTTCAACGTTCTGTATCTCGTCAAGAAAGAGGTACTGGAAGTCGCCACATATCTTATAAAGGATCTCCAGGACATCGTTCAATTGGATTGCCTGAAGTCCTATCAACCGTTCATCGTCGAAATCGGCGTATGCGAATTTTACCCCTTTGCTTTGCAATGCCTGATAGCAAAGTGTGGACTTACCACTTCTTCTAACGCCAATTACAACTTGGGCCTGAGTACTTTTGGCATCTACCAACAGCTCTTCCTGCCTGTGGCACAACACCTCGTTGGCTCTTGCTTCCAACTCTTCTTGTTGATCTGTGAGGATGAATTCCAATGTTCTTTTGTCTATCATATATAGGTATTGTTTTTGTCGTTTTGTCGGCTTTCATTTGTGCAAAGATACGAATAATCATGGTAAAACGCGATATTTTACATAAAAACCTGTATCGAGAACGCGATATTTTACATAAAACCCTATGTCGAGAACGCGATATTTTACACAAAACCCCATATCGAGAACGCGATATTTTGCATCAATCTCCTGTGCTTTTTTAGGGGGAAGCATGGTAAGAGTAGGGGCCAAATGGTATTTTGAAGGGAAATAAGCGCGCTATTCAGAGAAAAAGTTGTAATTTTGCACCCAATTATGGAAGAAAACAGAAAACAAGAGGGACTGCAGCTGCTCGGTAAAGAGACCGACTATGCTGCCACTTACGCCCCTGAGGTGCTGGAGACATTCCAGAACCGTCATCCTGAGAACGATTATTGGGTGCAGTTCAACTGCCCTGAGTTTACGAGCCTCTGTCCCATCACCGGGCAGCCCGACTTTGCCGAGATCAAGATTCTCTATATCCCTGCCGAGCGCATGGTGGAGTCGAAGAGTCTGAAGCTCTACCTCTTCTCGTTCCGCAATCATGGCGACTTCCATGAGGACTGTGTGAACACCATCATGAAAGACCTGGTGAAGCTCATGCAGCCTAAATATATAGAGGTGGTGGGTCTGTTCATGCCCCGTGGCGGCATCAGCATCTATCCTTACGCCAACTATGGCAAGCCAGGCACGAAGTTTGAGCAGCTGGCCGAGCAGCGCATGATGCAGCACCAGATTATTTAGCGGAAAAAATGTCAGCCCACACAGCTGACATTTTTTTATTGTTGTTGCTATTCTTCTGTCGTCTTGGCAGGATAGTAATGGGTCATTCCGTCACTGAAGTTGAGGATGAGCGTGTCACGATTCATCATGACGAACTGGGCTGTGTCAATGGCTTCAGGTACAAGATTGCCCAGCGTGTCTATTTGCATTCTCGTGAGCAGTAGTTTGCCGTTGAAGAGGTGCCACGTGCCGTAGTGTTTAGCCTTTGGGTATTCTACGACGCTCTCTTGTTCCTGATTCATCTTGACAGTGCTATATGAATAGACCGAGTGGTCGTTTTGCAGGTCCAGCACATACTCGTGTGGCACAGCCAGTTGCTCGCTTACAGAATCTGGCAAGTTGGCTATCATCTGCTGCTCTGTCATTCCGTCCATGCCGGCGTGCAGGTGCAGGGTGGGCAGTACCTTGTAGCGCCAAGTGCTCCTCAGGTTCTTCATGCTAATCACGATGTCGGCAACAGTCGAGTCATCATTGTTGCGCACCACTGCTACGTCGTCGCCCGTCATCAGCTGGCCGAAGATGTTGCGTTTGCGTGTAGCATCCAGAATGTTGAGTGTGTCGGGGTCTTCAGCCACTTTGTCGTTTGGCAGGAATATGAGTAGTGTGTCGGTAGAACCTTCGCAAACCAATCCGTAGAGGGTGGAGTCGCCTTCGAGCACGAATGCGAGTGTGTCGGCTTGCTGTTCTTCAATGTTGCTTTTCTCCTGCCGACCGCCACAGGCCAGTGTGAGCAGTGAGGTCAGAATCAATGGGATAAAAAACTTCTTCATGATTGTTGTCTCTATTGCTTGTTTGGACGCTCTATCCAATTATCGATTTCTATTCCAGGGATACGTTCAAAATGGTCAATGTTCTCAGAGACCATCACGTAGCCGAGCATGTACTTCCTTTTACTCATCTTCTTCAAAATAGGCTAGTTTGCGTTCGTAACTTGCGGGCTGACGACCGATGCGGATGGCTTCAAGGACCTCATCACCAATGGGATCGTCTTTCCATGCTCCTGCCACGCTGAAGAAAAGTTCGTCTTTCTCCTTCTCTGTCAGTTTCTTCTTGGATTTAGCGGCAGAAGCAGCCTTCTTTTCCGCCTTGACCTCCTCGTAGAGATGGTCAGCGAGCCACTGTTTGTTGCTCGTTGATAGTGCCATCGAGTGTAAGAAGTTCAGCACTGTGTTCATCGAAATTGTTAAATCCATATTCACGCTATTTTTGAATTTACGCGACAAAAATAGTGATAATTTCGTAGAATAACGAAACTTCGGCTAATTTTTGCACTTTATTACTCAAGTTTTCTACCTTTTTTATTTATCAAGAATTAGAGAATGGGAGAATCTTTCCTTTATTAGAATTATTGGGAATTTGAGAAGAAATGGCAGGCCATTTCCATTTCAGTCAGCAGTGATCAGTCGCTTGCGATGGATAATTCCTAATAATTCTCTTCTTTGCAATAATAATTCTCAAATTCTTTGCAGCAAAGCGACCAAATGTCGAGCACTCAAATTCTTGATAAATAGTAACTTTAAAATACCTATATATACTATAAGTTTGCAAAACATCTGTTTTATCTGTTTCTGTATGTAAACAGTTGAAAACCAGTTGTTTATGTGCGAAGCAGATGGAAACAGATGTTTTAGCTTGTTTCACGAAGCGATTTAGCCTAAATCGGAGGACGATCTAAGCTAAAACGTCAAAACGATTTAGCCTAAATCACAACACGAACAAGCCTAAATCGTGATGTGATCTGCCCAAAACCGCTGCACCATCTATCCTAAACCCCAGCGTGATTCATACTGTTTCCATCTGTTTCCATCTGCTCCTCCTGCAACTGATTCATATTCAGTAGGTTGCAGATGGAAACAGATGAAACAGATGTTTTGAAAACTTATAGTATGGAAGGTTTTGTTACCATTTTTTCTTGTCGGTTCAAGAAAAATGTGTATCTTTGCATCATTATTTTCCAAAATATGTAACCAGAAATCATTATACCTATGGGAAAGAAGAAAATCAAGTTTAGTCTTGTCTATCGCGACATGTGGCAGTCAAGCGGAAAGTTTCAGCCGCGCAAGGATCAGTTGGAGCGCATTGCTCCCGTCATCATCGACATGGGATGCTTTGCCCGCGTAGAGACCAATGGCGGTGCTTTCGAGCAGGTGAACCTCATGGCAGGCGAGAACCCCAATCTGGCAGTCCGCGCTTTCTGTAAGCCATTCAACGAGGTGGGCATACAGACCCACATGCTGGACCGCGGCCTGAATGCACTGCGCATGTATCCTGTACCCGACGATGTGCGTGAGCTGATGTATAAGGTGAAGAAAGCCCAGGGTGTCGATATTCCCCGCATCTTCTGCGGTCTGAACGACACACGCAATATCATCCCCTCCATCAAGTGGGCCAAGGCTGCCGGCATGATTCCACAGGCCACGCTCTGCATCACCACTTCGCCCGTTCACACGGTGGAGTACTATAGCGCTATTGCCGACGAGGTGATAGCTGCAGGCGCCGAGGAAATCTGCTTGAAGGATATGGCAGGCATCGGTCAGCCCGCCATGCTGGGACAGCTGACGAAAGCTATCAAGACCAAGCATCCCGATATCATCATTCAGTATCATGGTCACTCAGGACCCGGCCTCTCGATGGCCTCCATCCTTGAGGTGTGCAACAACGGTGCCGACATCATAGATACTGCTATCGAACCGCTCAGCTGGGGCAAGGTGCATCCCGACATCATCTCAGTGCAGTCAATGCTGAAGAACGAGGGCTTCGAAGTGGAGGACATCAACATGAATGCCTACATGCAGGCACGCACGCTCACTCAGGAGTTCATCGACGACTGGCTGGGCTATTTCATCAATCCAGCCAACAAACACATGTCGAGCCTGTTGCTCGGCTGTGGACTGCCTGGCGGCATGATGGGCTCGATGATGGCCGACCTGGGCGGCATTCAGACCATGATCAACAAGCTGCGCGAGAAGAAGGGCGAGCCTGTGCTGACAATGGACGACATGCTGGTGAAGCTGTTCAACGAAGTGGAGTATGTATGGCCGCGTGTGGGTTATCCCCCACTGGTCACCCCATTCTCGCAATATACGAAGAACATAGCCCTGATGAACCTTCTCACGATGGAGCAGGGCAAGGGCCGCTACGCTATGATGGACGATGCCATCTGGGGCATGATACTCGGCAAGAGCGGCAAGATTCCTGGAACCATCGCTCCCGAACTCGTCGAACTGGCTCAGCAGCAGAAGCGCGAGTTCACCGATGTGGATCCCCATACCCTCATCCCCAATGCCCTTGACGGCTTCAAGAAGGAAATGGACGAGAACGGTTGGGACTACGGACAGGATAACGAAGAGCTCTTTGAGCTGGCTATGCACCCCGAACAGTATCGTCCCTTCAAGAGCGGGCAGGCCAAGAAGCAGTTCCTGGCCGACCTGCAGAAGGCGAAGGATGCCAAGTTGGGCGGTGGCAAGGTGAGTGCTGAAGAGATAGCCGCTCTGAAGCATGCCAAGGCCGACGCACTGGTATGTCCCTCAGCCGGACAGATATTCTATGAGTTCAATGGTGATGGTGAGTGCGCTCCTTGCATAGAGCCGTTCATCGGTCAGACCTACAAGGAGGGACAGACCTTCTGCTATCTGGTGGAGAAGTGGGGCGAGATAGTTCCCATTCCTGCTGCCCTCGGCGGCAAACTGGTCGATGTGCAGGCCAAACAGGGTGCCAAGGTGCGCAAGGGCGACGTGCTGGCTTGGATTGAACGGGAGCAGTAAAAAGAATAAAAATGCGCTTATTCCGCTATGGATGGTCGAATAAACCATCTTTTAGCGGAATAAGCGCGGTTTTATTCGGATTTTAACAATTCTCTACTTGCATTTTTCAAATGTTATTCGTAACTTTGCACCATCAAAATGCAATGAGGCATGTGTACAATCATTGGCAGAAAACAAGAAATAGCAGAGCTGACTCGCCGCTATGATAGTGGGCGGCCAGAGTTCATCGCAGTATATGGTCGCCGTCGCGTGGGCAAGACATTCCTGATCAACGAGGCCCTGGGCGATGGAATGGTATTCCGGCACACGGGACTTTCACCGTATGACCGTAAACGCAGGGTTTCGCTAAAAGCACAGCTCCAGAATTTCCATTTTTCATTGATTCGTCATGGTTTGGAGGGAGTTGCCCAGCCTACATCATGGATGGAGGCTTTCTTCTTGTTGGAACAGTTGCTTGAACTGCTTGACAACGGTACCCGGCAAGTTGTATTCATAGACGAACTGCCATGGATGGACACTGCACGCTCTGGTTTCCTGACCGCTCTTGAAGCGTTCTGGAACGGATGGGGGTGCAGTCGACAACACCTGTGTTTGGTGGTGTGTGGCTCCGCAACATCATGGATGCTCGACAATATTATCAACAACAAAGGTGGTCTTTATGGTCGTCTGACCTGTGAAATGAAACTGTCACCATTCACTCTGTTGGAATGTGAGCAGTTCTTCAAGAGCAGGAAGATAGACATGTCGCGATACAACATCATTCAGGCATACATGATTCTTGGCGGTATTCCATTCTATCTTGACTGTTTCAACCCGTCGCTCAGTCTGGCGCAAAATATTGACACTTTGTTTTTCAATCCTAAGGCAAAACTTGGTGATGAGTTTGAACGACTGTTCAATTCTGTATTCGACAATGCTGCTGATTGCATGAAAATCATTCGCTTCCTAAGCAAACGTCATGCAGGCTATCGTCGCAATGAGATAGCCAGCAAGACAGGCATTAGCCCCAATGGCGATTTCACCAAGATGCTGAAAGCTCTTATCGCGAGTGATTTTGTTACGAAATATGTGCCTTGGGGCAATGCACATAATGAGGAATACTACAAGCTGTCTGATTGTTTCTGCTGGTTCTGGCTGCATTTCAAAGAAGAAAAGGCGGTGACGGAACGAGATTACTGGCTGCATCATGTCAAGGAACCGGAAATAGCATCGTGGCGGGGAATTGCATTCGAAGAGGTTTGTATGCAGCATATCCAACAAATTAAGATGGCTTTGCAGATTGCTGGCGTGACTTCGCAGGAATCTTCGCTCGTCGTCGCTGGCGACGATGATACCGATGGCATGCAGATAGATCTGCTGATAGACCGAGCCGACGATGTTGTCAATGTTTGCGAAATGAAGTATTCCAAATCGGATTATTCCATAACGAAGTCATACGCAGAAAAACTGCAAAGACGCATCGATGCATTGGAACATATTCGGCCCGACAAGACATTCCATCTTACTTTTGTGACTGTCAATCCGATAGAACGGAACATCCATTCTGATATAGTCAAGTCGGCAGTCACGGCGGACGAACTTTTCAGATAAAAAAGTTTTTGCTGATGATGCCAGAGACAAGACCTCACGTCTGTCGTTGTTTACAAAAGTGTACAATCATGAACTACCAAGCACTTCTTGACAAATACTACCCTGAGAACGATGACCTGTACCGACTGCTTCTGAAGCACTCGCGTCAGGTGGCTGACCGCTGTCTGCGCATTTGCCGACAACACCCTGAACTGCCTGTTGATGTTCAGTTTCTGGAAGAGGCGGCCATGCTGCACGACATCGGCATTCGCTGGTGCCATGCCCCCAGCATCTATTGTAATGGCAGCGAGCATTACCTGCGTCATGGGTTGATAGGCGGCCAGATACTGCGCAAGGAGGGCTTTGAGCGGCATGCACGGGTGTGCGAACGTCACACGGGGACAGGACTGACAACGGTTCCCTTTGACAAGGATGGACAGCCCTTGTTGCCTGAAGAGTTGGTGAAGAGTGGCTTCTTCGTGCCTGAGACACTTGAGGAACAGTTGGTGTGCTATGCCGACAAGTTCTACTCAAAATCGAATCCCGACCGAGAGCTTACCGTACTCGAGACGGCGCAAAGCCTGGAAAAGTTCGGACACGATGGAGCAGTGAAGTTTTTAGGATGGGCAGAGCGGTTTGAATGACTCTGCCCATCTCTTTTTTCTGTTAATTAATGTAGAGTAGGAGCAAATTCTTCATTCTTCATTCTTCATTCTTCATTAAAAAGTCGTAATTTTGCAGGCGTGAAAAGAGAGTGGGCTATTCTTTTGATGCTTTTCCTCTTCCTCTTTGCGGCAGCGGGGAGCTATCAAAATTTACGATACGAGAAGTCGGAAGACGATAAAGACACCACGAGACGCACTGACATCGGGCAACGCCCCGATACGTCGGGTGCGTATCGTGGTGCGCTACAGTCGGCTTCCATTCTCGACACCTTTTCACTTACACCCCGTTTTTCTCTACCCGACAGTTCAGACTTCAGCAAGCTCCTTGCCGAGCCCGATCCTGACGACACGACGCGCATGGACTCGTTGCAGCTGGCCATCTGGAAACGCAACAAGGCCGTTGACGACTCTATCAAAGCTGACAGTCTGAACCGTGAGAGCAAGAACGGCATTGAGTCGCCCGTTGACTTCTTTGCCAACGACTCACTCATCTTCGAACAAGGATCGGGCATGGCTTTCCTCTATGGCAATTCGCATGTGAAGTATCAAGACATGGACCTGAAGAGTGACCGCATACGCATGCAGCTCGATTCCTCACTGGTGTATGCCACTGGCTCACTCGACACCGCCACGAACGAAATGATTGGTCTGCCGGTGTTCCAGATGGGCAGCGATACGTATGAGAGCGACACGATGTCGTTCAACTTTAAGTCGAAACGTGGTCTGATCAGCAAAGTATATACTGAACAGCAGGAGGGATTCCTGACCAGTGAACTGTCGAAGCGCGGTGCCAACGGCGAACTCAGTCTGAAGCGCGGACGCTACACTACCTGCGACGATCCCCATCCCGATTTCTATCTGGCCATGACACGAGCCAAGGTGCGCCCGGGAAAGGACGTGGTCTTTGGCCCCGCCTATCTCGTGGTGTGCGACGTGCCCCTTCCGCTGGCCGTTCCCTACGGTTTCTTCCCCTTCACCAAGGACTATAGCAGCGGCTTCATCATGCCCACCTATGGTGACGAGTCAACGCGCGGCTTCTATTTGCGCGATGGTGGCTACTATTTCGCTGTGAGCGACCTGTGGGACCTGAAACTGCTTGGCGAGATCTATACGAAAGGTTCATGGGGCATCTCAGCTGCCACTAATTATCATAAGCGCTACAAGTTCAGTGGCTCAGTCTATGTGAGTTACCAGAAGACCGTCACGGGCGAGAAAAACATGCCTGACTATGCCAAGGAGACGAGTTTCAAGATGCAGTGGAGCCACCGCCAGGACTCGAAGGCCAATCCCTATTCGAGCCTCTCGGCCAGTGTGAACTTTGCTACGTCGAACTATGAGCCCAATAACATGAACTCGATGTACAATCCGCAGCGCCTGACACAGAGCACACGAACATCGTCAGTGTCGTACAGTACGAGCTTCTCCAGCATTGGCATGACCCTCTCCACCACTATGAACCTGTCGCAGAACGTGCGCGACTCAAGCATCTCCATGACATTGCCCGACCTGAACATCAGCATTGCCCGTTTCTATCCCTTTAAACGCAAGAAGATGGCAGGCAAGGAGCGTTGGTATGAGAAGATATCGCTGAGCTATACGGGTCATTTCAGCAACTCTATCAACACCAAGGAGAACCAGTTGCTCCACTCCAACCTGATCAAGGACTGGCGCAACGGTATGCAGCACTCCATACCCATCAGCGGCAATTTCACGCTGTTCAACTACATCAACATCAATCCCTCGTTCAACTTCACCGACCGAACCTATACCAACAAGGTGTATCGCAGCTGGGACGCCGTGAATCAGCGTGAGGTGAGAGACACCACCAACGGCTTCTATAACGTGTACAACTGGAACCTCTCTGTGTCGGCATCCACTAAGCTCTATGGCTTCTTCATCCCCTCGCGGAAACTGTTCGGCGACAAGGTGCAGGCCATCCGCCACGTGTTCACTCCCCAGGTGAGCTTCAGCTATGCACCCGACTTCAGTGCCTCGCGCTACGGCTACTACGACACCTATCAGAAGACCGATGCCAAAGGCAATGTGACGATGGTGGAGTACTCACCCTATCAGGGACAGCTCTTTGGTGTGCCGGGTAAGGGTAAGACCGGTAGCATCAATTTCGATATTTCGAACAATGTGGAGATGAAAATCCGAACAGACAACGACTCATCGGGATTCAAGAAGATCAGTCTGATTGACGAACTGGGTGCTTCGATGTCCTACAACATGGCAGCCGACGTGCGTCCGTGGAGCGACCTGAGCACTCGTTTGCGCCTGCGTCTCACGAAGAGCTACACACTGAACCTCAACGCCGTGTTTGCCAGCTATGTCTATGAGGCTGACTCCGTTGGGGCAACCCCTCGTCTGAGTGAGCATACCACCTATTGGCAGAAAGGCAAGATAGGCCGTTTCCAGGGCATCTCTCAGAACCTGTCATACACCATTAACAATGAGAAGGTGCTCAAGTGGTTCAAATGGCTCAAGGGCGAGCGCACAAAGAAGAAGGAGAGCGACAACGCGGCCGAGCAGCCAGAAGAAGGGGATACCGGTATTGAGACCAACCTCGACAAGGACATGGAGGCAGGACAACACGGTGCCAAGAGGCGTAGCAAGAATATGGCTGATACCGATGAGGATGGCTACATGAAGTTCTCATTACCTTGGTCCATCAGTTTTGGCTATGGTATCACCATGCGTGAGAACACCGATGTGAGCAAGTTCAACTACAAGACCATGCGCTATCCCTATAAGTTCACCCAGAACCTGAACATCAGCGGCAACATACGTATCAGTGACGGATGGAACATTACGTTCTCATCGGGCTACGACTTCGAAAACAAGAAAATATCGATGACCACGGCATCGCTGTCGCGTGACCTGCACTGTTTCAATATGTCGTGCTCGGTGGTGCTCTCGCCCTACACCAGTTATAATTTCTCTTTCCGCTGCAATGCCGCAACACTGACCGATGTGCTGAAGTATGACAAACGCAGCAATTCTACTGGCGCTGTCCAGTGGTATTAGGGAGATTGGAGATTGAAGATTGAAGATTGAAAATTGAAAATTACAAATTGAAGATTGAAATTTGAAGGAATTTGTTATTTCAGAAGCTAAGACCGAGACGGCAGTGCTGGTAGGTCTGATTACTAAGAACCAGGATGAGGCAAAGACTAACGAGTACCTCGACGAACTGGAGTTCCTGGCCGATACGGCGGGCGCCCGAACCGTGAAGCGATTTACGCAGAAGGTAGATGGCCCCAGTCAGGTGACCTATGTGGGTAGCGGTAAGCTGCAAGAGATCAAACAGTATGTCAAAGCCTGTGAAGATGCCTATGAGGAGGGCGAAGGAGAGCCCGTTGGCATGGTCATCTTTGACGATGAACTGTCGGCTAAGCAACTGCGCAACATCGAGAAAGAGCTGCAGGTGAAAATCCTCGACCGCACGTCGCTCATCCTCGACATCTTTGCCATGCGTGCCCAGACGGCTGAGGCCAAGGCTCAGGTAGAGCTGGCGCAGCACCGTTACATGCTGCCTCGCCTGCAACGTCTGTGGACGCACCTTGAGCGTCAAGGTGGTGGCTCTGGTTCAGGTGGAGGAAAAGGTAGTGTAGGCTTGCGTGGTCCAGGTGAGACGCAGCTTGAGATGGACCGCCGCATCATTCTGCAGCGCATCACATTGCTCAAGCAGCGACTGAAGGAGATTGACCAGCAGAAGACCACCCAGCGCAAGAACCGTGGCCGACTCATCCGCGTGGCACTGATAGGATATACCAACGTGGGTAAGAGCACAATGATGAATCTCCTTGCCAAGAGCGAGGTCTTCGCTGAGAACAAACTCTTTGCCACACTCGATACCACCGTGCGCAAGATGACCATCGACAACCTGCCCTTCCTGTTGGCTGACACCGTGGGCTTCATCCGTAAGTTGCCCTCCGACCTGGTGGAGAGCTTTAAGAGCACTCTCGACGAGGTGCGCGAAGCCGACCTGCTTGTACATGTGGTCGATATCTCGCACCCTGACTTTGAGGAACAAATCCGCGTGGTGGAGCAGACACTCAGCGAGCTGGGTTGCGCCCAGACACCCTCGTTCATGGTGTTCAACAAGATTGATGCCTACCGCTGGACACCACAGGACGAGGACGACCTGACCCCGCCCAAGCGAGAGAACATCTCCTTGGACGAGTTGAAACGTACGTGGATGGCAAAAATGAACGATGATTGTATCTTCATTTCTGCCCGCGAGAAACACAATATAGAGAATCTTCGCGCGTTACTATATAATAAGGTGCGCGAGCTCCACGTACAGAAATATCCGTACAACGATTTCCTGTATCCTATCGAAGAATCCTGAGGATAGAAAAAATCGAAAAATGAACCTAACACAAACAATAGCATTACAATTATGAGAGATTACAGACAATTAACACAACAAGAGATCCAGGTGCTTGAGCAGAACGCCTGCTGGGCAGAAGACTGGACCCGCGTGATGGTAGCTGAAACGTTCCGCCCCTATAATTTTCATCGTGTCGTGTTCTACGGCGACATACGCCTTGGCTCCTTCGAGAAGAGCATCGAGGTGAGCAAGGACTTCTTCAAGCATTCAGGCATCAACGATGCCACCCTCAGGAATGTGTCTGTGGGCAACGACTGTCTGATTGAGAAGGTGGGCAACTTCATCAACAACTACACCATCGGTGACGATTGCTACATCTCGAATATTTCTACCATCGAGACCACCGAAGGGGCTACTTACGGAGCGGGTAGCACCATCTCTGTGCTCAACGAGATGGGCGACGGCAACATTACCCTTTTCCGTGAACTGAACTCCCAGTTGGCAGCCTTCATGGTGAAGCATAGTGACGACAAGGAACTCACACGCCGATTGCACCAGCTCATCGACGACGAGGTGCGTGTGTCTATGCCCGACCGTGGTGTGATAGGCAACCGCGTGAAGATTGTGAATACGAAGGAAATCACCAATACCGTGGTCAAGGGCGATTGTGAGATCAACGGAGCCGCCCGTCTGTCTGAGTGCACCATCTTGAGCAGCGAGGATGCCAGCGTTTACATCGGCACGGGTGTCATCTGTGAGAACTCAATCATTTGCGATGGCTGCTCCATCAACAACTCGGTGAAGATGCAAGACTGCTTCGTGGGCGAAGCCTGTCAGATCACCAATGGCTTCACGGCAGAAGCATCACTCTTCTTTGCCAACTCATTCATGGCCAACGGTGAGGCATGTGCTGCCTTCTGCGGCCCCTTCTCAGCCTCTCACCACAAGTCGAGCCTCCTCATTGGCGGACAGTTCTCGTTCTACAATGCAGGCTCGAACACCAACTTCTCCAACCATGCCTACAAGATGGGTCCCCTGCACTACGGCACCCTTGAGCGCGGCACCAAGACCGCCTCAGGTTCCTATGTGCTGATGCCTGCCACGATAGGTGCGTTCTCGGTGTGCTTCGGTAAGCTGATGCACCATCCCGACACACGCTGTCTGCCGTTCTCCTATCTCATAGCCTATGGTGAAACCATGTACCTCGTGCCTGGCCGCAACATCACCACCGTAGGTCTTTATCGCGACATCAAGAAATGGCCCAAGCGCGATAAGCGCAGCAAGCAGTCGAAGAAGTCCATCATCAACTTCGACTGGCTCTCACCTTTTACCGTAGGCGAGATTCTTGAAGGTCGTAAGATTCTTGAGAACCTGCGTGCCGCCAGTGGCGACAACGTCTCAACCTATAACTTCCACGAGTATGTGATCAACGCCTCTTCGCTCAAGAAAGGTTTGAAATACTACGACATCGCCCTGCGCATCTATATGGGTGCTGTGCTGAAGCGAGCCGTCAAGGGCGACTGGCTCGGTGTGCCTGAGAGTGAGACCGGTAAAGGGCCTTGGTGCGACCTGAGCGGACTGCTTCTGCCCGAGAGCGAGGAGCTTCGCCTGATTGCCGACATCAAGTCGGGCGATGTGGAGAACATCCAGCAGGTCATCGACAGGTTCGAGGAAATCAACGACAACTTCCGCAGGTACCAGTGGGCTTGGACCTATCAGCTCATTCTTGACTATTACCATCTTACTGCACTCGACGAGCAGTCGTGTGAGCGCATCCGTGAAGACTATATCCGAGCCCGTCGTGCTTGGATTGCCGAGATTCGCAAGGATGCTGAGAAAGAATATGCTATGGGCGATGTAGAGAAAGAGGTCTTCGAAGACTTTATCTCAAAACTCGATCACGAGATAGATTATGAAAACTGATATAAGGGTAAACTAAATCAATCAAATTTAGAAAAATGAGAAACATTTCATTTAGGTATTTTTATACCATTCTACCTTTTTACCTTTTTACCGTTCTTTTTCTGACTTCCTGTCAAAAAAAGTATGAGGAGGTGAACGATGACCTGTCGAAGACACGCATCTACACCTTGAAAAACGGACTGAAAGTCTATCTGTCAGTGAACAAGGAACAGCCTCGTTTGCAGACGTATATCGTCGTCCGCACAGGTTCAAAGAACGATCCTGCTGAAACAACAGGTCTGGCTCACTATCTGGAGCATCTGGTGTTTAAGGGTACTGATAAGTTTGGCGTGACTGACCCCGTGGCCGAGGCGCCCCTGCTTGACGAGATCGAACAGCGCTACGAGAAGTACCGCAAACTGACCGATCCCGAAGAGCGCCGACAAGCCTATCATGAGATTGACTCGGTCACACAGTTGGCCGCTCAGTATGCTATTCCCAATGAGTACGACAAACTCATGTCGCTCATCGGTGCTGAAGGCACCAATGCTAATACTTGGCACGATCGTACCTGCTATGTGGAGGACATCCCCTCGAACCAGATAGAGAACTGGCTGAAGGTGGAGAGCGATCGCTTTAAGAATATGGTGATTCGCGGCTTCCATACTGAGCTGGAGAGCGTTTACGAAGAGTATAACATCTATCTGGCTGACGATGGTGACAAGGCTTATAATGCACTGATGGCAAAGCTTTTCCCCACTCATCCTTATGGCACTCAGACGACTATTGGTACACAGGAGCATCTGAAGAACCCCTCCATCACTAACATCAAGAACTACTTCAAGAAGTGGTACGTGCCTAACAACGTGGCCATCTGTATGGCAGGCGATTTCAATCCCGATGAGGTCGTCACTCTCATCGACAAGTACTTCGGCGACTGGCAGCCAGGTGAAAATGTGGAGCAACCCACGTTCCCCGAACAGCCTGAGCTGACCGCTCCCGTTGATACGACCGTGATAGGGCAGGAGGCCGAAAGGCTCATGATGAGCTGGCGCTTCGAGAAAGCTGCTTCGCTTCAGGCCGATACGCTTGAAGTGATCGATCACATGCTGAGCAATGGCACGGCAGGCTTGATAGACTTGGACATCAACCAGCGCATGACCATGCTGGGAGCCGGCTCTATGGTTGAGCCCCTCATGGACTATTCCACCTTCACCCTCATCGGACTGCCTCGTGAGGGACAGACGCTTGATGAGGTGCGTGCCCTTCTGTTGGCCGAGATCGAGAAACTGAAGAAGGGCGAGTTCAGCGACGACCTGCTGCCTTCAGTCATCAACAACCTGAAGCTCCAGTACTACAACTCACTCGAGAATAACCGCGCCCGCACAGAGATGTATCTTGATGCCTTCGTCAACGGCATCGACTGGGAGCAGTACGTCAATCGTCTCAACCGCCAAGAACAGATTACCAAGGAGCAGATCGTGGCCTTTGCCAACCGTCATTTCAAGGACAACTATGTAGCTGTCTATAAGCGTCAGGGCATTGACGAGACTCAGAAGAAGATCGACAAGCCCGAAATCACCGCCATCCCCACCAATCGCGATACGGTGAGCCAGTTCGTACAGGACATTCAGAACGCCACGGTGAAGCCCATCGAGCCAAAGTTCATCGACTTCAAGCGCGACCTCACCTTCGGTCAGGTACAAGCCTCCCAATCGTCTCTTCCTTACGTTTACGTTCAGAATGTAGAAAACGGGCGTTTCACGCTCAACTTCCGCTATGAGTTTGGCGAAGAGACCGATGTGCGTTACAACTACGCTGCCTCTTATCTCGACTATGTGGGTACCGACTCGCTCACAGCTGAACAGCTGCAACAGCAGTTCTACAAGCTGGCATGCCGCTACAACATCAGTGTGGGCGCACGCTCCATCACCGTCAGCCTGAACGGACTGAGCGAGAACATGCCGCAGGCACTGGCACTGCTCGAACACCTCATGCAGTGTGCTCGCCCCGACATGAATTCCTACATGCAGTATGTGGCCGTGCTCGATAAGGCACGCATGGACAACAAGCTCAATCAGCGTTCCAACTTCTCAGCACTGCGTCAATACGGCATCTATGGCCCCTACAACTCCACCCGTAACCTGCTCACCACCAAACAGCTGGCTGAGACCAACCCGCAGGATCTGCTCGACCTGTTGAGGAACCTTTCGCAGTATGAGCACACCATTTTGTATTATGGTCCGATGACTGAGGACCAGCTCTCTGAGTCGCTGTCTTCACACCTTGCCCTGCTTCCCACACCTCTGATGGCAGTTCCCGAGGGCAAGCACTACGCCATGCAGCCCACACCCCAGAACGAAATCATCATCGCTCCCTACGATGCCAAGAACATCTACATGCAGATGTATAACATCGAGCCGCGCCAGTTCAATCCCGACGAGGCTGGTGTGAAAGCACTCTTCAATGAGTACTATGGTGGCTCTATGGGTAGCGTCGTGTTCCAGGAGATGCGCGAGGCGCGAGGATTGGCTTATAATGCCTATGCCGGCTACTTCGACCCCAGTTATAAGGACGAGTACGAGATGGGTCTGGCCCACATCATCACGCAGAACGACAAGATGATTGACTGTGTGCGACAGTTCCATGCCATTCTCGACACCATTCCCCAGAGCGAGGCAGCCTTTAAGATTGCCAAGGAGGGCGTGATGAAGCGCATTGCCAGTCAGCGAACCACCAAGTTCGGCCTCATCAACGCATGGATCTGGGCCAAGCAGCGCGGCATCGACTACGATGAGGATGAGCGGATATACAATGCGGTGCCCAACCTTACCCTTCAGGACATCGTGAAGTTTGCTGAGGACCGCATGGCCCACAAGACCTACCGCTACGTCATTCTGGGCAACGAGAAGGAGCTTGATATGAAGTCGCTGGAACAGTATGGCCCTATCCGAAGGCTAACTACAGAGGAAATCTTTGGATACTAAAAATAAAATAATGGTCAAAATTTTTCGGAATTTTGGCCATTATTCTTTTAATTCTTTTGCGATTTCATTCAAAAAGTGTAATTTTGCAACCATGTATATAAGAAAAAGTAGAACCTAATAAAACAAACCAATAATATTATGGCAACACCCGTTGAATTCAAGTATGCCCCGATGTTTCAGTTGGGCGAAGACAAGACAGAGTACAGACTTTTGAGCAAGGAGGGCGTGAGCGTCAGCCAGTTCGAAGGAAAAGAAATAGTGAAAGTGTCGAAAGAGGCACTCACGTTGTTGGCACAGCAGGCTTTCCATGACGTTGAGTTCATGCTGCGCCGCGAGCATAACCTGCAGGTTGCTGCTATTTTGAGCGATCCAGAGGCTTCTGAGAACGATAAGTATGTGGCATTGCAGTTCCTGCGCAATGCAGATGTGGCTGCCAAAGGCATTCTTCCTTTCTGCCAAGACACAGGTACAGCCATCATTCATGGTGAGAAGGGACAGCAGGTGTGGACTGGATTCGAAGATGAAGAGGCACTTTCTCGCGGTGTCTATAACACCTTCACACAAGATAATCTGCGCTATTCGCAGAATGCACCGCTAAACATGTACGATGAGGTGAATACCCGCTGCAACCTGCCTGCCCAGATTGACATCGAGGCTACTGAGGGTGCAGAGTATCGTTTCGTGATGGTAGCTAAGGGAGGTGGCTCAGCCAATAAGACCTACTTCTACCCCATGACCAAGGCCACAATCCAGAACGAAGGCACGCTGCTGCCCTTCCTCGTGGAGAAGATGAAGAGCCTCGGCACGGCTGCTTGTCCGCCTTATCACATTGCATTTGTGATTGGTGGCACATCAGCTGAGAAGAACCTGCTCACCGTGAAGCTCGCTTCTATCAAGTACTACGACTCACTGCCTACGACGGGCGATGAAACTGGTCGTGCTTTCCGCGATATTGACTTAGAAAAGAAACTGCTGGAGGAAGCCCACAAGATTGGATTGGGAGCACAGTTTGGCGGCAAGGCATTGGCTCACGACATCCGCGTGGTGCGTTTGCCTCGTCACGGTGCCAGCTGCCCCATCGGTATGGGCGTGAGTTGCTCAGCCGACCGCAACATCAAGGCTAAGATCAACCGCGACGGCATCTGGTTGGAGAAGATGGACACGAACCCCTGCGAGCTGATTCCTGCTGAATATGCCAAGCCTGGTGAGGGCGCCAAGGGCATTGAAATCGACCTGAACGAAGGCATCGATGCCGTGCGCAAGGAACTGTCGAAATATCCCGTTTCAACACGTGTCAATCTGAAAGGTACCATCATCGTAGCTCGCGACATTGCTCATGCCAAGCTCAAGGCTCGTCTTGATGCAGGCGAGGGTATGCCCGACTACTTCAAGAAATATCCCGTGCTCTATGCAGGACCTGCTAAGACTCCTGAGGGTTATCCCTGTGGCTCGATGGGCCCCACCACAGCCAACCGCATGGATCCATACGTTGATGAGTTCCAAGACAACGGCGCTTCGCTCGTCATGATTGCCAAGGGCAACCGCAGCGATGTGGTCACTGAAGCCTGCAAGAAACACGGAGGCTTCTATCTGGGAACGATCGGTGGCGTGGCAGCCGTGCTGTCGCAGTCGAGCATCAAGTCGATTGAATGCGTGGAGTATCCCGAACTCGGTATGGAGGCTATCTGGAAGATTGAAGTTGAGGACTTCCCTGCCTTCATCCTCGTCGATGACAAGGGCAACGACTTCTTCAAGCAACTCAAACCATGGACCCCTTGTGGGAAGTAAATAAACGTATGAAAAAACTGTTAGTTCTATTGGTATCCCTTGTATCCTTGGCTTCTTGGTCACAGGATGCATGGGTGCGTAGAGGAGGCTGTATGCCCGATGTTGAGGCTGCTGATGGCACTGCTCTTCGCGTGTCTGCCCAACACCGTCTGCCTGCTATCAACACGGATTGGGATATGACAAAGGTCTATCGCCAGCTGGTCATCCTGATTACTTTCGCCGACACTGATTTCTCGATGGAAAATCCGTTGGAGACCTATCAGCGCATCTTTAACGAACATGGATACAACCAGAGGCAGGGAGCAGGATGTGTGGCTGACTATTTCAAGAGTCAGTCAGGCGGCTTGTTCAACCTGCAGTTCGATGTCTACGGTCCCTACGAGGTGAACAGCTTGGCACAGCCTTACGAGAACCCAAACGCAGACACAAAGAACTATGGCTCGTCGGTGCTGCGTGAAGCCACTCAGATGTTTCTCTCTGAGCATGCCGACATGGACTTTTCACCATACGACTGGAACGGTGACAACAAGATAGAACAGGTGATCTACGTTTATGCAGGCTATACGGGCAATCAGAACTCGACAAAGTCGTTTGGACACATCTGGCCGAACACCAGCTCGTTCTCGACACTTACCACCAACAGCAGTCATCAGATTTCGAACTATTCGGCCAGTGCAGAGCTTTGGGTCAATAATGCGCTGTGCGGTATAGGCACCGTTTGTCATGAGTTCTCGCACTCGCTGGGACTGCCCGATATCTATCCTACAGGGGCAAGTAGCTGGACGGCCTCAGTGGTGGACGAATGGGACTTGATGGATGGAGGCAACTTCACCAACTACGGATGGTGCCCGCCCAATTATACAGCACTGGAGCGATACCTGATGGGATGGTTAGACTTTGAGGAACTCACTCAGCCTACCACCATTACCGGCCTGAAGCCTATCTCAGAAGGCGGAAAGGCATACGTAGTGAAGCACACCGATAACGAATATCTGCTGTTGGAGAACCGACAGTGGATAGGCTGGGACGCAGGACTGCCTGGCAAAGGACTTGTGGCCTATCACGTGAACTATGTGCCTTCGCGATGGAAGGGCAACACCCCCAACAATGTCAGCGACAAGCCCAACTTCTCGCTGATGGATCCCAGTAAGATGAGCTATGAGAACTGGGTGGACTATCTGACGCAAATGGGCGTGACTACCCAAAGTGCTGTTTACCAGAATTCTACTTATCGGCTGAACAGCAAAATAATGAGTAATGCTGCCTATCCCGCTAATGGTGACGAACAGACGATGATTGACAGTCTGACGAACACATCGCCAGTAGCTACTGAGATGTACAACCAGAACATCGAAGGCTCACTGCTGTTGTCGAAGCCCATCACCAATATCCGGGTGAGTGACGACGGACTCGTTTCGTTCGACTTCATGGGTGGCAGTACCCCCACGGGCATCAGCCAGGTGGCAACAGTGCCAGGCAGCGGCGAGACAATGGTGTTCGACCTCAACGGCAGGCGCTTGTGCAGCGACGTGGCCGCACAGAAGGGCATACGCCTGGTGCGTCTGGCTGACGGAACAGTGAGAAAATTGTTTTCCAAATAAACTTTATATTTATTTACCCATTAAACAAAATTTTTTATGAGATTAATTATTGAACCGAATTATGATTTGATGTCGCAGTGGGCAGCAAATTATGTGGTAGAGCGTATCAACGCAGCCAAGCCTACGAAGGAGAAGCCTTTCGTGCTGGGATTGCCTACAGGCTCATCGCCCATCGGTATGTATCGTGCCTTGGTGAAGGCTTACCAGGAAGGCAAAGTGTCGTTCAAGAACGTGCTCACGTTCAATATGGACGAGTATGTGGGCCTGCCTGAGTCTCATCCCGAGAGCTACCACTCGTTCATGTTCACCAATCTGTTCAACCACATCGATTGCCCGAAGGAGAACATTCACATCCTGAACGGCAATGCTCCCGACCTTGAAGCCGAGTGCGCTCACTATGAGCAGATGATCGAGGAAGCCGGTGGCATCGACCTGTTCCTCGGTGGCATTGGTCCCGATGGCCACATTGCCTTCAACGAGCCGGGATCGTCGCTCAGCAGCCGTACTCGTCAGAAGACGCTCACCACCGATACCATCATAGCCAACTCTCGTTTCTTTGACAACGATATCAACCTCGTTCCAAAGACGGCTCTGACCGTTGGCGTAGGTACTGTGATGGCTGCCAAGGAAGTCATGATTCTGGTCAACGGACACGCTAAGTGCCGTGCCCTGCAAGCAGCCGTAGAGGGTAGCGTCAATCACATGTGGACCATCTCAGCTCTGCAGATGCACCAGCATGGCATTATCGTCGCCGACGATGCTGCTTGCGAAGAGCTGAAGGTTGGCACTTATCGCTACTTCAAGGATATTGAGCGTAAGAACCTTCTGTAATTTTTTTTAGCAACGGACTACAGGATTGGCAAGACTTCTTTTCACAGAGAGTCCTCCAGTTCTGTAGTCCGCTGCAAAAAATATCCCCACCGTATTTCGGGACTTAACCATTCATCCCTTTATATTTAATTTCCAAACTTACATGTATTCTCCCTACTTCGACCCCGAGTTAGAAACCATGTCGCGCGACCAGCTCGAAGCATTGCAGCTGGAGCGCCTGCAGCAGACCGTGCGTCACTGCATGAACTCACCTTTCTATCAACAGCGATTCAAGGAGTTGGGTATTACACCCGACGACATTCGCACCCTGGACGATGTGCAGAAGCTGCCCTTCACCACGAAGGATGATCTGCGCGAACACTATCCCTTCGGCTTGGCTTCAGTACCCCTAAAGGATTGTGTGCGCCTGCACTCTTCCAGCGGCACCACAGGCAATCCCACCGTTGTGTTGCACACGCAGCGCGACCTCGACGAGTGGGCCAAGGCTGTGGCTCGTTGTCTCTGGATGGTGGGCTCGCGTCCCGACGATGTGTTCCAGAACTCGGCTGGCTATGGCATGTTCACTGCCGGTCTGGGGTTCCAGTATGGAGCTGAGAAGGTGGGCATGCTCACCGTTCCTGCCGCTGCAGGCAACACCAAGCGGCAAATCAAGTTTATTCGTGACTTCGGCACCACCGTGCTTCATGCCATTCCCTCTTATGCTTCGCGCATCTATGAGGTGATGCGTGAGGAGGGTGTCGATCCGCGTCGTGACACCCGTCTGCGCGTGCTCTGTATAGGTGCCGAGCCTCACAGCGAGGAGCAGCGGCAGCGCATTGAGCAGCAGTTGGGCGTGAAGGCATACAACAGCTACGGTATCTCTGAGATGATGGGACCTGGCGTAGCCTTCGAGTGTCCTGAACAGAATGGATTGCACATCTGGGAGGACTATTTCATTGTCGAGATTATCGACCCCGTCACGCTGAAGCCCGTACCAGACGGACAGATGGGCGAGCTGGTGCTCACCACCATCAATCGTGAGGGCATGCCGCTGCTGCGCTATCGCACACGCGACCTCACCCGCATCTTGCCTGGTGAGTGCGCCTGCGGCCGTCACCACAAGCGTTTGGCCCGTCTGCAGGGACGTAGCGACGATATGATCATCCTCAAGGGTGTCAACATCTTCCCCATTCAGATTGAGAAGATTCTGCTGGGCTTCCCCGAACTGGGCACCGACTATCTCATCACGCTGGAGACTGTTGAGAGTGGTGACATTATGACGGTTGACGTGGAACTGGCACGCCTCGATTCGGATGACTACACACAGTTGCAGGCACTTACCCGTGAGATTACCCGTCAGCTGAAGGATGAGATTCTAATCACGCCCAAAGTGCGTCTCGTGCAGAAAGGCTCGCTTGGAGCCAGCGACGAGAAGAAGGCCGTGCGTGTGAAGGATCTCCGCAAACTGTTCTAATAAGAAAACATGAAGAAGACCATCCTTTTTGGCTTGCTGTTAGCCTCCACTTGTAGTTGGGCACAGCAGGCCACAACTACGATTCGTGAGTTTCGTCTGGCAGGCCCCTATGCTGTGACTACGCCTTTTGCAGCCGACACCGTCGATATGAACGGCAAGAAGTTTGACGAGCAGTCACTCATGAGTGGCATCGGACTCTCCGAGACGGCCGCTACGAAGGTGTGGCAGGCAGGCTTGTTGCCATCGCTCAAGGAGCAGAAGAGCGTTGGCGTGCTCTCTTTCTACATCAACAACAGCAGCTATCTCAAGGGCCAGCTCTGTGTGAAGGGACCGCACAAGTATAAGGTGTTTGTCGATGGTCAGGAGGCCAAAGAGGAATTGAAGCTTGCTCCTGAGCACCACACCGTGGCCATCAAGTTCATGGCCGAGCCTTCCGATACCGACTCCATCAGTGTCACGATCAAGGCTCCTGCTGCCGTGTCTTACACGTTGGAGAAGAAGCATCCCTACATGGTTCACGACCTGACCGACGGCCGTCGTGTGCGTGGCATCTCGCTTTCAGCCGACGGTGCCTACGCCACAGTAGCCTATCAGACCACTGAGCGTGGAGGACAGAGCCGTTGGGACTATGAACTTATCGAAGTGAAGACGAAACAGGTGCTGAACCATTTGTCGCAGAACGTACAGTGGCTCCCTCGCACGTGCGCATATATAGAAGAGGTGTGGGAGGGCAGTCGTCGCATGCTCTATCAAGTGGAGCCCAAGACAGGTCGTCGCACGGTCTTTGTCAGCGACCTTCCCAAGGGTGGTTACACCATCAGTCCCACCGAGGACTACCTCGTCCTGAGTGTTGAGGAGGAAGGCCCCAAGGAAGATGCCGACGTGTTCGAGGTGCTGGAGATGGACGACCGTCAGCCCGGCTGGCGCAAGCGCAGTCACCTGGAGCGTTACAACAGGGCCACAGGGCTCACGCAGCGCATCACCTTCGGTAACAAGGGCGAATACCTCTACGACATCACGCAGGATGGTACGAAGCTGCTCATCAGCTCGTCGCGCTCGCGTCTTTCCAAGCGCCCCACCACCGTCACCGACTATCTGCTCATGGATGCCCGCACGCTGCAGGTCGATACACTTCTCGCTGCTGCCGAGTTCCTGGGGGGAGCTTCCTTCTCGCCCGATGGCAAGAAGATACTCTTCACGGGCAATCCCGAGGCTTTCAACCGCATAGGCTGTCAGTTGCCAGCCAGCGTTACGCCCAGCATGACCGAGAACGAGCTGTTCCTCTACGACATCGCTTCTCGTCAGGTGACACCGCTTACAAAGGATTTCAATCCCTCCGTCAACCGCGCCGACTGGACGTGGGGCGACGGCATGATCTACTTCTCAGCAGAGGATCGCGACTATGTGAGGCTCTATCGGCTTGATCCCCATACAGGAGCCATCATCCAACTGGAGCATGCAGGCGACTATGCCTACCGCTTCGATGTGGCGGCACACGCTTCCGTTATTGGCTACCTGTCGTATGAGACAATGGCACCAGCTTCGGCATACGTGGGCTATATCAGCAGCAAGGGTAGGAGTGCGATGAAGCAAATCCTGCTCTTCGACGGCAAGACAGTATTAGGCGATGCTGAACTGGGCACCTGTGAGGACTGGAACTTCCAGAACTCGCGAGGCGACACCGTCTATGGCCGTCTCTACCTGCCCAAGGACTTCGATGCCTCGAAACAGTACCCCATGATTGTCTATTACTATGGCGGCTGCTCGCCTGTGTCGCGCTATTTCGAGTCGCCCTACGCTCCGCAGTACTGGAACTCGCTGGGTTATGTGGCCTATATCCTACAGCCCAGTGGCGCTACCGGCTTCGGCCAGGAGTGGGCTTCGCGCCACGTGAATACAGCTGGGCGCGGTCCTGCCGACGACATCATCGAGGGTACGAAGAAGATATGCGATGCTCACCCCTTCATCAATCGTGCGAAGGTGGGGTGCATGGGTGCCTCTTACGGTGGTTTCATGACGCAGTATCTGCAGACCGTGACCGACATCTTTGCTGCCGCCGTGAGCCATGCAGGCATTGCCAACCACACCAGCT
>JAEEPT010000157.1 GCA_016284895.1 Prevotella sp. | reverse complement strand
ACCGTTGTAGTAGCGGCCTGTATCTACTGATGATACTGAACCACCGCCCAATCCGATGCGATAATTGTCGCCACCCACGACAACGACCTTATTGCCCTTCTGAGGCTCTTTCTTCAGGCAGTCACGTTTCGTGCCGTAGCCCACACCGCCTGCCAGCATGATGACCTTGTCGTAAGCATATTTCTCCTTACCCTCCTGATGCTCGAAAGTGAGTACTGAACCGCAGATGAGGGGCTGGCCGAACTTATTACCAAAGTCGGAGGCACCATTGGAAGCCTTGGTCAGAATTTGCTGGGGTGTCTGATATAGCCACTGTCGCACGGGTAGAATATTCTCCCAGTCTCTTTCAAGTTCTCCGTTCTCCGTTAACCTTGGATATGCTGTCATATATACGGCTGTACCAGCAATGGGCCATGACCCTACACCGCCACCCATACGGTCGCGAATCTCGCCGCCAGTACCAGTGGCGGCACCGTTGAAGGGCTCAACTGTTGTGGGGAAGTTGTGTGTCTCGGCTTTCAGCGAAATCACACTCTCTATTTCCTTCACCTTGAACCAGTCACTCGTTGACTGATCCTTCGGTGCAAACTGCTCAACGACAGGGCCTTGTGCAAAAGCAACATTGTCCTTGTAGGCGGAGAGAATGGTGTTGGGATTTTCTTGAGTGGTCTTCTTAATCATGGCGAAGAGCGATGACTCCATCTCCTTGCCGTCGATGATGAAAGTACCACCGAAAATCTTGTGACGACAATGTTCCGAATTAATCTGTGCAAAGCCGAATATCTCCGAGTCGGTCAGTGGACGACCGTTTTGTTTCTCCAGTCCATGCAGATACTCTATTTCCTCCGGCGAGAGAGCCAGTCCCTCCTGTTCATTATACTCTTCCAGGTTCTCTACATGCTTGATGGGCTCAGGCTGAATGTTGATGGTGAAGATGTCTTGATCGAGACCATCGTACAGTCGTTGCAGCATGGGGTCGTAGTCATCGCCTTCTATGGGGAAGTATTCCTCGATACGCGAAATGCCGCTGAGACTCATGTTCTGAGTAATCTCAACGGCATTTGTTGACCAAGGTGTCACCATCTCGCGGCGGGGACCCACGAAGCGTCCCTCTAACTGTTCAGCCTCACAGAGTGTTGCACCGCCATAGAGCCAGCAAAGTTTGTCGATGTCCTGAGAATTGAGCTGATGGCCCACTTCGGTGGCAATCACGCTCTGTTGTGGAGTCTTGAAGAAAAGAATCATAGTTTTCTCGTACCTTATTATAATATATATGTATGTTTAATCGAAAGATAAGCTCTCAATCTCTCATTTATTAGGAATGAGCACTGCAAAGATACAATAATTTGCAGATAGTGCAAAAGATGATGGGTAATTTTCCGATTGTTTCACTAAAATTATAACTCTAAATTTGTGCAATTCGTTTTTTCGGTGTACTTTTGTACAACTATTACGGCAAGATGAAGAAGAATGATATTCAAAACCGGTATTTGGAGGGACTTGGTATCCTCACCATCCTGTTGGCTTTAGTGCGTTGTACGTACGATGGATTCCTGCCCTCACAGACAGAAGCTAAAGAGTCCTTGACCGAGTCTTTTTCATCGTCATCTCATCCATTGTTTCGTGATGCTGAGGCTCGTCCGCACCGCATAGGTTCGGTTTCGAACTATCAGACATCCTTTCCCGACACCAATGCTGTACAGCTGACGGCTGCCCGGCGTTGGGGTGTTTTGCCCGTGGCCAATCGTGCCGATGCTGAGCATCGCAAGAGCGAATTGGTTTACATAGGGGCTTCGCCGTTCTATCATGTTGACCCCCTTCATCAGAGCATTCCCTATCTGGTGCCTCGTGCAGCCGTTCTGCTGCATGACATCGGCAGCGCTTTCTTCGATAGTCTCTATGTCAGGGACATTCCTCTTCATCGTATTATTGTGACCAGTGTGTTGCGTACCCAGGAGGATGTGGCCAGATTGCGCCGTTTCAACGGAAATGCTGCTGAGAACTCCTGTCACCTCTATGGCACTACTCTCGATATTTGTTATAACCGTTACGAGACGGTGAGCGACCCCGAAGGCCCTGCCCGACGGGCTGTGAGAAACGACACGTTGAAGTGGGTGCTGGCGCAGGTCTTGCGCGACATGCGTGAACAGGAACGATGCTATGTGAAATATGAAGTGAAGCAAGGCTGTTTCCACCTCACCGTGAGATAGTCACCAAAATTTCCCCTCCCTACGATGGAACTTATCCTAAAATACTTCCCACATCTTACATCTGAACAAGTGCGTCAACTGACTGCTCTTGATGCCCTCTATCATGAGTGGAACGAGAAAATCAACGTCATATCGCGCAAGGATATCGACAATCTTTATCTTCATCATGTGCTTCATTCTCTGGCTATTGCACGAATGGCGAATTTCCGTCCTGGAACGCGTGTGCTCGACTTTGGCACTGGCGGCGGATTCCCAGGCATTCCCTTGTCCATCTTGTTTCCTGAATGTGAGTTTAAACTCATCGATGGAACGGGAAAGAAGATTCGCGTGGCGCAGGAGGTGAGCCAAGCCATCGGCCTGACCAACTGCCATCCAGAGCACTTGCGTGGTGAAGATGAGCATGACCGCTTCGATTTCGTAGTGAGCCGTGCTGTGATGCCGCTGCCCGATCTCGTGAAAATTGTGCGTAAGAACATTGCCCGTGATCAGCGTAATGCCTTGCCCAATGGTATCCTGTGTCTCAAGGGCGGTAACCTGCAAGACGAGACTGCACCCTTCCGGAACATCATTCAGGTGCAATCCCTTAGCCAATGGTTTGCTGAGGAATGGTTCCAGGAGAAGTATTGCATTTATCTACCCTTATAATCTTTTTCCTTTTCTACAAAAATGCTGGACATCAAGACTTTTCAGTTCAACCTGCTTCAAGAGAACACTTATATAGTCAGTGATGAGACCCGGCAGTGTGTCATCATTGACTGTGGCGCTTTTTTTGACAGTGAGCGCGAGGCCATCGTGGCTTTCCTGCACAATCAGCACCTGCAGCCTGTACACCTGCTATGTACTCACGGCCATCTGGACCACTGTTTCGGAAATGATACTATTTACGAGGCATTCGGTCTCAAACCTGAACTGCATGCCGGCGACGAGTTTCTGGCAGCTGATATGGCCAAACAGTCTGCCGACTTTTTCAACGTTCCTTACAACCATCCCACACCACCTATCGGTCGTTTCCTGTCCGATGGCGACATCATCACCTTTGGCAGTCATGAGTTGCGTGTGCTCCATACGCCGGGACACACCCCCGGTGGGGTCTCTTTTTATTGTGAAGCTGAAAAGGTGTTGTTTTCGGGTGACACACTCTTCCGCATGAGTGTGGGAAGAACCGATTTTGAGGGCAGTTCGTGGCAGCAGTTGTTGCTCAGCCTTCGTCATGTGCTCTCGCCGTTGCCCAACGACACTATGGTCTATTGTGGTCACGGGCCGAAGACCACTATAGGTGACGAACGGAGAGACAACCCCTATTTTCGATATTAGTGAAAATACATCTATAATGAAAAAGACTTTTTTGTGTGGATTGCTCCTCATGGTAGGGACAATCCTTGAAGTTTGTGCGCAAAGCATCATTCTCAGCAACAAATTACAGTTTAATAGTGCCGATGCCTTGGCCTCGCCTCCAGATGGTTGGAATTTCGAGAACTGTAGTTTAGCGCAAGTTCCTTCAAATTCAACTTATTTTGTGCAGTTGAACAACGGCTCCATTACCACTCCGAGGCTTGAAGGCTTGGCGGGCAATGCCAGGATTTATTTCCTGATTCGTCCGACGGAAAGCGATTATACTTTTAGTTTATCTGTTGAAGGGGCTGGAGTGTTAGATCGCGAGAGTGATACATATACTTCTGGTCAGTGGAGTCGTGGCGTGCCATATCTGTTGCGAAATGCAAATGAAAGCACACGTATTGTCTTTCATGGAGAAAATGTGATGATCTGTAATGTTGAGGTGTCAGATATGGGAGATGTGATTTTTTACGAGTCATACGACCGTTGCAATGGGGAGCATGGACAAAATGGGGATTTTACAGACGATGACGCTGGTTCAATTAGTAATTCTATGTTGGACAATCCTATGGCTAAGGATGGTTTCAAATATGTGTTAGAAGGGAATGATTGTGTAATATTTAGAGATAACGGTTACCTTTATACCCCGTTTATTCCATCTTCAGAAACAGGTGGTTACATTTTGTCATTCAAATTGGCTGGCTTTAGCAATTATAAGTCAATGTCTGTAAAATGCACGCTCAATTCTGGTACTACTAAAACGAAAAATATAGCTGATATTCCGTTAAAGGAATGGGGAGATTTTAGTGTATTGATTCCTGAGATGGATTGCTCAAAAGGTCTCGAATTTAGGGGCGACTTATGCTTCCTCGATGAACTGAAGATCTACGAAGTAAAGTCACTTTCCATGAGTGAGTCGTCTTTGGAAACAGCTGTGGCATCTGAGTGGCAGGACAAGACGGTGTGTTTGTCGCTCACCCGTACTTTCCAGGAAGACATTTGGAACACCTGCTGCCTTCCGTTTGATTTCACCGCATCGCTGTTGCGCGAGGCTGCGGGTAATAATGAACTAGAAGTGGAGCTACGTCGTGTGAGCAGCATCACCTCGGAAGGTGTCTTTCATTTCGAGAGCGTGTTGTCCATACCTGCTGGAGAACCCTTCTTGTTGAAAGTGAGCGAGACCGTCAGCAACCCTGAATTCCGCAATGTAGTGATGAAGGCGCTTGAACCTGCGTCGGCTACATCACCATCGGCTCCGGGCTATGCCTTCACAGGCTGTTATGGAAAGACAACCCTGAATACCGATGGCACCCATGTGTTTATTGGTACCGACGGTGAGTTGCACCGTCCTTCAGCTACTGGCAACACAATGAGGGGCATGCGTGCTTATTTCGAGCTACCATCGTATGAGGCTGCGCGTGGCATAGCCTTCGATGAGCGTCCCACTGGCATTTATCATCCGATGTCGCCCTCATCCTCTGCCGATGTCCTCTATAACCTTAGTGGACAACGTGTGAAGTATCCTACGAGTGGCCTGTACATCAAGAACGGAAAGAAAATAATTCTGAACCACAAATAATGACGAACTATGAAAAAATCATATATTCATCCGCAAACAATCATTCTGGCGATGCACCCCTGCGTTCACTTGCTGGCAGGTAGTGGCGAACAGGTTGATCCCGTTGCAGGCATCAACCCAAATGGCGATTACTCCGTACAAGATGCCGATTGTGCAGCTTCGCGTAGCAGCTATTGGGAAGACTAGGCTTCTACCAAGTTCAATAGGGGGTGATGCCTTGCAGGACGGGCGAACATCCCTTACCCAGTGTGTTGGTGAGCTTGATGTTGCGCGGTGCATGAACCTCCTCGAGTGCTGCACAGTAGGCGAAGGGCTCATGACCCAGTTCAAGTGTACCAGGAGGTAAGATGATGGACTGTAGCGATGAACAGTTCCAGAACGCATAGTCGTCTATTTTCTTTGTGTCTTTGGGCAGTACGATGCTATGGAGCGATGTGCAGTCGGCAAACATGTGCTGACCAATCATGTTTGACTGGCAGATGTAATTGGCCCAATAGCGGTGATCACTGCTGCGCGTGTAGAACAGCGCTGCCTGCCGTGCACCAATAAGGTTGCAGAACGATTGCCATTCCTGCTCGCTCATGTTGTTGAAGTCGAAGTGGTGTTCTTGAGAGCCGTTCTCCTTTTTTTCTGTATAGCTCCATGAACTGGTGGCGATAGCGGATAGGTAAGGGGCAGAATCGCTGGTGATGATGGCATTCTGCAAATCGAGCTCGCGCAGTGAACCGCCTTGCCAGCTACTCAATGGTGGATCATCACTGGCTCCGGCCATCTTGCGCAACAATTTCACGTCGGCGCTGTTCAGTGGTCCACTCACTACTAGCGTGGTCACTTGCTGTTGCTCCTCAGGGCTGAGCAGCTTTGCCAGTGTGCCAGGCTCGCTTAGCGTTACCTTGCGCTTCAGTGAGGCACGTTGCGGTTCGATGCCGCAGACAAGGCGTCTTACGGGCAGCAGACTTTGTCCGTCATCATCACTCAGGGCATAGTTGCCCAGTTTCAGACGGTAGTAGCCGTTGTAGTTGCCGTACCATCCCAGGTTGAAGTGGAAGTAGTCATCCTTGTAGCCGTCGCACACGAAGGCGTGAGCCGTGTTCGACACAATGCTGGGCCTGCCGTTGTCCAGCTCCTGATAGAGCAACGCCATGATTTGTGCTTCGCTTAGATTGTCCTCATAGAGCGACATGCGGCCAGAGTACCCCAGGTTGTTGCATAGTGTGTGTTTAATGTTGTCCAGACTGGTGGCTGTGCCGTCGTGGCTGAACTGGGCATCGATGGCATAGCCCAGAAAGGTGAGCACTTCCGATAGGTTCTGTACGCTGGCGCTGCAGTCATCCTCCTTGTATTCATTCTGAAACTGTTGCCAGTTGGGGGTGAAAGTGCCGAAGTCGAGCTCATAGATTTTGTCGGTGTTGTCTTTGTAGAACACGTGCGACCTGCCTTGCGCTGGATGGGCGTAGTGGCGCAGCAACATGCCTACAGCCAGCGGCACACAGCCCACGAGTGTCTTCTTGCCATCGTAAACGGGTGTACCAGCATTGTACGGTTCTGCTTGTCCCCACTTCAGCAGACCCAGCAGGGGAGCCACTTCATTGTGCTGCCGCTGGTAGGGTAGTGCGATTGGTCGTATGTGCTGTCCTACTGACTGCCGCAAGGCATAAATCTGCTGGCGATAAGGATTCACCATGAAGTTATAGCTGTCAGTGTTGTCGTTCAAGGAAATATAGTCCTCAGTGCTGTAGGCCAGAATGGGCTCTCCCACTAAAGGCCATACCTCTTTCTGAGCTACGATGCAAAAGCAGTGGTTGCGTCGGTCGGTAAACAGATAGAAACCGTCGTCAGCCACACTCAGACTGAGGCATAGCGAGTCGGGATGCTGACCGTGTGCCAGTAGCCAGCGGTGGGCTGTGCTCATCTCCTCACCATAACGGCTGTTGGGAAGCACGTTGATGGTCTTCTTCTTCGAATAGATGGTGTCGTTGCCCACAATCATCATCATGCCTGGCAGCTCCAGCTGTCCGTGAAGTGAAGTGAGATAAGTGGCAGTAGCCGTAAGGCGTGAGTAGGGGGCTATCTGTTCGGTGTTGTGTGTCACTTTCTTCAACTCAAAGCCCTTGCCCTTCAAGACGTGTCCGCCCGACTTCCAACTTCTTGCAGTCAGCGTGTAGGTCATAGTAAAGGGCTCGCCCTGGACAATGCAGTCGGGTGTTTCGGCTATGAAACTCTTTACAAGGGGGATCACTTCATCTACCTCTTCTTGGGCGACAAGAGACTGACAGAACAATAATACGAGTGCCAACAGGGATGCGTAGGTATGTTTCATGTTTAAAACTGAGCGGTGATAGAGTAATATTTGGCCATCGAGAGGCTATTGTTGCCGCAATGGTATGCAAAAATAGAAATTTTATTTGTAAGCAAGACTTCGTGTATTGGAACTTGTACGGTGATTTGGTAATATTTAACAGAATGCACAAAAAAACTGGGAATCGACCTTCTCAGGCAGATTCCCATAAAAAACTTTGGAAAATGATAAATATAGATTAAAATTACTAGTTATCGTTTGCAAAGGTAAGCATTTTTGTTGAATATTCCAAAACTTTTCGACAAAATTTTTGTTAAATAACATTTACAGGTTAGTTGACGGTCCCCCGGCAGGCAGATCTCAGCCCAGCCCAACAATAAGCGTCAGAGTTAAATGTCTCAACATTTCAGGCTTGACTGGCTCTCTCGACCAAGTATTGGTCACCGCATGACAGAGTATTGGTCATCTGATGACCAAGTATCGGTCATCGCATGACCATGCCTTTGTCGTGGAGTGACCAAAACGGAGTCATCACAAGACCGAGCCACCCCACCTCTGCCCCTCTCCTTGATGGGAGGGAATGTCATGCTGATTCCTCTGTGCGAACAATGCGTTAGCCACTCTCTTCCCATCAAGATAATAAATGTCGCCCCTCAATCGGCAAGCACTAATTAAAAGGTGTTCAAATTCTCGCGCGCGTATATATATAAAAAGGTGGGGTGCTGTATTGGTGATTGACTTATGTCAAATTCGTAGCGTAGGGTGAAATTATTTTTGAATTTTCTTTCAAAAACTTTTGGTGGTTCGCGAAAAAGTTGTACCTTTGCATCCGCTAACGAGGAAACGACCTTTCGGTTATCCCTCTGAGGTACATAAAGAAGAGTTCTTTGAAAGATTTACATAGACAGTGAAGTAGTACAAGAAGCTGCTCCTTTTGCTTTTTTGCAATTAGGTGCAGGGTAATGGAAATACAAATAGTCAGCCGTCGATTT
>JAEEPT010000156.1 GCA_016284895.1 Prevotella sp. | reverse complement strand
GTTCATCTGTCAACAGAACGAGGAGCGACCGGGTGAGTATTCCACCCCTGGTTTACCTTTCTACGTAGTGCCCTTGCCTGCTGAAGCCCCACTTCCCCACTCTACAGAAGAAGTGGAATACGTATCGTTCCCATCGGGCAAATATGCGCTGAAGGAGCGAGCCGGCATTCACCGCAAGCGGATGACCAAAAGGCGCCAAAGAGATGAAAAAACGCATTGACAAAAATGACTGAGATGACCCCGAACTTACACCGACATTTAACGATTGCAGAATCGATTGCCCTGTTGCTCATCGGCATTGCCTTCTTCTGTCTCAACCACTTCACGTGGCTCTACTGCGACGACTACCCCTATGCCTTTTGCATCACCGATCATGGGCTGGACCTCTCCCATCCCATCAGTGGGCTGAAAGATGTCATCACCTCACAGTACCAACACTTCCTGCACTCACACGGTCGCATACTCGCCATCGGGCTCGACCAGTGGTTCATCGGGCTGCGCACCAAACTACCATTCAACCTCTGTAACACACTGATCTTCATGGGCTACATCTGGCTCATGCAGAAAGTGGCCAGAAGACGCAACTGGACCTACTCGCTGCTCATCTTCGTGCTGCTGATGGTTTGCTTGCGTGCCTTCGGACAGGTGTTTCTCTGGATGACAGGAAGTCTGAACTACCTATGGGCAGGATTCATCAATCTATTATTCCTACTTGTTTTACGCAAACAGATTGACAGCAACAATCTGCTCCACGGCCTGCCCTGCCTACTGCTCGCCCTTGCAGCGGGCTGGTGGCAGGAGAGTTTCTCCGTGGGCATCGTGGCCACAATGGCCCTATTCATCATCTACCGATTGCGCCATCATCAGCCCATAGCCCGTGTACCACTGCTGATGGCTGTTGCCTACCTCATAGGATTCATCATTATTCTCGCTTCACCTGGCAATGCAGCACGCGCCAGAGATGAGGGAGTGTTCGAAGGCAGTTTCCTGCACTATCTGGATCGCAACTTCACCCACGTCATCTTGGGGGTACGCATCATCTGGCTGTTTGTCTTCACAGCTGTCATACAGTATTTTCGCCACAAACTGAACATACGTCAGTTCTTCTCAGACAACAGTTTCCTGCTGTCAGCTATTGGCATCGAGCTGCTGTTTCTTTTCATTCTTGGGCCAGCAGCAGAAGCACGCGCTTTTTTCGGTGTCGAAACGCTCGCGCTGATCCTGTTGCTGCGCCTGCTGCCAGAGCAGCCTCATAAGGCAGTAGGCATCGTGCTCCCCATAATCGCAATCGCCGCTTATTGGCCCATCGCACAGATGAGCTATAGGAACCATATCGTGACACAGGCTTTCCTCAAGGAGATGAGACCCACCGACGGCACCGTCTTTTTCGACCTGCCGCAATACAGCCGCACCCAGCGCCACTATCTGGGTTCACTCTTGGTCACCGACCACCGCAGCAAACTGTTCTACACTGAAGCGGCATACTATGGTAAGAAACGCCTCATAGTGTTGCCCCGCCGACTCAAGGAGGAGCTCTACGAGACCACATCGTTCCTCTGTCCTGAACACCTGACGCCCAATGGTGAATACACAACCCCCGACATTCATTTCACCATCAAGCCCATACCAAGAGGGCAAGAGGTGCCCCTGGGTGAGAAAGGCTGCGAATACGTATCGTTCCCCACAGGCAACTACCGGCTGAAGAACAAGCACTACGTTCACGATGGGCTTTGGGCAACCAAACGATGACTGCAGTTTATTTCAATCCAAGAACGGTCTGAGCACAAGTACAAGTAAAAAAACACAATTGGCGCATGAACGACAACCGACTGATATCCATCCTTATACCCTGCTACAATGAGCAGGCTTCCATTCCCTGTCTCTACGCAGAACTCTGCAAGACGCTATCCACTATCAACGGCTATGACTACGAGATCATGTTCGTCAACGATGGCAGCACCGATGCCACGCTCAATGTCATCAAGGACCTGCACCGACAGGACACACGGGTCACCTACGTCAGTCTTTCACGCAACTTCGGCAAGGAGAATGCCATGATGGCAGGCTTCGACAACATAAAGGGCGACTGTGTCATCATTTTAGATGCCGACCTGCAAGACCCCCCAACGCTGATACCCGACATGCTCAACTACTGGGAGCAAGGCTACCACGATGTCTATGCCCGGCGCAGCGACCGCGGAAAGGAGAGTTGGCTGCGCTACTGGCTCACCATGCGGTTCTATCGCATACTGTCCCACTCCGCCCCCTTTGAAACACTGCCCAACGTGGGTGACTTCCGACTCTTAGACCGAAGGTGTATTGATGCACTGCGCCAGATGCGCGAACGTGACCGATACACGAAAGGCATGTACTGCTGGATAGGTTTTCGGAAGAAAGAGCTGCTCTTTGACCGGGGAGACCGCTACGACGGAGAGAGCAAGATGAGTCTTCCGTCACTGTTCAACCTTGCGCTTGAAGGGCTCACATCGTTCACCACCACGCCATTGCGCTTCGCCAGCGTGCTGGGGCTCATCATTGCCATGTTTGCATTCCTCCTGCTGCTGTTCTACCTCTCAAAGGCCATCCTCTTCGGCGACATCGTACGCGGATTCCCCACCCTTGTGTGCATCGTGCTTTTCCTGGGCGGCATGCAACTGCTCAGCATCGGCATTCTGGGCGAATACATTGGCCACATCTTCAACGAGACCAAGCAGCGCCCTCCTTATATCATAGAGGAGAGTGGAGCACAGCAAGAGAACCACAAATAACCAACAGGAACAATGGAGCAGATAAAAAACACATGCGACCCGATGCAAGAGGCTGCCGATATGGCACGCACACTCACCATACTCAGCAACTACCAGTGGATTCAGCAAGAGGCCAGGGAAGCTGGCATCGACATCATACCCATCAAAGGTATCGACCTGTTACAGACACTCTATGCCGACACATTGGACCGTCCTGTACGCGACATCGACCTACTCTGCCGCAACGATGAAGAACTCACCCTACTCGCTAAGCGGCTCTGCGTTGAAGAATACCGGCTGGAGTTTCCGTTCGCCCTACAGCCGCAGGCTCTGGCAGCTAAGAAGAAAGCCTCACTGGTGTCGTGCAGCACCACGAAGGTAAACGTTGACCTGCACACAGCCTTTGTCACGAAGAAGTTCTTCGCCCAGACCATCGGCACTTTCAATGCCGATGCTTTGGCTCGCTGCCACGACAATCACATGGACGATACCGACAGATGGCTGTTCCTGGCCCAACACGCTGCTTTCCACATGTTTGGCGACTACAAGTGGGTAGAAGACCTCAGGCGACTCTATCACCGTTTCACCGAGGAAAAGAAGAGCGACCTTGCGAAGAAAGCTACAGAATATGGATTCCGTCGCGTCATGCTGGCTGCTGCATACCATACTGGAAAGAAATCACCTGCTGACCCCCACCTCGAAGAATCAAAAAATACCGATTTCATCGAAGTGAAATCGCTGCTCAACATCACTTCTGCCGAACGCCGTTTCCTGCGTTTCATCGCTCATTATGCACGACCTTTCTCACACAAGGCTGCAGACCGATTCATTGCCGCCTACTGGGAGTTCACATTCATCGACCGTTCCAAGGACCGCTGGAAGTCATGGTTGCGGCTGATGTTCCCAAGCTACGGTGTGCTGACCAACATCTATCGCATCAAGCACCCATTGGCCAAGGTGCTATTCTATCCTCTAAACATCGTTGTCTCAGGTGTCACGAGCATACTGTTCTGGACTGTCTATGCCATCATCGGTCGCACCTCGTCGCGTATTTCATAGACAGTAGGTTATCCACATTACTCATCACACTATGTTGCTCATCCGCCTACTCTCCCTGTTGCCTCTTGGTGTACTACACGTGCTGTCCTCAGTCGTGCTCTACCCCATAGCCCGCCACGTTGTGCGCTATCGCCGCAGCGTCGTAGAGAAGAACCTGGCATTTGCCTTCCCGGAGAAAAGCGATGCCGAACGGCTGCAGATTGAGAAGAACTTCTACCATCATCTGTGCGACGTGCTGGTGGAGACCATCCACTTAAGCCGCATGACACTCAACGAACTACAGGAACACTTTTTCTGGGATAACTACGACGAGCTGAAAGCCGCCTGCCTGCAGTCGCACCGGCCAGCCCTTTGTCTCTTCGCCCACTATGGCAACTGGGAGTGGGCAATGGCACGTATGGAAGCCAGCGGAAACGTGAAGACAATGCACTTCTATAGCCCACTGCACAATGCGCCACTCCATCAGTGGCTGACAGCCAGCCGCTCACGTTTCGGCAGCAAGGCGGTCACTTCCAGCTCTGCCTCAGCCGAGATTGCCCAGTCCCTTAACGACGGCTCCCACATCCTCATCTTTGCCGCCACCGACCAACTGCCAAAGGAACAGTACGTTCGCCACTTCCACCGCTTCATGGGCATTAAGACCAAGGTGCTCACAGGCACTGAACAGTTAGCCCGGAAGTACGACATGGACGTTTACTTCTGCCGTGTTCAGCGAGTAAGTCGCGGTTTCTACACCTGTCATGCCGAGCGGCTCCAGCCACCTCTTTCCGACGATTCTGTTGCTGCATACGATAAGAACTCTACTCATGCCGACAGGAGCCAGTGGCCACTCACCGATGCCTATTTCGACCGTCTGCAACAGATGCTTCATGAATGTCCCGAACTATGGCTTTGGTCACATGACCGCTGGCGCAGATAGCCCCCCACCCACACAGGAGTTTACATTATGATTACAATTCCAGCAATTTAAAGCCAGAAGTTTCCTGTTTTCAGCTTTTTTCGTTACTTTTGCACCATTCTTCAAGTGAAAACAACTAACAACGAATACAAACAATGAGAAAATTCCTTTCCGCTCTTTGCATGACATTTATTGCCATGACCACTATGGCAGACAACTATGCACAGTACTACCAGAACCTGCCCTGCGAGGTGAAGCCCGTAGTGGCCGTGCAGATTCCCGACCACGAGGTGAACATCACGGAGTGCGGTGCCGTGGGCGACGGCACGACGCTCTGCACAGAGGCTTTCGTGAAAGCCATCTCAAAACTGACCAAACTGGGCGGCGGTCGCGTCATCGTGCCAGAAGGCGTGTGGCTCACAGGCCCCATCATGCTGAAGGACAACATTGAACTGCGTGTGGAGCGCAATGCCATCGTCAGCTTCGCCCCCGACAAGCGGCTCTATCTGGACAAGGACGCTACGGCCAGCCGTGTCTATCCCTGCATCCGTGCATCGAAGCGCAAGAACATTGCCATCACAGGACAAGGCGTGATTGACGGAGGCGGTCAGCTGTGGCGTCCCGTAAAGAAGTCGAAGATGAGCGACGTGGAGTGGAAAAGCTATCTGGCACTGGGCGGACAAGTGACGGAGAAGGGTGATCTGTGGTATCCCTGGCAGATGAAGAACGGCTATCCCGACATCGCTGCCACACCTCAGAAACAGGAGTCAATGCGCAACGACCTCATCCGGCTGACCGACTGCGAAAACGTGCTCGTGGAAGGTGTCACCATTCAGAACTCACCCCGATTCCACTTGCACCCCTGCTATTGCAAGAACGTGATCATCGACGGAGTCACCGTGCGTTCAGAATGGAACGTGCAGAACGGTGACGGCATCGACCTCTCCGACTGTCATCAGGCACTCATCGCAAACTCAACCGTCAGTGTGGGCGACGACGGCATCTGCATGAAGAGCGGCAAGCCTTCGAAGAGCCACCCCATCAGCGGCTGCGAGGACATCGTGGTAGCAAACAACACGGTGAATCACGCCCACGGAGGCTTCGTCTTCGGTAGCGAGACCGCCAGTGGCATGCGCCGCATGGTGGTGCGTCACAACACGTTCAGCGGCACCGACATCGGCCTGCGCTTCAAGAGCTCCATCGAGCGAGGCGGCCCCTCGGAGAAAATCTTCATCAGCAACATCATGATGAACGACATCAGCGATGCAGCCATCTCGTTCCAGTGCGACTACGTGAACAAGCAGGTGGGCGTTGAGACTACAGCCTTCACTGAGTCACAGAAGCGATGGGCTCCGCAGTTCCAGGACATCCACATCAACAACGTGGTGTGCCGTGGTTGCAAGACGGGCATCGTAGCTGCCGGCATTGCAGGTTTAGACTGTGTAAAGGACATCACGATAGAAGACTGCTCCATCGTTTACAATAAGACAGACAAGCTGATTGACGAAAAGACAACCCAGCTCACGCTGAAGAACGTCACGCTGACAGAGAACAAAGCCCAGTAGTGCCCCCCGCTGTTGCAGCTTTTCTCACTGAAGCGTCATTTTTACTTTTTCTATTTGTCCATTTGTCATTTGTCATTTGTAACATTTACGCGGTTTCCGCAGAAACAAAGGGGTTTCGCGTGTTTTTTGCTATGAAAAAACACCCCGATACGTTGGTATCGAGATGGTAATGTTTTGGTAACGATTTGGTAAGGCCAGCTCCATGAACGGCAAGGTCGATTCATGCCTTATGCAGTTGTAGGCACATTCTCAATTCTTCTTATAGACTGTCAGCGGCTTGCGTGCCGATGAGCGTATGCTCAGCACCGTCAGCCTTCGGGAGTTATAGCGGAAGATGACAGTAAAGCCCATGAGATAAAAGAAACGCACATCAGATCGTGTTGAAGGACTGCTGGCCATAGGCTGTTTAGAGAGTCGCTGCAAATCATTAAGCAGGCAACGCAACAAGCGATGACTGTAGTCACTGTTGCCATTGCGCTCATCGTAGAACTCCAAGATTTTCTGAAGTTGGGTGGTGCTTCGCCGACTGAACTCAACGCTTAGAGCCATCGTGCAAACATTGATTTGAATTCCGACATTGAAACCACCTCGCCACGCTCCACTTCGGCTATCTCCTCCTCAATGTCGGGAGTCACCTGAAGAACGCCTTCCGCGATATGGGCATATTCCACATCGTCGGGAATGACAGGCTCCTCATAGGCATAGGCCACGTCAGCAACAGGTTCCTGAGCAGTCAGGCTACTGTTCTCTTCTTCAATGATGGGATATGGATTGCTCTCTTTCATTTCTGTAATATTTTTTGCAAAAATACGACATTAAAGCGAAAGCCCCAAACTTTCCCCATATTATTTTTCTATGCCATTGTCTTATTTGTGACATTTGTAACAAATGACAAATGACAAATGGCTTTATCTGAAGTGTCGGCTTTTTTCATAAAGAAAGCTTTAATATTATATATATTATTATATATAATAATATATATAATATTAAACAATACCCCCCATATTTCCATATTTCCATTTGTCATTTGTCATTTTGACATTTTGACATTTACGCGCTTTCCGCAGTAAACAAAGGGGGTACGCGTGTTTTTCGCTATAAAAAAACACCAAGGTGTCTGCAAGGACACCTCATACTCCCCCCACTCATTTCAGCAGTGTGCTTTCCGCAGTAAACACTGGGGGGTTGCGCGTTTTCGAGCATGGTTTCCTCACTTTTTGGCCCCATTCGGCATTTTGGAGGGTTCTTAACGTAAGCTCAAATTTGCGCCCACGTACTTTTCTTTTTTGTATCGATGATGAAAAATTATTCTTATTATTCCAATTTCTTTCAGAAACAATAATACATTTCTTTCAGAGATTTTTTCGTCGCCGTGCGTTTCAGCTGCATCTACGCATGTCGTAAATTTGTCTAAGAGCGACGCAGATGCATCTGGCTTTCAGCAAGCGCAGGGAAGGGTACGGAATGAAACGAGCAGGGCGGAGTGTTAAATCCTGTAACAATCAGTTAAGGAACCTGTATCCATTTCCTCGTTGCGCCCATAGTCAGTAACTTTGTAGTGCTTAGTTCGAACAAGCAGGCGAAACGTTAACATCAATTTTTTTAACCCTTAAATATATTATAGAATCATGGCAATTATCATACATAAAATACAGAACTCAAACTCGAGTCAGACGAAGTCATACGGCAAGTGGTATCCTCGCGTGGTGAACCTGAAGACCATCGACCTCGAAGGCCTTTGCGATCACATAGCCGCCCACGGCTCCATCTACACGCCCGACGTGGTGACCGGCGTGGTGAAGAAGTTCATTGGCTGCATCCAGGAACTGCTGCTCGACAGCCACAAGGTGCGCCTCGACGGCATCGGAACGTTCTACCTGAAGCCCCGAATGAAGAAGGGGACCGACGCCAAGGGCAACACCGTTTATGGCGGTGCTGAAACCAAGGACGAGCTCGACCTGACAAACGTGGAATTCACTGTAGGCTTCACCCCCGACCGCAGCGACAACTCGAAATTCGTTGGCCCCAACATCTCTCGCAGTGCTTCGCGCGTGTCGCTGGCATCACTCAACGGAACCGGTTCCGACGATGACGACAACGGCCAGCAGCATGGAGGCGGAACAAGCGGAAGCGTGGAGGAGCAGCCGTAAGAATCTCCCCTCGGGGAACC
>JAEEPT010000155.1 GCA_016284895.1 Prevotella sp. | reverse complement strand
CCCCTTTTGGATTATTTTAACAAAGATGATGCACCGAGTAACTACTCATGCACTATAGGGTGCTGAGTAGTTACTCGTCCGTTACATTTATTATGCAAAGGCAGCGCATCTCTCACAAACAAGCGCGTTTTAAAAAAATGACAAATCAAAGATAAAAATATATCCCTTATCTTACAAACTTTTGGACTCTTTTTGAATATTTTTTACTCCAAAGCACTTTATTCCACAACATTTTTCGTATCTTTGCCGTCGGTTCGGGGAAACGTGTTGTTAAGCAGCGCAAACAATCCGGACTATCTTATTGGAAAAGCATTCGCTATTATTTCGCGTTCAGCCAAAAGCGTAGGAAACTTATTGGGAATAAAAACGCAACGAGATAATACGTGGTGAGGTGGCTATAATGGACATCTTGCACAGTCTTATAAATACGAATGCGCCAACACTTAGGTGTGGTGCATACTTGTAAGACTGTCGGGGTTCCCTTCCTACGCTACCTCGGAGCTGAACGCAAAAGGTGCATCATGCCTTTTTTGCGTCTTGGCGTGATTGATAGATGGGTGCATGGACTTAAAACTATCAATCTATGGCAAATACGAACTTAGCAAATGCAAAGACAGCGAAGAACGACGAGTTCTATACACAGTACTCTGACATTCAGAAGGAGATGAACGCCTATTTGGAGTACAATCCTAATGTATTTCGTGGAAAGACTATTCTGTTGCCGTGTGACGATCCTGAATGGAGCAATTTCACCAAGTTCTTCGCACAGAACTTTGAGTCGTTTGGGCTGAAGAAACTCATCTCTACAAGTTATGCTGTAGAGTCAAAGAAAATTAAGGATTGGCAGCCTACGCTCTTTGAAACGGATAGTCCTTATTACGATGCAGACAAGAGCCGAACAAACGGTAAGATATTTGTGCTTGACGAGGACATCAACAACGATGGACGTTTCAATATCAACGACTTGCATTGGAGTTATCTTGAAGGCGATGGCGACTTCCGAAGTGATGAGGTGAAGGCTCTGCGAGATGAGGCCGACATTATTATTACTAATCCTCCATTCTCATTGTTTAGGGAGTTCTTCTCTTGGATAATGGAGGCGAACAAGAAGTTTGTTATTATAGGCAATATAAATGCAGTCTCATACAAAGAGATATTCCCATATATTAAAAATGGTGAGGTCTGGCTAGGTAGTTCATATTTCAATGGTGGTGCTGCATTCTTCATAGCAGATGCAAATCATTATGACCCGTCCAAAATGTCAAGCCAAAAGAATGCTTATTTCCAAGACGGACAATTCTTGTGGAGAGTTAATGGGGTTAGGTGGTATACGAATATAGATCATGGTCGTAGGCATGAACCACTTCCATTAATGACAATGGAAGATAATATCATCTACTCAAAACATAAAGAGGTTAGAGGTAAACGATATGTTAAGTATGAGAACTTTGAGGCCATAGAAGTCCCTTTCTATGATGCAATCCCATCCGATTATGATGGATTAATGGGCGTTCCTCGTTCTTTTCTTGATAAGTATTGTCCAGAGCAGTTTGAGATAATCGGAGTTGACTCTACAGACTTCTCAGAAGAACTCGGGATTGCGCCTATTGGCGAAGATTGGATTAAACGATACAAAAAAGCAGGTGGTACAGGACACATGACGGCAAACATGAGAAATCTTGTTCTCACCATTGACGAAACGCCAAAGATTAGTTATGCAAGAATTATAATCCGCAAAAAACAATAGCTATGCAAACGACGTTACTAACCGACCTGACGGTCAAAGAAATTTGTGAGGGCTTTGTCTATAACCAGTTGGAAGGCAAAGGCCTGTTCGGATGGTCAGGCAAACTGACTATCCAGCCAGAGTATCAACGTAACTATCTCTATGCTGAGAACGATGGCAAGAAAGAGGTTGCAGTCATAGATAGTATTTTAAAGGGCTATCCCATAGGACTTATCTATTTCAATGAGCCAGAACCTGGCAGATACGAAATTCTCGACGGTCAGCAGCGCATCACCAGCATAGGCCGCTTCGTCACGGAGAAGTTCGCCATCAAGGAAAAGTTCGGGATGGAGCAATACTTCACAGGCCTGACAGATGAGGAGAAGGAACATATTCTCTCATACAAGTTGCTCATCTACGTCTGCAATGGTCTGGAGAAGGAAATCAAGGAATGGTTCGAGACCATCAATATTGCTGGCGTGCCGCTGAACAAGCAGGAACTGCTTAACGCTACTTATTCTGGTACATTCGTCACAAAAGCCAAAGAGGTGTTCAGTAATTCGCGCAGTCCGCAGTTGCAGAAATGGGGATGTTATGTGAGTGGTAATGCTAACCGTCAGGATATTCTGCATGCAGCTCTGGCTTGGGTAGCTAAGGGCGAAGACAACATTGGTGGTTATATGAGCCTGCATAGGAAGGATGGCAACATAGAAGAACTGAAGACCTATTTCGATACCGTAATAGAATGGGCAAAGACACTATTCGGTGAGCCTAAAAGCGAAATGCGAGGTTTGGAATGGGGAACACTTTATGAGAAATACCATGCCAATTCTTACAGTCCTGCCAAGTTGCAGCAGCGCGTAAATAAATTGTATGCCGATGAATATGTAACCAACAAACGCGGCATCTTTGAATATCTGCTTGGTGGAGAAACCGATCAACACCTGCTGAACATTCGCATATTTGAGGACAGCGTAAAGAAAACGGTGTATGCTCGTCAGACCAACGAGGCACAGGCACAAGGCATCAGCAACTGCCCTGAGTGCGCCAAAGGTCACGATAATGTACGCACCAAAATCTACAAGTTTAGCGAAATGGATGCCGACCACGTGACAGCATGGAGCAAAGGCGGTGCAACTGATATAAACAATTGTCAGATGCTGTGTAAGACACATAACAGAGCGAAAGGAAACAGATAACTAAAATAAAAAGATTATGAAAAAGGTATTATTGGTATTGACAGCACTTACATTCATAATGAACGTAAATGCACAGAACATTCAACTCAATGAAAACAAAATTTATGAGAAAAAAGTGGTGGAGAAAGTTGATTCTGTAGTGGCTAGCGAACTCTACTTGCGTGCATTGGAGGCATTGAGCGATTGGGTAGGTGTTGATGGAAAATCTTCTTATGGTATTGACCATCAAGACAAGGAGTCGGGAACAATTATATTCAAGGGTAAGGATTATCTAGGTTATCGTAACTTTGTTCTTGGGGCCTTTTGGAGCGTTTGGTCAGAATTTACGCTAAAAATACGTTGTAAGGATGGACGTGCGCAAATTGTCGTATCAATTCCAAGTCTCTGGCTAGAATACAGTGCCAATGCTACAGCTAAAACCAGCGTAGCTTTGTCAGAGATTACGCCCGAATATACTTTTAATGCATATAGATGCAAGAAAGCATGTCTGCAATATATAAACAGTGTACCAGAAAGTGCTGATAGAATTATTACTATTGTTAAAGAGAAGCTACATCAGGAAGCAGATAATTTTTAGGTTTTAATATTCGATAGACAAATAAAAATATATGGCAAGAGGTAAGGTTATTACGACGCATTTGCGTACTGGCACCCTCAATGGAATTTGTAACGTGTTCATCAGCAACAAAATCTGCGAAATGATAGTGTTTCCCAAGAAGAGGCTGTGATAAGCGTAATGCCATTATCACCGCAATGTCGAAACCTACGAAGGACGGCTTCTGGGAACTTCAGCACGACTACGTTTTAGCTAGTCCGAGTACTGCTGCCAGTTATTGCTCAGGCCGCTGTTGCAACGGCTGGCTGCACTGGATAAATGAAGCAGGGCAATCACTGGATGAATTGTATAGGAGCGAATAAGGTAAAAGATGCTAGACTATTTATAATCCTGCGTTTTTCATTTGTTTTTGATTTTTCTTGTGGCTCTGGCTGGTTTGCTATTTTTAGCGATAAATATTCCTGTTAAATCGCGTCTATCTTGGATTCGGGTAATCCCTTTAGAAGGCGAAATTACGGAAAACAATCTTAATTCGGAATGTTTTCAGTTCAAATCTATGGAAGTATCAAGAAAAGTAGTAACTTTGCAACAAAGAATTTAAATGAGACAATACCTCGACATACTGGACAATGTCTTTGAATGTTCAAAAATGGCAGAGAACTATTTGAAGACAGGATTCACCACTTCGGCAGACGTGGTGATGAAGGCTGGTGGGCTGCGCCTTGAGGCTATTCGTGTAATAGCCCGTGAGCAAGGCGTAGATATAGAGGACACGTCGTGCAGATGTATAGACGAAAGCCTGCTCGACGCTTTGGCGGATGCTCACGTCCGCAAAATGAGGGCATACTTCAATAATGCCCAACGACACATTGCCGAACTCGCTGGCGACGAGTTGGCAACGTTCATCAATTTTTGTCAAACCTTTAACAATCGCCAATCTTCAGATTCCGCTGCTCAGACATGGAGCGACATTGACACGGATGCCATTCGCGAGCAGTTCATACAGAAAGTACACGAACAAACACCATCTGCCTATAGGCGATTTACGCTGGGAGGCTTTGCATTAGAGAAGATTCTTTCTTCTCTGAGTTTAGAATCTTGTGGTAACCTCAGCTTCGAACTAAATGATAATCCAGACACGCTTGAATATAAGCAGCGTTGCGAAGCCATTGAAAAGGTTCTCAACAGTCATTTGTTCTATGAGAAGCCGTCAGGGACACAAAAGCCCTGCATCGATATTCGATCTGTTGTCAGGAGGGTTACCTTGTCAGCAAGATACCACCTATTTTCATCTGAAGATGATGACCATCAGCAAGACGCGATTAATATTCTTAGTATTAACCGTGCCCCTGCGATGGCTGCATGACATTTTGCATCATTGAGGGGCCATAACAAATAATATAGTTATGACACCCATAATAATTATTTTTCGAGATAAGATAGATGGTCACTTACCTACAGCGGGTGAGATAAAATGGCTGGTGCTGGAACAACATAATAACGGAGGACTGAGATATGGGAGGTAGAGGCAGTTTTGACAAGGCCACCATGTCAATTCCCGTTCAAAATAGAAAATACAAGACGCTTGACGTAGTGGATGGTATTAAGATAATTGAAGACTTTGAGAGTGGTAACGGCAAGACACCTGTTATGTCCAACACTGCTGACACGGTTTATGCCGTATGGAGTCAGTCTGCAGGAAGAATCAAGCATGTATTCTTTTACAAGAATCACGTATTGTATTACTCCATTGATTTGGAAGGGAAGAACTCCCATGCTCACAACGTTTTTGTCAACCCAAAAACGGGGGAGATAGGCAGAAAGACTCATAGCAAAGACAATTATCTTGAACTGAGTCCGAAAGAATGGAACATCGTAAACAAATTAGAAAAATGGACAAAGAAGTAAAAGTAGTTATAGATAACTGGATGGAATTTCATCCAGTTATCACCACCCGTGAACTGGGGTGGAGCGAAGAGTGCATCAGGGATGCTATGTCGGAAGATCCAAAGGAAATATTCAACTATTTCATTCGTAATTTCTTCTCTATCATCTTCTATTATGTGGATGACGATAACTTCTATGAGTTCTTTATGGAATCTGAGCCGTACAAGTTCTGGCGAATCCCTAAACGACAAGACTGGGACGGGAATTTTGTCGGCAGACAAATCAAGTGGGAAAACCATGAAGAAGGAGATGTGCTCTTTGAGTTCGATGATGATACTGACTTGTGGAATGAGCTGAAGATTGACGGCAAATCCATTGGTGAGGTTCTGGAGCGTTCGTACATAGCAGAAATAGAATGAGATATGAATAACATTCAACCATCATTGTTTTCGGAGAAGGAGCTGGCGAGAATGATTTCACCAACTCTTTCCAAGAAGAGAAATCATGCTGAATGGGAACTGCGGAAGCGGAGATTGGGTGTAGTACGGGCAGACATATCAAAAGATTTGATTTTAAGCGATGAGGGATGTCCAATCATCACCCCTTACTTCGGAATACCAGAAAGTCCTTTGGTTGATTTCAAAGAAGCCTTGTCTTCCACTGATTATAAGTTGTGGGTACACTTCTTCATTGACGACGTGAACTTTGAGCAGATTTGGAATCCCAAATTCACTGAGCGTGATATTGAGATACTCGTCAGGTTCAACGGGACATTTACGCCCGACTTCACCTTGAATCCTTGTCTTTCTCAGTGGCAAGAGCAATTTAATGTTTTCAGGAGCAGGGCTATTGGACAAATCGTCCAAAGGAGGGGAGGAAATGTAATTCCTACGATAGGGTGGTCGTTCCGAAGAAGTTTCGACTATTGTTTCTGCGGTTTGTCTGAAGGAGGGACTGTAGCCATCAGCACTAACGGCGTACTCAACAATGTCGTATCATTGCGGTTATTCCTCGAAGGAGTTTTTGAACTGGAAAGGCACTTGCGCCCGGAGGTAATAATCATATATGGTGACAAAGTAGAGCTGCGTACAAAGGCTCAGCAAATATGGCATCCTAATATGCACATAACTCACATAAGGAAACTTGATTGAGGACAGCGAGCTGATTTTGATGTTGAGAGGTCCATCTGTGAACGCAGGTGGATCTTTTTTTTCATCATTATTTGTTTTCTATAATAAAAGTCGTATCTTTGCTGAGTAACTCCCTAAAAGCAACAAGACTGTTGTAGGTGTCGAAACAGTCAGTATCGGAAATGCATAAAAGAATCCTCTGACTTACCCAGTCAGAGGATTCTTTCTGCTGACACTATAGTGGACAGCATGATGCACTTACGCGTTTCTTGAAATCCATAAAGGAATGTCAGAACATGAATATCTGCTGACGCATCTGTAACGCACGGGAATGCTTGATTTTCCAAGCTCCAAACACCTGCTTGACGTTGCGGGGCAACATGTTGCTATCGCGCAGACGGGACAAGAGCTCACGTAGCGGACGTCCAGGATGCGCCTGATCGTCCTCAAGAAGTCCCTGACGGGCCAGCTCGGAGTTGGCCTCCATTTCATCAATCTCTTTCTTGCCCCTCAACTCCATGTAGCTGTCAAGGCAATGCTGCAATTTACTGTAAATCTCGTTAGACATAGTTGTAATAAATTTTTAGTTAGAACAATAATAATGAATAGAATAGCCGCTACTGAGTAGCGCAAAAGAGGAATAAGTAGATGATTTTTAGTTGTTACAAAGATAGAGCATTTCTATACATTTTGTACAATATGAAATAAATATTTAATCAGTTTTAACAAAAGGTTGTATTTTCATTCATTTACTTGCACATTTTTATCGAAAAAGAGTTATCTTTGCACACATGGAGAATCAGTACATCAAACAATTTCCTGAGCTGATGGCCGACAAGACGGTGCTCTATGTTCACGGCTTTGGCTCAAGCGGACAGTCAGGCACGGTAAACCGACTGCGCCAAGTATTGCCCAACGCTCGCGTGGTGGCTCCCGACTTGCCCATCCACCCTGCAGAGGCCCTTCAGTTGCTGCGCGACACCTGCAAGCGCGAACAGCCGGCACTCATCCTTGGCACGTCGATGGGCGGCATGTATGCCGAGATGCTCAGCGGCTACGACCGCATTTTGACAAATCCGGCCTTCGGCATTGCCGAGACCATGCACACCCACGGACTCACGGGCAAGCAACAGTTCTTCTCGCCCAGACAGGACGGAGTGCAGGAATTCTATGTTGACAAGCCGCTGGTGAAGGAGTATCAGCTCATCACGGAGCAAAACTTTGCCCATGCCGACGATGTGGACGAGCAGGAGCGCGTGTTCGGGCTCTTCGGCGACGAGGATCCGCTGGTTCATACTTACGACACGTTTACGGCCCACTACTCGCAGGCCATACGATTCCACGGCGAGCATCGCATGGACGACCGCTCGTTCATGCACTCGGTGCTGCCTGTAATCAGATGGATTGATGACCGACAGGAGCATCGCGAGCGCCCTATAATATATATAGGTGTAGAAACACTCATGGAGAATCACGCTACGAAGCAAGGCGAGGTGAAGCCTGCATCATCGGCTCAGAAGGCCGTTCGACAGCTCATTGAGCGCTATCAGGTGTACTTCGTGGACAGCAATCCCACGGTCGGACCGTGGCTTGATGAATACATCAACGTACCTGCCTGGCATCACACCGTCTATACACACAGGCGCGACCTGCTCTACGGCGACTATCTTATCAGTGCCAAGAAGGAGGGCGACACGATGGCTACGCTGCTGGAATACGGAAGCGACACGTTCAAGACGTGGGAAGATGTGATAGAATATTTCGACCGGCTGGGCGGGCAATAAGTTATTTTTCCTAAAAATCATAAGTTTTCAGAAAGATTATTCGTATATTTGCGCACTTAACTTATTTAATCACAAATAAAACTCTTTAAGACAATGGAAGTACAAATCACAAACGAGAACTTTGCAAGCTTGAAAAACGGCGAACTGCCACTGGTAGTTGATTTCTGG
>JAEEPT010000154.1 GCA_016284895.1 Prevotella sp. | reverse complement strand
TATCTACATAGGGGGTGACCTGAGCCGCTGTCTCAATTCTCAAGGTGCCATCCATGAATACCTTAAAGGTATGGACATTCAGGTGCTCGGTGTTCATTTCACGTTGGTAACGCTTCACATTTTCCACAACCTCCCTCATCTTCTTGGGGTTAGTGAGCGCAATGCTTCCGTCGATATAGACAGGCAGTTTGCCTTGCTTGTCGAGTTCGCGCAAACGCTTGTAAATGCGTTCATGGAGCTCCTCGCCCTCAGGGAAACCTGCATCGAAGACAGCGGTCACGCCCGTCTTTACTGAATAATCTATCCAGCGCATGAGTTCTGCGTCAATCTGCTCATCTGTAACATTTAAGTCATCGAAGAGCATGTGCCATCCTGATGACTCGAAGGCATTGCCCGTCACATGACCGTTCTTGCGCACGTAATAGCTAAGTTCGGGCACGCGGTCTGGTGTCTCGTCGGTGATTCCGTGTCTGTCAAGTATCTTTGAATTCACCCAGACGCTGTGGCCTTCACCTTCCAGAATCAGAAGTTCGGCATCAGGACAGATGGCATCGAGGTCTTCCTTCACGATGTCATCCCCATTCAGGTATTTGCGCTCCAAGATGAATCTGTAACGTTTTAAACCTGGATTCTTCTTGATTTCTCCTGCCATAAAGTCCAGGGCTTCTTTCTTGCTGGAGCATGCTATATATTCCCCCGGATCCATATAGGCAAATCCGATACTTGTGGTCACATGTACATGGCTGTCGATGATGCCGGGCATGATAAACTTTCCACCCAGGTCAGTCACCTCGCCCTCAAATGCTGAAAGGCCGGCTTCATCGCCTACATATACAAATTTTCCGTCTTTTACTACCAGAGCTGTTGCCTGGAGATTGTTTTTGTCCGCTGTGTAGATTTTAGCGTTTTTGATAATCTTGTCTGCTTTCATTTTTGTGATTTTTAGTTAATAGATATTGTTTGCGCAAATATAGTCAATTCCCTTTAAAACAACAATAGCCAAAGGGAAATGACAGGCAAGTTTTAACAATTCTGAAATGATTTTTACAATTTTGTAAGTTTCTGTAGCAAAATAAATCTTTCAGTGTTGTAAGCAATACGATGATTGCCAGAAGTGCGAAGTGTTGCATATTATGAAGATGTAATTCGGCCTGCTGTTGAAATATTTAGCTTAAATCGTGATGAGTTCTGTTCTAAATCATTAAGTGATATAGCCTAAATCGTGACATGATATAGCCTAAATCATGACGTAATATAGCCTAAATCGTGACGTAATATAGCCTAAAACTCGGCATGATCTTGCCTGCAACATGAAGTGAATGATTCAAGATGGCGAATCCTGCTTGCAGACTTCATCATCAGACATACTACACACTATATGAAAAAAGTTTGCAAAACATCTGTTTCATCTGTTTCTTGGTTGCAATGCTTTGATAACCAGTTATTTAATAGTGAAGCAGATAGAAACAGATGGGAGCAGATATTATATTCCTTCTGTTAAGAACCTCCTGAGATGAAGATGGGTTATGCCATTGTCATCAGACTAGATAGCTTTGACTAACAATTGCTTCCATATCTTTTATAGATGAAATTTGCTACAAAGATAATAATTTTGTCTTTTATAAAAGACAAAACTTTGTGTTCTTTGAGATTTGTTTTGTATAATTTACATAATTACCCCTCAAAATGGCTATTGAGTTACGTTATAATATGGCATTTTTTCCGTTAAATCGTATTAATTCAGCAAGAAATTGCTAAAAGTGGGGTTCGGGGTGCAGAAAAATATGTATCTTTGCACGCAATAAAAAATAAAGGTACCCTATTATGTCAACATTTATTGCAGATAAAATCGTGATGGACGGCCTTACCTTTGACGACGTCCTGCTCATTCCCGCTTATTCTGAAGTATTGCCCAAGACCGTGGAACTGCGTACGCACTTCTCACGCAACATTGAGCTGAATGTGCCGTTTGTAACGGCTGCTATGGACACCGTCACGGAGAGCCAGATGGCCATTGCCATTGCCCGTGAGGGAGGCATCGGCGTGATTCATAAGAACATGTCGATTGAGGATCAGGCCCGTCAGGTGGCTATTGTGAAGCGTGCCGAGAACGGTATGATCTACGACCCCATCACTATTCCTCTGGGCTCGACTGTTGCTCAGGCCCTCGACATCATGGCCGAATATCACATTGGCGGTATTCCCGTGGTAGATGACGAGAAACATCTGGTGGGCATCGTGACCAATCGCGACCTGCGTTTCGAGCGCCGACTGGACAGACCTGTTGACGACGTTATGTCGAAGGAAAATCTGGTGACCACTCACCAGCAGACTGACCTCACTGCTGCTGCACAGATTCTGCAAGAAAACAAGATTGAAAAGTTGCCTGTGGTGGATAAGGACAACCACCTCGTGGGACTGATTACTTATAAGGACATCACGAAGGCCAAGGACAAGCCGATGGCCTGCAAGGATGAGAAGGGACGACTGCGTGTGGCTGCAGGTGTGGGCGTGACTGTTGACACGCTCGACCGCATGCAGGCACTGGTCAATGCAGGTGCCGATGCTATTGTCATCGATACGGCTCACGGTCACTCGAAGGGCGTGATTGACAAGCTGCGCGAAGCGAAGAATGCCTTTAAGAATATAGATATTGTGGTGGGCAACATCGCTACGGGTGCTGCTGCACGCATGCTCGTGGAGAACGGTGCCGACGCAGTGAAAGTGGGTATTGGACCAGGCTCTATCTGCACCACTCGCGTGGTGGCTGGTGTGGGCGTACCGCAGCTGTCGGCTGTCTATGATGTGTATAGCGCTCTGCAGGGTACGGGTGTGCCCCTCATTGCCGACGGCGGCTTGCGCTACTCGGGCGACATTGTGAAAGCACTGGCTGCCGGTGGCTCGTGTGTGATGATTGGCTCGCTGGTGGCAGGAACAGAGGAGAGCCCCGGCGACACCATAATATATAATGGACGTAAGTTCAAGAGCTATCGTGGCATGGGTTCGCTTGAGGCTATGGAGCACGGTTCGAAGGACCGCTACTTCCAGGCCGACACGAAGGACGTGAAGAAACTGGTGCCGGAGGGCATTGCCGGACGGGTGCCTTACAAAGGCACGGTGCAGGAGGTGATCTATCAGCTCACGGGCGGACTGCGCTCAGGCATGGGCTATTGTGGCGCTGCCAGCATAGAGCGCCTGCACGATGCTAAGTTCACCCGCATCACCAATGCCGGTGTGATGGAGAGCCATCCGCACGACATCACCATCACAAGCGAGGCTCCCAATTATTCTAGACCAAACGATTAAAAAACGGAAATGAAAAAAGTGCTTATAGCCGTTCTCATGACGGCTTCTTTTCAGTGTGTTGGTGCTCAGTCGCAAGTGGCTGATCCTGTTATCATGACAGTGAACAATCAGCCTGTACTGCGTTCGGAATTCGAGTATTCCTACAACAAAAACAACTCAGAGGGGGTTATCGACAAGAAGACTGTCGATGAATATGTTGACCTCTTTATTAATTATAAACTAAAGGTTGTAGCCGCTCTGGAAGCGAAATACGACACTCTGCAGTCGTTCAAGGATGAGTTTGCACAGTATCGTGACCAGCAGGTGCTACCACTGATGGTGACCGACGACGATGTGGAAGCTGAGGCACATAAGATATACGATGAAACCGTGAAACGTATCGGCCCTGATGGACTGATTCAGGTGCAGCACATCTTGTTCCGCTTGAATCAACAGGCCACACAAGAGGAACTGGCTGCCGCCAAGTTGCGTGCCGACTCCGTTTATAAGGCTCTGAAAGGTGGTGCCGACTTTGCCGAACTGGCTAAGAAGGTGTCGCAGGATCCAGGGTCTGCCCAACAGGGCGGATTGCTGCCGTTTGTGCAGCGCGGACAGTTGGTCAAGGAGTTTGAAGATGCTGCTTACGCTCTACAGCCAGGCGAGATGTCGGACATCGTGCAGTCGCCCTTCGGCTATCACATCATCAAGATGAAGGAGCGCAAGATGCTCGAGCCCTTTGAGTTCCATCATGATGGCATTCTGCGCTTTATTGAGCAGCGTAACCTGCGCGACCGTATTGCTCAGCAGAAAGTGGATGAGTTGCTGAAGAACAACACTATGCTTACGAAGAGCCAGCTCATGGAGCAGAAGGCTGACGAGTTCGCTGCCCGTGATTCAGACTTGAAGAACTTGATTCGCGAATACCATGATGGACTGCTGCTCTACGAAATCAGTAATAAGCTGGTGTGGGATAAGGCTGCCAAAGATGAGGATGGACTGGCTAAATATTTCAAGAAGAACAAGAAGAAATATGCATGGGATGAGCCACGATTCAAGGGCATGGCCTTCCACGTGAAGGTGGTAGAGGACATTCAGGCTGTGAAGGACTGCGTGAAGAACCTTGCCTTTGATAAGTGGGCTGAGCAGTTGCGCTCTACGTTCAATGCCGACTCGGTGCTCCGCATCAGAGTGGAGAAGGGTATCTTCAAAAAGGGCGACAATGCTTTGGTGGACAGTATTATCTTTAAGAAAGATACAACCGTGACGAAACTGAAGGACTATCCTTTTGACGACGTGTACGGCAAGGTGCTGAAGAAAGGTCCAGAGGACTATACCGACGTTCGTGGTCTGGTGGTGGCCGACTATCAAGAAGAACTGGAGAAACAATGGGTGGCTGAACTACGCAAGAAGTATCCTGTCTATGTGAACAAAGAGGTGTTGCTCACGGTGAAAAATGGCGAGAACAATGCCGCAAGTGATAAGAAATAAGTGACAGATGACAACGAATAACGGATATGTGCGTGGCATGCTACGGTCGGTGATGAAAGGCAGATGGGTGATGGCGATAGGACTGTCATTGCTCGTTTGTCAGTTGTCATTCGGTCAAACTGCGGCACAAAGCGTAGTTGATGAAGTAGTATGGGTGGTAGGCGATGAGCCCATTCTGAAGAGTGAGATTGAGGTAATGCGCATGCAGGCCGCCATGGAGAATTACCGCTGGGAGCGCGATCCCGACTGTGCTATTCCTGAGCGGCTGGCAGTGCAGAAACTGTTCTTGCACCAGGCTGCCATCGACAGTATTGAGGTGAAGGAGTCGGAAGTGAATGCCCAGATTGAGGCACGTGTGGAGTACATGATTTCACAGGTGGGCTCGAAGGAGAAATTGGAAGAATATCGCAAGCAGACGCTGACGCAGATCAGAGCCTCAATGCACGACGAATTGAAGAACCAGATGCTGGTTCAGCGCATGAGAGAGCATCTGGTGAAGGATGTGGTGGTGACGCCAGCTGAGGTGCGCCGCTACTTCAAGGATATTTCGGCAGACAGTATCCCCTTTGTTTCGACGGAGGTGGAAGTGCAGATTATCACGCAGACACCGCCTATCAGTCAGACTGAGATTAACCGTGTGAAAGACGAACTACGTGCATTCACCGAACGTGTGAACAAAGGTGAAGCATCGTTTCAGACACTGGCACGTCTCTACTCGCAAGATCCTGGCACTGCCCGTCGTGGCGGCGAGCTCGATTATGCCGGACGTGCCACGCTCGATCCTGCCTTCGCAGCCGTTGCTTTCAGCATGACCGATCCTAAAAAAATATCGAAAATCGTAGAGTCGGAATTCGGCTACCACATTATTCAGCTCGTTGATAAACGTGGCGATAAGGTAAAAGTGCGCCACATCCTGCTCAAACCAGAGGTAGGCGACTCCGCTATACAGGAATCGATGATTCGTCTGGACTCTGTAGCCACAGACATCAGAGCCGGAAAATTCTCGTTTGAGGAGGCTGCTACCTACATCTCTGACGATAAGGAGACACGTAACAATCGGGGCTTGATGTCCAATCGTTCAGAGCATGGACAGACATCGAAGTTCCAGCTTCAGGATCTTCCTGCTGAGATAGCGAAAGTAGTGGATACGATGCAGGTGGGACAGATATCGCAACCGTTCACCATGATTAACGAGCGCGGTAAGACCGTATGTGTGCTGGCCAAGCTGAAAAACAGGGTAGAAGGGCATAAGGCCACTATTACTGAGGACTTTCAGGTGATGAAAGAATTGGTGCTGAATAAGCGCCGTGAGGAAGTCATCCATAAATGGGTGGAGAAGAAAATCAAGGATACCTACATACGTGTCAATGATAGGTATAAGAACTGTGATTTTGAATACAAAGGCTGGGTAAAGTAATTCTAAAATTCGTTTTTCGTATCATTGGGTAAAGTAAAATACCATAGTAAGAGTCATACTGGCAGAAGCATCCTCGTGGTGCTTCTGTGTGCGCTATGTGCCTCGCTGCTCTATGCAGCCCAGCCCGTCAAGAAGAAAGGCAACACGAAACAACAGCGTAAGCAGACGTCGGAAAAGAAGGAGGATCCTGAACGGGTGTACTTGATTCATTCCGATGAATTGTTTTACGACCAGTGGCGCAACAACAATGCTCAGGTATTGAGGGGAAACGTTCACTTTCTGCATGATGGAGCTCATCTGTATTGCGATAGCGCCAATTTCTTTGAAGAGACAAATTCTTTTGAGGCTTTCGGACATGTGTACATGAATCAGGGCGATACGCTCACTCTGGTCAGCGACTATGGATTCTACGACGGCAATGACCAACTGATTCAAGCCTTGCAGAACGTGGTGCTGAAACATCACGATACAACACTCTACACTGACTCTCTCTACTACGACCGGCTGTGGAATATGGGGTATTTCCAGGAAGGCGGAAAAATGATAGACAAGGGTACAACACTGGTGAGTGACTGGGGCGAGTATCACAGTGATACGAAGATGGCCATATTCTATTATGATGTGACGATGACTGACAAGGACTTCGTGCTGACGAGTGACTCACTATACTATGATACGAATATCAAGTTGGCGCATATCGTAGGACCATCTGATATCGTCAGCGGAAAGAGCCACATCTACTCAGAACTGGGCTACTATAATACGCAGACTAAAGAAGGACGGCTCATGAACCGTTCTACCATGGACAACGAGGGAAGGGTGCTCGTGGCTGACAGTATCTGGTACAACGGATTTACAGGTGTCAGCGAGGCATTCAGGAATATGGTCTATACTGATACGGTGAACAAGAACATGCTCACTGGTGAGTATGGTTACTATGAAGACTTCACTGGCTATGCAATGGCAACAGAAAAGGCCGTTTCTATCGATTTTTCCCAGCGTGACTCGCTATTTATGCATGCCGATACATTTAAGGTGTTCACTTTTAATAAGGAAACCGACTCGGTATATCGCGTGATGCATGCATATCATAAGGTGAGAGCCTACCGAACTGACTTGCAGGCCGTGTGCGACTCACTGGTTTACAATCAGAAGGACTCCTGTATGACGCTCTATCGTGATCCCATCACCTGGAACCAGAACCAGCAACTGCTCGGTGAGGTAATCAAGGTGTATATGAAGGACTCGGTGGTGGATCGTGCACACGTTATTAACCAAGCCTTCTCCATCGAGGACCTGGGCGAGAAGAATATGTTCAACCAGGTGTCGTCGAAAGAGATGTTTGCGTTTTTTGTCAATGGAGATGTATATGAGACACAAGCTGTGGATAATGTGTTGGTGAACTACTTCCCCATAGATGAGGCTGACAGCTCGTATATCGGTATGGTTGCGATGGAAACAAGCCTGATGCGTATGTTCTTGAAGAACAGAAAACTGAACCGCATTTGGACTCCAAAAAGTGAAGGAGTGGTTTATCCAGTCACGCAAATTCCTCCCAGTAGGCGATACCTCAACGGGTTTGCCTGGTTCGACTATGTGCGCCCGCTCTCAAAAGATGATATTTTCGTATGGCGAGGAAAACGTGCTGGCACAGAGCTGAAGCCGCAAAAGCGCAGAGAGGCTCCTATACAAAAACTGCCAACGGAAGAAAAACTCCAGATAGCGGATGAAAAAGCACTGCCCAAGGAGGAAAAAGCGGCAATAGAAAAGCCTGAAGAAGAACCTGTTGAGGCAGGAGAGGAAAAACAAGCCGAGAAAAAAACAACCGAAGAACCTATACAATCTGCGGAGGAAAAAGTATGAACGATGTCATTCAACTACTACCCGATTCGGTGGCTAACCAGATTGCCGCTGGAGAGGTGATACAACGACCAGCTTCAGTTATCAAGGAGCTGGTGGAAAACTCTGTAGATGCTGGCGCAAAGAATATACAGGTGATCGTGGTGGATGCCGGACGCACACTGATTCAGGTCGTTGACGATGGTTGTGGTATGTCTGAAACCGATGCACGACTGGCTTTCGAACGACATGCAACTTCCAAAATACGCAAAGCCGATGATTTGTTTGCGTTGCATACGATGGGCTTTCGCGGTGAGGCACTGCCCTCCGTGGCAGCTGTCTCACAGGTGGAACTACTCACTCGCAAGGCTGGCGAGGAAGTAGGCACTCGCTTGGTGTTGCACGGTTCACGTGTAATGGAACAGGGACCTGCAGCTTGCCCCGTGGGGTGCAACTTTCGCATAGAGAATCTTTTTTTCAATGTACCGGCACGCAGGTAGTT
>JAEEPT010000153.1 GCA_016284895.1 Prevotella sp. | reverse complement strand
TTGCGACTTTCGCGGGATTCATAATGAAAGGAGGAGTGGTACCTCCAGGAATCGAACCGGGGACACACGGATTTTCAGTCCGATGCTCTACCAACTGAGCTAAGGCACCATGTGAAGGTTGTTTCCTTTCATTTGCGGGTGCAAAGGTACGTAAAAAAGTTAGAAGTAAAGCGTGATAAATGAAGAATCTTCTTTTGTTTAATCTTTTTTAAGAATTTGGGGTTAGCCTTCGGGCTTTCCGCAACGCGACTTTGCAGTGATTAAGCGAGCTTGTCACTGCTCTCGCTGCTGAGTGGGTTCCACCCTTGTGCCTTCAGTTCAAACTCCTGATTGTCGCGGGTCACTAAGACCTGGCCGAACTTTGAATCGGTGATGTGGCCGATGAGATGCACGTCTTCCAGTTCCTTCACTTTGTCAAGATCGCCTATGGGCACGGTAAACAGCAGTTCATAGTCTTCGCCTCCGTTGAGTGCGCAGGTGGTGACGTTCATGTTCATCTCTTCAGCCATGACAGCAGTCTGGTAGTCGATGGGGATTTCCTTCTCGAAGATGCGGCAGCCCACGCCGCTCTGCTTGCAGATGTGCATGAGCTCGCTGGAGAGACCATCGCTGATGTCCATCATGGCGGTGGGGTGTATGCCTGCTTCGCGCAACTTCTGTATGATGTCGCCTCGTGCTTCGGTCTGCAGCTGTCTTTGCAACAGATATTCCTTGCCTGCGAAGTCGGGCCTTTCAATAGTTGAGAGCTGAGAGTTGAGAATTGAGAGTTTTTTGCTGTCGCCTTCAGTCTTAGCTTTTGCAATTTTCTTCTGAAGCTCCTCTATCTGACTGTAATAAACGCTCTTCTCGCGCTCCAGGAGTTGCAGTCCCATGTAGGCAGCACCGAGGTCGCCGCTGACGCAGATGAGGTCGGTGTCGTGGGCTCCGTTGCGATAGACGATGTCTTCCTTGCAGGCTTCGCCAATGCAGGTGATGGATATGGCCATTCCCGTAAACGATGAGGTAGTGTCGCCTCCCACAATATCTACGTGCCACTTCTCGCAAGCCAGTCGCACACCCTCATAGAATTGTTCAATGTCTTCGACCAAGAAACGCTTGCTGATGGCGAGCGAAACGGTGATTTGGCGTGGCGTGCCGTTCATGGCAAACACATCGCTGATGTTGACCATCGCCGACTTGTAGCCTAAGTGTTTCAGGTCGATGTAGGTGAGGTCAAAGTGTACCCCTTCCATGAGCATGTCGGTGGTCACGAGCACCTCTTTGTCTGGATAGTGAAGTACGGCGCAGTCGTCGCCCACACCGTACTTTGTTGATTCGTTCTTGTTCTCTAAGTCTTTTGTGAGTCGGTCAATGAGTCCGAACTCTCCAAGTTTTGCAATCTCCATTTTCAGTTTTCTTTCTTTACTGCTTTAATGAGGTTTGGCATTAAAGAGTTATTTTTTCCAGTTCTCTGTTGGATGGTCGGTGTTGAACTTCTCCTGCTTCTGACTGTCAATCTTCTCCGAGCGGATGATCATCTCGCGCATGATTTCAGTCATGATGGGTTGTGCCTTGTCGGCAGCTTCCTGCACTTCCTCATGGCTCACCTCAACAGGATTGTCGAAGCCGCCGAGGTCGGTTACCACTGAGATGCCGAAGGTGCGTATGCCACAGTGATGTGCCACGATGACTTCGGGAACGGTTGACATGCCCACGGTGTCGCCGCCCAGTGTGCGGTACATGCGATATTCGGCTGGTGTTTCGAAAGTCGGTCCCTGTACGCCCATATAGACACCGTACTGCAGGCGAATTTTCTTTTCGCGGGCTATCTGGCTTGCCAGTTTGATGAGAGCCGGGTCGTAGGTCTCATGCATGTCGGGGAAGCGGGGACCAGTGGGGAAGTTCTTTCCGCGGAGTGGGTGTTCGGGGAAGAAGTTGATGTGGTCGGTGATGACCATGAGGTCGCCAATCTTGAAGCCCGGGTTCATGCCGCCTGCTGCGTTTGACACGAAGAGCGTCTTGATGCCCAGTTCGTACATTACTCTTACGGGGAATGTCACTTCCTTCATGCTGTAGCCTTCATAGTAGTGGAAGCGGCCCTTCATGGCCATGATGTCAACGCCACCCAGTTTGCCGAAGATGAGCATGCCGCTATGACCTTCGACTGTAGAAACAGGGAAGTTGGGAATGTCCTTGTAAGGGATCTCGAATTTATCAGTTATTTCGGAAGCTAATTGTCCGAGGCCCGTCCCCAGTACGATTGCCGTCTTTGGACTTGTGGTCATCCTTGCTTTGAGCCAGGATGCTGTTTCTTGAATTTTTTCGTACATAGCCAATAATTTTTTCGTTAAAGTTATCTTCTTGTTCAAGCATGAACTCTATCTTCACGGGTAGTGTGTAGATGTGTTGTTTCACTTCCTCGCTCAGTCCTTCGGTGCAGACGATACGGGCGGCATCCTTCTCGGTGGTGATGATGCTCTTGGGTGAGGGCATGGCCGCAAAGGTGTCGTTGATGTGCTGCACGTCCTTCTTGGTGAAGTTGTGATGGTCGGCGAAGGTGAGTGTAGTGAGGTGGGCGTTGAGTGCCGAAATGTCGTTGATGAGCTGCTGTGGCGAGGCAATGCCCGCGAGGAGCAGCAGGTGTTCGTCTGAGGTGATGTCTGACAGCTCTCGTGTGCTGTGGTTATACAGGTGTTGCAGACTGTCGTATGACATCGTGGTGAAGAAGAGGTCCTGATACGGATAGAGGCCCATGGCCTTGGTGATGACCCTGAAGTTCATGGGCTTGAGCGTTTTCGGACATTTGGTCACTATCACAATGTCGGCACGGTTCTTTCCGCTCAGCGGTTCGCGCAGTCGGCCTGCTGGCAGCAGTTTGTCGTAGATGATAAGTCTGTGGTAATCGACCAGCAGGATGTTGACCCCAGGCTTCACGTAGCGGTGCTGGAAAGCGTCGTCGAGCAGTATGACGTCGATGTTGCCGTCGTTTTCTTTCAGCATCTCGATGCCGTGAACGCGACTCTTATCTACTGCGATGGTGATGTCGGGGTACTTCTGCTTCATCTGGCAGGGCTCGTCGCCTATGTCGTGGGCAGTGGCATGGGCAGTGGCCATGACAAAGCCACTGCTCTTGCGCTTGTAGCCTCGGCTGAGCACGGCTACATTGGCATGGTTCTTGAGCAGCCGGATGAGATACTCCACGTGAGGCGTCTTGCCCGTACCTCCCACGGTGATGTTGCCCACCGAGATGATAGGCATCATGAAAGAGCGACTGCGCAGAATTCCTACGTCAAACAGGAAATTCCGCAACTTCACGATGCCGCCATATAGCCAGCTCAGTGGCAGCAGCCATTCGTTGATTTTGATGAGGTCGCCTTCCATATAATTAAAAGAGGTGTATGATGCGTTTGTCGAAGCGTTTCAATGCATTTACTTCATCTTAACGCTATAGGGGAAACGGGCCTGCAGGCAATTACGCTGCTGGTCGAGGCGCATCTCCATGATGGGCTCGTAGAGGTCGCCCAGCGTGGCGCGAAGCTCACCGTCGAGATAGGTGCCCTTGTTGTCGTCGCCAAAGAGATTGTCCATCCAGTCGCGCTTGTCGGGATAGACTGAGGTGTAGTATTCGTCCTCGATCTTAGCCAGTTCGGCAGCCTTCTTCACAGCATCGTCGAGCGAGCCAATCCAGTCAATCAGGTGGATGGGCAGTGCATCGACAGCCAGCCAGACGCGGCCCTGTGCTATCTCATGAACCTCGTCACGTTTCATCACACGTCCCTTGGCCACGATGTCAAGGAAGGTCTCGTAGCCGCGATCCACGTAGTTCTGCATGTTCCTGATTTCTTCGCTGTTCTCCTTGTCCATCATCAGCTTGTACTCAAAGTCGCCGTAGCGGTTGGTCGTCACGCCATCGAAGGTCACGCCCAGCTTGTCGGTCACCAGACCGCTGAGGTTAGGAATGAGGCCGAAAATACCGATAGAACCAGTGATTGTTGTCGGTTCGGCAAAGATGTAGTTGGCTCCGGCGCTAATCATGTAACCGCCCGAAGCGGCCAGACCGCCCATTGAAACGACCACGGGCTTCTTCTCCTTGAGCTTCTGAACAGCATGCCAAATCTGCTCAGAGGCTACAGCGCTGCCGCCAGGTGAGTTCACGCGCATGACAACGGCTTTCACGTCGTCATCCTCAGCCAGTTCGTTCAGGTCTTCGACAGTGGTGCTGCCCACGATGCTCTGATTTGTAGAGAAACCGCTGGCCATCTGATCGACAATCTCGCCGTAAGCATAGTAGATGGCAATCTTGTCGCCCTTCTCCTTTTTCTTCGACTTCACGTTCAACATGTCACTGAGCAGAATCTGGTTGATTTCGTCATCGTCGTCGTCAATACCCAGTTTGCCCTTCACCACTTTCTTTATTTCGTCGGGATACATCACACCGTCGATGAGTTTGGCTTTCATATAGTCGTCGGTAGAGGCAAAGGCGATGATGCTGTCGCTGGCCAGTTGGTCGAGCTGTTCGGGCTTCACCTTACGGCTGTCTGCCATATCCTTCAGCATGTGCTGCCAGATGCCCTGCAAGTATGCTGTGCGCTGCTCGCGGTCGTCTTCACTCATGTCCTTACGGGTGACGCTCTCCACGGCGCTCTTATATTTGCCTACGCGTGTAGCTTGATATTTCACGCCTATCTTTTCATAGAGTCCGGTCATGTAGGCATTCTTTCCGCCCAGTCCCCTGAAGTCGATCATACCTGTCTTGTTCAGGAAAATGCTGTCGGCCACCGAAACCACGTAATAGCTGGTCTGCATGTACTGGTCGGCGTAGGCGATGATCCACTTGCCGCTACTCTTGAAGTCAGCCAGCGCATCGCGCAGCTGCTGAGCTGTAGCAGGAGCGTCGAAGGCTGCCGCACCGCCTTCGATATAGATGCCTTTGATGTTGTCGTTCTCCTTGGCTTTCTTGATAGATGCCACCAAGTCGTCAAGTCCCATGTTTTCCATGTCGTTCTTGTTGAGCAGGGAGGTAAACGGGTCGTCTTCCATGCCACGTTCCTGCACCATACCGTTCAGTTTGATGACGAAAACAGAGTTTTCTTCCACTTTAGTGGAGCCAGATTCGCTGGCAATCATTCCCACGATGGAAATCATAAACAAGATGCCAGACACTACTGACAACAGAATAATGCCACAGATGGTGGCAAGCGTAAATTTGAAAAAATCTTTCATAATTACTGCAAATTGAATTTTGTAATACTTTGTTTTCTGTTGCAAAGATAATGAAATTTTTTATTATGACGTGAAAACTGTTTTATTTTTGCCCCTTTTTTTCGCCATTCGGTACTTTTTCTCTCTCAAAAACATTGCAGTCAGACCTTTCTCAGATGCGTTTAACAAGCAGAATCCGCCCGAACGGGCATTCGCGTAACAAATAGTCCGATGCATTTAACGAGCTGTCCGATGCATTTAACGAGCTGTCCGATGCATTTAACGAGCCGTCCGATGCGTTTAACAAGTGAAAAATGAAATTTTCTTATGCCGAATGATTATTTTTCAAACATAATGACTATCTTTGCAGACAACTTGCATTTGCTGGTTGATTCTAAACTATCTATTATAAAGCAAAAACAACTCATGAAAAATCGTTTACTTTGGACCCTTATGCTGGCAATGGTCTGCACTTTGGGCATGGCAAAAAAGAAAGTTGTGAAACAGGAACTGTGGCCTAACGGCGAACCTATGGACGCGTGGTTTGCTGATACTGCTAAGGTCGATGTGGCTAAGTTGGGCAAGCAATATGTGCTGACCAACTACGGTGTGCGTCAGGGCACCTGCGACATTCAGACTCAGCAGATCCAGGCTGTCATAGACCGTGCTGCCAACGAGGGTGGGGGAGTCATTGTGGTGCCAAAGGGTACATTCTTCTCCGGCTCGCTGTTCTTCAAGCAGGGTACACATCTTTATATTGAAGAGGGTGGCGTGCTGAAGGGCTCGGAGCGCATCCACGACTTTGAGATTCGTGAGACCCGTATTGAGGGACAGACCTGTAAATACTTCACGGCTCTGGTCAATGCCGACGGAATAGACGGCTTCACCATTGCAGGTAAAGGCACCATCGACGGCAACGGCACCCACTATTGGGAGGAGTTCTGGATTCGCCGCAAGTGGAACCCACAGTGCACCAACAAGGATGCACAGCGCCCTCGCCTTACCTATATCTCAAATTCCAAGAACGTGACGATTCAGGACGTGCGCCTCATCAACTCTCCTTTCTGGACGAATCACATCTATCGTTGCGACCACGTGCGCTATCTCGACCTCTACATCTATTCCTCTACCATCGACATCAAGGGACCTTCGACCGATGCCGTAGATATTGACGCGTGCCACGACGTGGTGGTGCGCGGTTGCTACATGAATGTGAACGACGACGCAGTGGTGCTCAAGGGAGGTAAGGGAACGTTTGCCGACCAGGCACCTGAGAACGGCCCCTGCTATAATATATTGGTGGAAAACTGCCACTATGGTACGGTTCACGGCTGCATGACGCTGGGTTCGGAGAGTGTGCACGACTGGAACGTCATCATGCGCAACTGTCATGCCGACAACACCAACAATGTGCTTTGGCTGAAGATGCGTCCCGACACGCCCCAGCACTACGAGTATGTGAGGGTGGAGAATTTCACTGGCAAGTGCCGCAACGGTCTGCTTGTCAGGGGATGGAACCAGTTCTATGAGAAGAAAGACCGTCCCGACATGCCGCTGTCGCATTGCAACAACATCTCGTTTAAGAACATCAAGATGGATTGCGGCGTGTTCTTCAACGTGCAGAGCAGCGACAAGTTCCGTCTGAACGACTTCTCGTTCGAGGATATCGACTGTCAGGATCATGGCAAGACGAAGCCCTTCTCTGAACGCTCCATTGAGAACCTGACACTGAAGAATGTGGTCATCAATGGTGAAAAGATTCAGTAAAAAATGTACGATAATACAAGGAAGCGAACAAAACTACAACTTCGTTTCCTTGTGTTTTTCATACCTTTGTCGCTGAATAATAACTAATCACTTACAATCATGCGAAAAATCTTTTTATCCCTGACCTTGTTCCTGCTGGTGCTCATCGCTTCAGCACAGGCCACCGAACGCAAGAAACTTAATTTCAATGCCGACTGGCGATTGGAGATAGGCGACTTTTCCGAAGCTAAGAATGTTGCTTTCGACGACTCTGCCTGGAAGCGCGTCACGCTGCCCTTTGCCTTCAATGGCGATGAAGCATTCCGCAAGGATATCGTTGACCTCACCGACACCATCTGCTGGTATCGCAAGCACTTCACCCTTACTGCAGAAGAGGTGGCAGGCAAGGTGTTTGTTGAGTTCGAAGGCGCCCGTCAGGGTGCCGATGTGTGGGTGAATGGCCAGAAAGTGGGCTTCTCCGACAATGGTGTGATGGCCTTCGGCTTCGATCTTACCCCCTATGTCAAGGCTGGTGAGAATGTGATGGCCGTGCGCTGCGACAACTCATGGCAGTATCGCGACCGCACGCTCAACAGCCGCTATCAGTGGAACGACAAGAACTTTAATGCCAACTATGGCGGTCTGCCCAAGAATGTCTATCTGCATCTGACAGGCAAGCTCTATCAGACGCTGCCGCTCTATTCGAATCTTGGCACAACGGGAACGTATGTCTATGCCACCAACTTCGACATCCAGGGCCATAAGGCAACTGTGCATATAGAGAGTCAGGTAAAGAACGAAGACAGCAAGGCCCGCACCTTCCGACTCTATGCCCGTGTAGTCCGTTCGAAACAGGAACTGACAGATATTCTTATCGGTAAGGCTGTCACGCTACAGCCTGGCGAGACTCGCACTGTCCACATCGAGTCCGAGTTGCGTGACTTGCACTTCTGGTCATGGGGCTATGGCTATCTTTATACAGTAAAGACCTGTCTGGTTGAAGGTGATTTACCACCAAGCCAAGAAAACCAGTTCGACGAGGTTACCACTCGTACAGGCTTCCGTAAAACAGAATTCAAAGACGGCAAGTTCTACCTGAACGACCGCTGTATGATGGTGCACGGCTATGCTCAGCGCACTTCCAACGAATGGCCTGGCGTAGGCATCAGCGTCCCTGCCTGGCTGAGCGATTACTCTAACGACCTCGTTGTGAAAAGTGGTGGCAACCTGGTGCGCTGGATGCATGTGTGTCCTTGGAAGCAGGACATTGAGTCGTGCGACCGCGTGGGACTCATCCAAGCCATGCCTGCAGGCGATGCCGAGAAGGACGTGGAAGGAGCGCGCTGGCAGCAGCGTACCCAGCTCATGCGCGATGCCATTATCTATAACCGTAACAACCCCTCCATCATTTTCTACGAGTGTGGCAACTTCCGCATCTCGAAAGAGCACATGGAGGAGATGAAGAAGATTCGCGACCAGTACGACCCCTTTGGCGGACGTGCCATCGGTTCTCGTGAGATGCTCGACCGTCCCGAGGCCGAGTATGGCGGCGAGATGCTCTACATCAACAAGAGTGCCACGAAGCCCATGTGGTCGATGGAGTACTATCGCGATGAAGGAC
>JAEEPT010000152.1 GCA_016284895.1 Prevotella sp. | reverse complement strand
AGAGAAGTCAAGCCCGTCTGCGCCGATGGTACTGCAATGCAATGCGGGAGAGTAGGAGGCCGCCATCTTTTTTACTTGAGGAGTCCTTTCATCAGCAATGGTGAGAGGACTCCTCTTTTTGTATTTGAAAAAAGTACGGGTAATGTTTTGATGTTTTAGATGTTTTGATTACTTTTGCAACTGTAACAAACGAATTCTGGAATGGACATTAAACAGTTGTTGAATCAGACCGATCACTTTGCAAGGAATGCAGGTTGTCAACTGACAGAAGCCGATGAGCATCACGCCGTGGCTGAGATGATAGTAAGAGATGAGCACCTGAACGGTGGGGGCGTGTGTCAGGGCGGGGCACTCTTTACACTGGCTGACCTTGCCATAGCCGCACTCATGAATTATCAGGGACTGCTCACCTTTGGTATCTCTAATAATATCATGTTTGTAAAGTCTGCGCGTAAGGGCGACTTGTTGCGGGCTGAAGCCGTGTTTGTGAATAGCCACCATAAGTTACCTTCTGTCGAGGTACGTGTTACTAATCAAGAAGGTATCCTGATATGTCATGTCACTGGAATAGGCTATTGCAAATCGACACCCATTCAACCTTAAGCTGTGAGCGTACAGATTATAACTCATTCCGTACGTTGTTTCATCATAAAATCAGAATATCAACAATTCACATCATGATTTACTACAAGACTATCTTAGCAGGGTTGTTCCTGCTCACAATCACACACTCCGTCACGGCACAGACCAAGGACGGTGGCATCAGCGAGAAGATGCTACAGCAGATGGTACAGAAACAATCAGAAAACCCAGTCGGGAAAGCATTGTTCAACGCTATGGCATCTAACAGCATAGATGATTTGGCGAAGAACTTTAGTAACCAAGGTGCCATTGATACACATTTTTCAACGGAAACACCGAAGCAAAGCATCCACGACCAGAAGCAGAGCGGACGCTGCTGGATGTTCTCCGGACTGAACGTGCTGCGCGCCAACTTCGCTAAGCGCCATGACGATACCCTCTGCGTGGAATTCTCGCACGACTACCTGTTCTTCTACGACCAGCTGGAGAAAGCCAATCTCATGCTGCAAGGCGTCATCGACCACGCGCAGAAGCCTATTGACGATCAGCGCGTGCAGTTCTTCTTCAAGCATCCCATCAACGACGGAGGCACTTTCTGCGGTGTTGCCGATCTCGCTGAGAAATACGGACTGGCTCCAATGAGTGTGGTGCCCGAGACCTACTCGGCAGAGAACACCAGCCGCATGGCTCGCCTCATCTCGTCGAAACTGCGAGAATTTGGTCTCGAACTGCGCGAGATGGCTGCCAGCAAGACCTCTGCCAAAGCCATCCAGGCACGTAAGACCGAGATGCTCTCTGTCATCTACGGCATGCTATGCCTCACACTGGGCGAACCAGTGAAGGAGTTCACCTACACTTTCACTGACAAAGAAGGCAAGCCAGTAGGCGAGGCCAAGACTTATACCCCTAAGTCGTTCTACGAAGAAACAGTCGGGGGAAAGCTCAACGGCACATTCATCATGGTCATGAACGACCCGCGTCGTCCCTACCATCAGACCTATGAAGTAGAGTACGACCGCCATACTTACGATGGTCACAACTGGAAATACCTCAACCTGCCTATGGACGAGATAGCACAGCTGGCCATCACCTCGCTCAAGGACGGACGCAAGATGTACAGCTCCTACGATGTGGGCAAGCAGCTCGACCGCAAGCGCGGGTACCTCGACACCGAGAACTACGACTATGGCTCGCTCTTCAACACCACGTTCGGCATGGACAAGGCGCAGCGCATCTCTACCTTCGATAGCGGTTCCACACATGCCATGACCCTTACTGCCGTTGACCTTGATGCTGACGGACAGCCCCTTAAGTGGAAAGTAGAGAACTCATGGGGAGCATCCGTAGGCCAGGGAGGCTGCTATATCATGACCCACCGCTGGTTCCGTGAATACATGTTCCGTCTTGTTGTTGACAAGCAGTACGTTCCAGCCCATATCCTCCAGCAGTACGAGCAGAAGCCCGTCATGGTGATGCCCGAGGATCCCCTCTTCAGCGATGACGAATAACACGAGGATGCATAGCCTTGCCACAAGGCTTTTACGAAAAGTTGTAGCAAATTTGACTTGCTAGTTGAATCAGCCGTCATGTGAAAGAAGTTATAAAGATTATGAAAAGAGCTAAACAATTGATGGTAGCATTGCTGTTGCTTTGTGCTATAGGTGCTCAGGCACAGAACCGACAGAGAGTCTCCATCTTGGGTGATTCCTATTCAACATTCAAGGGATTTATCCCTGACAGTAATGAGGTGTGGTACAACGTGCCGCGCGATGCCAAGCGCACTGATGTGGAGCGCGTGAGCCAGACCTGGTGGTGGCAGGTGGTGAGCGAGGGTGGCTACCTGCTGGAACGCAACGACTCGTATAGCGGAGCCACCATCTGCTATACTGGCTATCGCGACGAGGACTACTCAGACCGCTCGTTCATCACCCGTCTGCCGCGCTTGGGCAGTCCCGACATCCTGCTGGTTTTTGGCAACACGAACGACAGCTGGTGCGGTGCCCAGGTGGGTGAGTATAAGTATGACAACATCAAGCGTGGCGACCTGTACTACTACCGCCCGGCTCTGGCAAGACTGCTCAGCGATGCTAAGGAGCGCTATCCTAACGTGAAGATTTATTTCATTCAGAACACTGAGCTGCGCAAGGAGATTGTGGAATCGTCAAAGGTGATTTGTGAGCATTATGGCATCCCTGTCATTGAGCTGAAGGACATCGAGAAGCAGGCCGGTCATCCGAACATCAAGGGCATGAAGGCGATTGCTGAACAGGTGCTGAAAGCCATCAAATAGCGTTGTGACAGGCCTTTTGTTGCACACTCTCATCCGTAGTGTGCCAAAACAACAGGGGGAGGATGTCAATTTATATAAAAAAGGCAGAAAATGACGAAAAAATGATTTCATAAGAAAAAAAGTTTGTAACTTTGCACCTCAAAAATGAGTAAATGTGTAGTTTAGAGCAGTTTAAGATAGACCTGAAGGCACTTACCGAGGATGTGACACCCTGGGACTGCCAGTTGACTGATCAGTTCTTTGCTGCGCTGGACGAGGCTGAAATCAAAGGTGGCTCGTTGCACGTGTCGGGGTCTATACGCAAGGCTGTCGGCTTTTTTGAGCTTCTGCTTGATATCAGTGGCACAGTACGCATTCCCTGCGACCGCTGTCTCGAAGACATGGAGCAGCCCATTGAGACGCAGCTGCGACTCGTGGCAAAGCTTGTGGAAAGAGACCAATTGGGAGAGGGGAGCGGTGATACTCAACAAGACGACCTGATACTGGTTGACGAGGGCGAAGGCCTGATTGACCTGTCATGGTACATCTATGAATCTATAGCCCTGGCGGTACCCATCCAGCACGTTCATCAACCTGGCGATTGTAACGATGCTATGATGCGAGTTCTCAATGAGCACTCGGCTGCCCGAAGCAGTGATGCGGACGCCAATCAAGGGGAGATAGACCCGAGATGGGAGAAATTGAAAGAATTAAAAATTTAAATTTTAAAGTATTATAGAATTATGGCACATCCTAAAAGAAGACAATCAAACACTCGTACTGCTAAACGTCGTACACATGACAAGGCTGTAGCTCCTACGCTGGCTGTATGTCCTAACTGCGGTGCTTACTATGTGTATCACACTGTATGCCCCACTTGCGGATACTATCGTGGCAAGGTGGCTATCAAGATGGAAGACGAAGTAGCTGAGTAAATCAACCGAAATGAGTAAGATAAACGCGATCATCACCGGCGTAGGTGGATTTGTGCCCGACTACATTCTGACGAATGACGAATTGTCGCGCATGGTCGATACTAACGACGAGTGGATAATGACGCGTGTTGGAATCAAAGAGCGCCGAATCCTGACTGAAGAAGGACTCGGCACTTCTTATATGGCGCGTAAGGCAGCCAAACAGTTGATTCAGAAAACTGGTGTCGATCCTGACACGATTGAAGCACTTATCGTCTGCACCTCAACGGCAGACTATAAGTACCCTTCAACGGCCAGTATCGTACTGGGTAAATTGGGATTGAAGAATGCGCATGCATTCGATCTCTGGGCTGCCTGTTGTGGATTCCTCTATGCGTTTGACATGGCCTCGGGACTGATTCAGTCGGGGCGCTACAAGAAGATATTGGTGATTGGTGCAGATAAAATGTCGTCGGTGACTGACTATAAGGACCGGCAGACATGTGCGCTCTTTGGCGACGGCGCTGCTGCAGTGCTTGTAGAAGCTACTGAGGAGCAGAACATCGGCATGATGGACTCTTATCTGCGTACTGACGGCAAGGGTCTTCCTTTCCTTCACATGAAGGCAGGCGGATCGGTTTGTCCTCCCAGTCATTTTACCGTTGATCACCGTTTGCATTACACCTATCAAGAGGGACGTACTGTTTTCCGCTATGCTGTGACTAATATGAGCGACGACTGTGCGCTGATTGCAGAACGTAACGGACTGAACAAGGACAACATTGACTGGGTGGTGCCTCATCAGGCAAACATGCGTATCATTGAGGCTGTGGCTAAGAGGCTGGAGATGCCAATGGAAAAAGTGATGGTCAACATCGAGCGCTATGGCAACACCTCAGCTGCTACCATACCTCTGGCGCTGTGGGAGTATGAGAGTAAGTTGAAAAAAGGTGACAATCTTGTACTGACCGCATTTGGGGCAGGCTTCACTCATGGAGCAATGTACCTGAAATGGGCGTATGACGGAAAATGATATGCATAAAGCAGGATTCGTGAACATCGTTGGTAATCCCAACGTAGGCAAAAGTACGCTCATGAACCAATTGGTTGGTGAGCGTATTTCTATTGCTACTTTCAAGGCGCAGACTACGCGCCATCGTATCATGGGCATCGTCAACACCGATGACATGCAGATTGTGTTCAGTGACACACCGGGTGTGCTGAAGCCGAACTACAAGCTGCAGGAGTCTATGCTGGCTTTCTCTGAATCGGCCCTCACTGATGCTGATGTGTTGCTCTATGTTACTGATGTGGTGGAGAATCCCGAGAAGAACATGGAGTTTCTGCAGAAAGTGCAGAAAATGGAGATACCGGTGCTATTGCTGATTAATAAGATTGACCAGGCCCCCCATTCAGCCCCCGAGGAGGCTACTATAGGCATGGCCTCAAAATCTATCGATGCCTCCTCGGGGACCGTTGGGGGTGCTGACAGGTGGCTATCTGCCATCGTCGACAAATGGCACGCTTTGCTGCCCAATGCCGAGATTCTGCCCATTTCTGCTAAGAACAAGTTTGGTGTGGATATGTTGTTGAAGCGGATAAAGGAGCTCTTGCCGGAGAGCCCGGCTTTCTTCGATAAAGATCAGTTGACGGACAAGCCTGCCCGCTTCTTCGTCTCTGAAATTATCCGTGAAAAGATTCTGCTTTATTACGATAAGGAAATACCTTATTCTGTTGAGGTAGTAGTGGAGCGTTTCAAAGAGGACGACCGCCAGATACATATCAATGCCGTTATTTACGTGGAGCGTGAGTCGCAGAAGGGCATCATTATCGGCCACCAGGGCGTAGCCTTGAAGAAGGTGTCAACCGAAGCCCGTAAGGCTCTGGAAAAATTCTTCGACAAGCACATCTATCTCGAAGTCTTCGTGAAAGTCGATAAGGACTGGCGTTCGTCGCAAAAGGAGCTCGATAATTTCGGCTATAATCCGGAGTGACAAGAAACGCTATCTATGCAAAATATTCCGAAAAGCACGCTGTTTCGGAATATTTTTTGTATTTTTGCAATCAAAATGTTTATCCTATGGCAAATTTAGTAGCGATTGTGGGCCGTCCGAATGTGGGTAAGTCCACCTTATTCAACAGACTGACTAACAGCCGACAGGCCATTGTGAGTGATGAAGCCGGTACAACGCGTGACCGTCAATACGGCAAGTGTGAATGGTGCGGGCGCGAGTTCTCTGTTGTTGACACCGGTGGGTGGGTAGTCAATAGCGACGATGTTTTTGAGGAGGAGATTCGCAAGCAGGTGATTATAGCCACCGAGGAGGCCGATTTGGTGCTTTTCCTGTGCGACATTAAGAATGGTGTGACCGACTGGGATATGGATGTGGCTCAGATTCTGCGCCGTGCCAAGTTGCCTACTATTCTTGTAGCTAATAAGGCTGATGACGGTAAGGATCTTTATGGTCAATATGAGTTCTATAAGTTAGGTCTGGGCGATCCTTACTGCGTGAGTGCTGCTACGGGAAGTGGCACAGGCGATTTGCTTGACAAAGTGTTGGAGATTCTGCCCGAGAACTCGAAAGATGATGTGGAGGACGGCATTCCCCGTTTTGCTGTGGTGGGGCGTCCGAATGCAGGCAAATCGAGCATCATCAATGCCTTCATTGGTGAGGAACGTCACATCGTGACCGATATTGCCGGTACTACACGCGACAGTATCTATACCCGCTACGACAAGTTCGGATTCGATTTCTATCTGGTGGACACGGCTGGTATTCGTCGTAAGAACAAGGTGACTGAAGACCTCGAGTTCTATAGCGTCATGCGCTCCATCCGTGCTATCGAGAACAGCGATGTATGCATACTTATGATTGATGCCACGCGCGGTATTGAGGCCCAGGACATGAATATCTTCCAGCTCATTCAGAAGAACAATAAGTCGCTGGTCGTTGTAGTGAATAAGTGGGATTTGGTGGAAGACAAGTCTCAGATTGCCATCAGTACCTTCGAGCAAGCCATCCGTTCGCGCATGGCTCCCTTCGTGGACTTCCCCATCATCTTCGCCTCAGCGATTACCAAACAGCGCATCTTTAAGGTGCTGGAGACTGCCAAGCAGGTGTACTTGAACCGTAAGGCTAAGATTGGTACGTCGAAGCTCAACGAGGTGATGCTGCCCATTGTGGAAGCCACCCCACCGCCTTCTATCAAGGGTAAGTATATCAAGATCAAGTATGTGAGTCAGGTGCCCGACACCCAGATTCCAACTTTCATCTTCTATGCTAATCTGCCGCAGTATATCAAGGAGCCCTATAAGCGTTTTCTTGAAAACAAAATTCGCGAGAACTGGACATTGACGGGGTCGCCTATCAACATCTTTATTCGTCAGAAATAGAAAACGTCAGTAGAAGTGATGGCTAAGCTTAATAGAATCACCCTTTGTGCGGTGTGCCTGTTCATGCTAATGGCATGTGGTGAGAAACTGTCGCCCGAAGAAGTGGCATTGGCAGAAGCGAAAAAGACCGTACAGACGAGCTACGAGCAACTACTTGCAGGCAACTACGATAGCTTTCTTGAAGGGAGAAGTGGAAACAGTTCACTCCCTGAGAACTATCGTGAGCAGCTGCGTGCCTCTTGCAAACAGTTTATTGCCCAGCAAGAGAAACTACATCACGGTATCCGTTCCTTCAGCGTGAGCAATGCCCGGATTGATTCGGCGCAGCAACTCATCCTGGTGTTCCTTGTACTGAACTACGGAGACTCTACCCAAGAGGAGATTGTAGTGCCGATGACGGAGCAGGACGGTGCTTGGAAAATGAAATGAGAGAGAAGCTTATGATTGGTGAATGCCTGTCACGGCTTCACGCATTTCCTTCAGCAAGTCGCTGGCAAAGATAAAGTCGGTAAGGCGTTTGTTCGTAGAGCTCATGATTTGCGACGACACGCCTTGCCATTCTTTTTGTCCCTCATAAATGAAGATAATATTTTCACCGATGCCCATGACTGAGTTCATGTCGTGGGTATTGATGATGGTCGTCATGTTGAACTCATGAGTGATGCTGTGGAGCAGCTCATCAATCACGAGTGATGTCTTCGGGTCGAGTCCTGAGTTCGGCTCGTCGCAGAACAAGTATTTGGGGTTCAAGGCGATGGCGCGTGCAATGGCTACGCGTTTCTGCATGCCACCGCTGATCTCGCCCGGGTATTTCTCTTCTGCCCCCACCAGATTTACACGATCCAAACAGTCCATAGCTCTTTTCGTGCGTTCCCTCAGCGTCATTGATGAAAACATGTCCAGAGGGAACATCACGTTTTCGAGCACCGTCATCGAGTCGAACAGGGCTGCACTTTGGAAAATCATGCCCATCTCGCGACGCATGTGCACCTTTTCCTTCTTCGATAGCCTCACGAAGTCGCGTCCGTCGTAGAGTATCTCTCCGCTGGTAGGTGAAAACAGTCCCACGAGGTTCTTCATCAGCACTGTCTTTCCTGAACCAGACTGTCCGATAATCAGGTTGGTCTTTCCGTCTTCAAAAACGGTGGAGATGCCTTTCAGCACCTCAATGTCATCAAACGATTTATATAGATTCTTGACCTCAATCATAAAACAAAATCTTCAATTTTCAATTTTCAATTTTCAATCTTCAAGACAGCAGTTGTGTCAGGAACACGTCGGAGAACAGGATAAGAGCACTCGATGATACCACGGCATTTGTCGAAGCTTTGCCCACGTTGACCGAACCGCCCTCAACGGTATAGCCGAAGTAGGCGGGAACACTTGAAATGATGAAAGCGAAAAACAGACTCTTGATGATTGA
>JAEEPT010000151.1 GCA_016284895.1 Prevotella sp. | reverse complement strand
ATACCGAAGTGGTCGTTAAGTTAGTGGAGTATATCATGGAGAAGAAGCAACTCGATTTGTTGACGGCTGTGCAAGTGGCTCTCCATCAAGTGATTGGTGCCTATGCCATTGCCATCATTGACAAGCGGGAGCCCAACCAGATCGTGGCTGCCCGTAAGCAGAGTCCATTAGTAGTAGGTATTGGCGAAAATGAATTTTTCCTCGGGTCTGATGCAAGTCCTATTATAGAATACACGGATAAGGTCGTTTATCTGGAGGATGGAAATATTGCTTTGCTCCGATTAGGTGAAGAACTGAAGGTTGTCAGTATTCTGGGTGAAGAACAGGAACTGACGGTAAAGAAAGTCGATATTGACCTCGGACAGATTGAGAAGGGCGGCTATCCACACTTCATGCTGAAGGAAATTTTTGAGCAGCCTGAGTGTCTGACCAACTGCATGCGCGGACGTATCAATGTTGATGCAGATCACGTGACACTTTCTGCGCTTATTGATTACCGCCGTCAGTTGTTGTCGGCAAAACGTGTGCTGATTGTAGCTTGCGGCACTTCTTGGCATGCAGGTCTGATTGGCAAGCAGCTGATTGAGTCGTTCTGTCGTATTCCTGTTGAGGTGGAGTATGCCAGTGAGTTCCGCTATCGCAATCCTGTGGTCACCAAAGACGATGTGGTGATTGCCATTTCGCAGAGTGGTGAGACAGCCGACACGTTAGCAGCTGTTCAGTTGGCAAAGGAGCGTGGAGCCTTTATCTATGGTGTGTGCAATGCCATTGGCTCCAGCATACCGCGAGCCACCGATACGGGTACCTACATCCATGTAGGACCAGAGATTGGTGTCGCCTCTACGAAAGCTTTCACTGGTCAGGTCACCGTGCTCACCATGTTTGCCTTGGCACTTGCCGAGGCAAGGGGAACGATGGAACGCGATGAGTATATTCGTGTAGTGAAAGGCCTCAGCGAGATACCTGACTTGATTCGCGAAGTGCTGAAGACGAATGAGAAAGTGGCCGATTTGGCTCGCACTTTTACTTATGCCCACAATTTCTTGTATTTGGGACGCGGATTCAGCTATCCTGTAGCCCTGGAAGGCGCTCTGAAACTGAAAGAAATCTCTTATATTCATGCTGAGGGCTATCCTGCTGCCGAGATGAAGCATGGCCCTATAGCGCTGATCGACTCGGATATGCCAGTGGTAGTCATTGCCACGCATAATACAATGTATGAGAAAGTCCTGTCGAACATACAAGAGATAAAGGCCAGAAAGGGTAGGGTAATTGCCTTGGTTACCAAGGGCGACACTCAAATAGCCAAGATTGCTGATGAGGTGATAGAACTGCCTGATGTGCAGGAGTGCCTTGAGCCTCTGGTTGCCACCATCCCTCTTCAGCTATTGTCTTATCATGTAGCTGTATGTAAGGGTAAAGATGTTGACCAGCCACGAAATCTGGCCAAATCGGTAACTGTGGAATGAAATACTAATTGACAAGATATGAAAAGACTATTCCTGTGTTTGATTGCCGTCCCGTTGATAGGTGGTATGACGGCTTGTAAAGAAAAGCAGAAGAGTGAAGACATCATTGTGGCAAAGTATGTTCCGGATGCTCCTAAGGCTCCTGTCAAGTTGCCAAAGGATGTGCGTGCTACTAATATCGAGTGGATGGGCAACTCCTTTACGGTGCAGATAAGCCGCGAACCGGCTGATTCCTCTCAGATGCTAAAGGATGAGACAGGACAGGAGTATGTAGATAATTTTGTGACGCTGAATATTCTTCGGTCTGACAATTCTTCTTTCTTGAAAAAAGTCTTTACGAAAGAGACTTTTGCTGCCCATGTCGATGCTGATTTTTGCAAGAACGGCATCTTTGAGAATCTGGTCTTCCACGGTATTGAGAATCAGCAGCTGAAGTTCGGCGCAGTGATTTCATGGCCGGGCAACGAAGATGAGTTTATTCCGCTTGATGTGATGATTGACAAAAAAGGCGGAATGGTGATTATGCAAGGAAAGCTGTTCGACGAGCTTGAAGACAACGACTCCCTGAAGAACTAAATATATCTGAAGTCTAATTCTTCAGCAGTTGGTCTATCTCGTCGAACTGCTTGCCCATGTTCAGGTTCAGGTAGATTCTGTAGAGCGCAGGCCCCCATTTTTCCTTTTCCTTCGGCATGAGCTTCCTGTATTGTTCCATGTAGGGACGAGCCTTCTGATAGAGCTGTCTGATTTGTTTCTTGTCCTTTCGCTCATTCAGTTTCAGTGCGAGGTTCACGTAGCTTGTGCCTGCATTGAAATAAGCTTCTGCCAGGTTCGGGGCGATGGCTATGAGCTGATCGCTCACCTTGATGCTTTCGCCGTAGCGTTCCAGTCGGAACAGCATGGTTGATTTTGCAAACAGATAGATCTCGCATGTGTCGCAGGCGGCAATCGCCGAGTCAGCCACGGCCAGTGCCTTGTCGTATTCCCCCTTCTGACTGTAGGCGTCCATGAGTCGGGGGAAGAAGTAGTTGAAGGTGGGATAGCGCCTGAATCCCTCTTCCAGTGTCTTCAGATACAGTTCCTGATCGTTCAGCCATCTGCGTGCTTCAGCCATGTATTGCAGGGTGAAGTTGGCTCTTGCCGAATCTTTCAGCGCCAGTGAGCGGTAGCGCAGCGTGCGAACAGCATCGTTCTGCTTGTAGGCGCAGTAGGTAGCCCAGTATGCCGCTTCTGGCATGCGGGTGTCAATCGAGTCGTATTTGTAGTCGGTGAAGAGTGGCTGACGGTCACAGTCTATGTAGAACTCAAAGAAGTCGAAAGCCTTTTTCAGGTTGCCCTTACGCAGATGGTAGGTGCCACCATTATATAGGTTAGTGCGGTAAGAGTTCAGAATCTCTGCATGCTTTTTTCTGTATTCTATGTGAACGCGGCCTTTAGCATCGGGGTGCATCTCCACGGAATCGAGTGCCTCAAGGATGGTGAACATCCTGTGATTGAGGTCGAAGAATTGTGCCGTGTCCTGTTTTTGCTTCAGGTACAGTCGTTCGTTGGCTTGTGAATAAAGTGCGCGTACGGCATCAAACCAAGTCAGGTAGATTTTTTTGTTTTCCCTGTTCTTTTGGTTTTTCAGCAAGCCTTTCATCAGCTGTTCGGCTTGTTGCAATTCTTTCTCTTTGCCGCTCTTAATGTAAGACCGTGCCTGATTCAGCTCTTTTTTCTGAGCCCACGTCAGGCACGGTGTTATCATGAGTAAGAGAAGCAAGGCGGTTGTCAGTTGCTTCTTCATTTATGATTCTAATGGTTTCTTCTTTTTACTTGTTTACAAGCTTTTCCATTTCGTCGGCCTTCTCCTTATCGCCGAGCGCATAGTAGATCTGGTAGAGAGGATATGCCCACTTCACCTTCTCGCAGTCAGGATCCAGGTCCTTGGCTTTCTCCATGTATCCCTTAGCCTCGTTCAGAATGACCTTCACCTTGTCGGCATTTGCGTTGGTGAGCTTGCCAGTGTTCTTGTCGGCCAGCTGATCCTTCAGGGCAATAGCCTTTGAGTTCAGGCATACGCCGGCATTGAAGAAGCACTGTACGAAGGTGGGATCCAGTTCGATAGCCTTCTTGTAGGCTTCAACGGCAGCGTCCCATTCGCTCTGGTTCATCAGCACCTCACCCTTCAGGGCCCATGCCATCTTGTTCTGGTCGTTCATGGCAATCTCTTCCTCAGCCCAAGCCTTCAGAGCCACCATGTCGTTGGCTCTTGTGTAGTAGTCCATCAGCAGGTTGAAGTAGCGGTCCTCGCTGGGGTTCTGCTTGTGCAGCTCCTTCAGCATGTCAACGTAGGCAATCGAGTCGGCCTTGGTCTTCATCGACTCCTTCTTCGAGAAGATCATGATTTCCTGTGCCTCCTTAGCCTTCGAAGCATCTTCGGCAGTGAGCTTTGCATACTTCTCAGCTTCGGGATACTTGTGCGACTGGTAAGCCAGAATGGCGGTGTAGTAGGCGATGTCGTAGTAGAACGGATCCTTGGGGAAGTCGGCCACATCGGCAAAGATGGGCGTGTTCTTCATGTCGATATACATGCTCCATGCCTTGAATGCCATGTCGTTGTCTTTTCTGTTCTGATAGTAGTACTGTCCAGCCTGAACCAGAGCAACGCCGAAGTTCTTGTATTTGTTCTGTGCTGCCTGACGATACTTCAGCTTCACCTTGCCCTTCTCGTCGGGCTGGCTGTCGAACTCATCGCATTTCAGGGCTGCCTCCCATGCGCCTACCACGCTGTTGTGCAAGCCTAAGGTGTCGTAGGGGGTGTTTTTCTTCTCAATCTGGTTCTTGGTGGCTTCTGTCTGTATATCCATGTATTTGGCATATAGAATCTCGCCTTGGAGGTTCCAAGCGGCAGCCTTGTCGGTAGTCTCACTTGAGGTCAGGGCAGGAGCCAGTGTCTGTACAGCTTGGTCGAACTCATTCTTGCCCATGAGTTTCTTTGCGTCTTTTACCAGCGCATCCTGTGCAAAGGCCGTTGTAGCAGTGGCTGCGATGACGGCCATCATCATCATTTTTTTCATGTTGTATAAGTTTTGGTTTAACAGTTATTTATTCATTGTTTTCGTTGTTCTCGGCCTCCTCATTGCCTTCTGCCTCGTTCATTGTGGCTTCTGCCTCTTTCGTGGCGTTGGCAATTTCGGTTGCGTCAACCGTCTCAATGTCGTCGTTCTCCTCGTCCTGTGAAGAGTGAATGACCTTGCACACCGATGCTATCGTGTCGTTCTTCTTCGTGAGGTTGATGAGGCGCACGCCCTGTGTGGCTCGTCCCATGATGCGCACGTCGGCCACTCTCAGTCGGATCAGGATGCCGCTCTTGTTGATGATCATGAGGTCGTTCTCGTCGGTCACAATCTTGATGGCAACCAGCTGGCCCGTCTTCTCAGTGATGTTAAGTGTCTTCACACCCTTGGTGCCACGTGCCGTCTTGCGGTAGATGTCCTCACCGCCTTCTACGACATGTGTCCGTTTGCCATAGCCGTTCTCTGAGACTACCATAATGGTCTCGTTCTCAGGGTCGTTAACGCAAACCATGCCGATCACCTCGTCATCATCACCGTCAAGTCGCATGCCAATTACACCAGTAGAGACACGTCCCATTGTACGTATCTGGTCTTCATTGAAGCGTACGGCACGTCCTTTTCTGCTGGCAAGAATGATTTCATTGCGGCCATTTGTCAGACGCACGCCAACCACCTCGTCGCCCTCATTGATGTTGATGGCAATCACGCCAGCTGCGCGTACATTCTTATATTGGTTCAGGCAGGTCTTCTTCACAACGCCTCTCTTTGTGGCAAACACTACGTAGTGGCTGTTGAGGAACTCCTCGTCGTTGAAGTTCTTGATGCGCAGCACGGCGTTGATCGAGTCATCGGGCTCAATGTTCAGCATGTTCTGAATGGCGCGTCCCTTCGAGTTCTTGTCGCCTTCAGGAATCTCGTAGCACTTCTGCCAGTAGCAGCGTCCCTTCTGGGTGAAGAAGAGCAGCGTGTTGTGCATGGTGGCGGGATAGATGTATTCCGTGAAGTCGTTGTCGCGATGGCGTGCAGCCTTTGCCCCCACACCGCCGCGTGCCTGTTCGTGGAAGTCGGCGAGTGGTGTGCGCTTGATGTAGCCCATGTGCGAGATGGTGATCACCACGGGATCGTCAGGGTAGAAGTCCTCGGCATTGAACTCATGGTCGAACGGTATGATTTCGGTCTTGCGCTCGTCGCCATATTTCTCTTTCACCTCCAGCAGGTCTTCCTTCATCACCTGCTTGCAGCGCTCGGGATTGTTCAGAATCTCTTCCAAGTCGGCTATCAGTTTCATCAGGTCGTCATACTCCTGGTGCAGCTGATCCACGCGCAGGCCTGTGAGCTGACTCAGACGCATGTCAACGATGGCCTTCGACTGTGGCTCGTCCAGATTGAAGCGGGCCTCCAGGTTGCGCTGGGCATCGGTAGGCGTCTTACTGTTGCGAATGATGTGAACCACCTCGTCAATGTTGTTCACGGCGATGATCAGTCCCTCCAGGATGTGTGCGCGCTCCTGTGCCTTCTTCAGGTCAAACTCGGTGCGGCGGATGGTCACCTCATGGCGATGCTCAATGAAGTAGCGAATGCACTCACGCAGCGAGAGCAGACGGGGGCGCAAGCGAGTGCCGTCGCCCGTCTTGATGGGCACCAGTGCAATGTTATTCACTGAGAATGAGCTCTGTAGGGCTGTCATCTTAAACAGTTTGTTCAGAATCACGTTGGCATTGGCATCGCGCTTCACGTCAACCACGATACGCATGCCCTGACGGCCCGACTCGTCGTTCACGTTCGATATGCCCTCAATCTTGTGCTGCGTAGCCAAGTCGGCAATATAGGCCACCAAGTCGGCCTTGTTCACGCCGTAGGGAATCTCCGTCACCACAATCTTGTCGTGGGTCTCTCCGCTCTCAATCTCAGCTTTGGCACGCATCACGATACGTCCTCGGCCTGTCTCATAAGAGTCTTTCACGCCCTGCAGACCATAGATATATGCACCCGTGGGGAAGTCAGGCCCCGGTATGTACTTCATCAGTCCGTCGGTGTCAATCTCGGGATTGTCTATGAAGGCGCAGCAGCCGTCGATCACCTCTCCCAGGTTGTGGGTGGGCATGTTGGTAGCCATACCCACGGCAATACCGTTGCCGCCGTTCACCAGCAGGTTAGGCACCTTGGTAGGCATCACGCTGGGCTCCACCAGTGTGTTGTCGAAGTTGGGGTCCATATCCACCGTGTCCTTCTCCAGGTCGTCCATGATGTGTTCGCCCATCTTGGAGAGTCGGCACTCGGTGTAACGCATAGCAGCAGGCGAGTCACCATCCACTGAGCCGAAGTTACCCTGACCATCTACCAGCGTGTAGCGCATGTTCCATTCCTGTCCCATTCTGACGAGGGCACCATACACTGAGGAGTCGCCGTGGGGGTGATACTTACCGAGCACCTCACCCACGACACGTGCGCATTTCTTGTGCGGCTTGTCGCTCGTATTTCCTATGCCCATCATACCGTAGAGAATACGGCGGTGTACGGGCTTAAATCCATCACGAACATCGGGCAGGGCGCGAGCCACGATCACTGACATTGAATAGTCAATGTACGATGACTTCATCTCCTCCTCAATGTTAATCTTGAGAATTCTGTCGTTGTCAAACGTCTGATCCACTTTCCTTAAATTTCGGTTTAACTTGTTCTTTAAATCGCAATTTCGCGTTTAAGGCTGTTTTTAGCCTCTCTGACGCGTTTTCTTGCTTTCATTCAGCATACAAAGGTACTACATTTTTACCACCCACGAAAGTATTTAAGCAATTTTAATTGAAATTGCAGAAACTCAAACGTAGTTCAAGTGGCATTTTTAGTGTCATATCGTGTTGATCGTCCTTTGCAGTTCTTCCAGGAATCGGGCGGCATGTGAGCCATCCATTTGGGTGTGATGGAACTGAAACGAGATAGGGAGTGTGGTCTTCAGCCAGCCTTTGCGGTAACGGCTCCAGGCCAGGAAAGGACTGGTGTAGATGCCGCTGTACTGGTTGACGATGCTGTCGAGTTCCGTGCCAGTCACTGCCGACGTGCCGACTATCACAGCCTCATCTATAGTGGAACTCTGGCAGGACATGCTGGCCGCCTGTGTCAGAGCCATATAGTCTTCTTCGAATCGTTCCAAATCGTCTGCATAAGGAATATCGCATGAATTGATGCCACCTTCTTTGTCGTTGACTATCACGCTGATGGCCATACGGTCGTACTTATACAGTTTGCCATGCTCTGGCAGCAGATAGAACTCGTCTATCCCACTGGCAGCCTTGCCGATGCACCAGCAGAGCAGCATATTGAATTTTTTACCGCGCCTACGGCTTACTCTACAGAGCCGCGTCACGTCGAAGGTCTTCGTGAGCGTCACCATCGGCATGGGCGACTTCATCCACAGTTCGAATGCCATTGCCCGATTGGTCTCTTGGGGATTGATTTCCTGTTTCATCTTTTTTTTCTTAAAGATGCTGCAAATTTACGGCTTATTGTGGAAAAAAACAAAAATTTGGGGATATTCAGCATCGATTTGTGACGAACAGGCAGACAATGTTGTGCCCTCATCTCACGGAAGCCATGAAAAAACACCGTAGGCGTTGGGCATCTTGCTGTTGCTGTTCTGATACTTCTTAATGTAGATCATAGTTGTGTGTGTTTAGATATTAAATAAAACGGTTAAAAAAAGGGTTGTTTCTCGCTGTTGTGTCATGGTCTTGCGCGCTTGTCCTGAACACACTACAAAGGTACGGCAAAGGACTCATCCGCCCAACCGCTTTAACGGACTTTTCACGCAGTTAACTGAATTTAACGCATTCGGGCGTGCGCGCGAGTGGCCATAAGCGTTCAGCACGGTCGCTCGGTGCGTTTGTCCTAAACCCTTCTTGCAATCAGCATGGACGCTTTTACGCAGTCCTATCGCGGAAAGAGGCCGTTTTCACCATTTCACTTTCACCATTTCACCGCGAAGCTTTAAATTAACAGTATAATATATAATATATATATAATATTATTATATATATATTATATATTATAAAGTATAA
>JAEEPT010000006.1 GCA_016284895.1 Prevotella sp. | reverse complement strand
TTACTCACGGCACCGATGGCCTACTGGCCCGCAATGGCGACGTGGCCGACCTTACGGCCAAGATGTGCCAGCTCATTGAGTCGCCTGCCCTGCGCAGTGCGATGAGCGTTGAGGCTCGCCAGCAGGCTGCCCGATATAGAAAGGAAACGGTGCTCAGGCAGTATGCACAGTTCTATACATCTGTCATAAGCTGAAGTTTCTCTAATTCTCTAATTCTTGAAAAAAACGCTCTATTTCTTGATTAGTTCTTCTGCGCGAGCCAGTGCCAGGTCTATGTGGTTGCAGATGTTCTCTGCACCCAGCAGCCGGTCGAAGTGATTGCGCTTGAGCACGGTCTCCACCTTTTCGTTCACACCTGAGAGCACGATAGTGATGCCCTCCTTCTGACTCATCAAGCACATGTTCTCCAGATTGTGCAGTCCCGTTGAGTCGATGAATGGTACCTTACGCATGCGGATGATGCGCACCTTCGGGCGCTGTCCGTAGCGGCTCATGATGTCCTCGAAACGGTTGCCTGCACCGAAGAAGTAAGGACCGTTGATTTCATAGACCTCCACACCCTGCGGAATGGTGAGGTGAATCAGATTGCCGCGCTCCATATCGGCATCCTCGTTCAGGTCAATCTCGTCGCTGATGGCTTTCACATCGGTGGTCTCACTCATACGGCGCATAAACAGCAGACAAGCGCAGAGCAGACCCACCTCGATGGCCACCGTCAGGTCGAAGATGATGGTGAGCAGGAAGGTCAGAATGAGCACAGTGACGTCGCTCTTCGGGTTGCGCATGAGTGCTATGAACGATCGCCAGCCGCTCATACCGTAGCTCACCACTACTAGTACGCCAGCCAGACAAGCCATCGGGATGTACTTTGCCAGTGGCATGAGAAACAGGAAGATGAGCAGCAGCACCACAGCGTGTACGATGCCAGCCACAGGCGTGCGGCCTCCGTTGTTGATGTTGGTCATCGTGCGGGCAATGGCTCCCGTAGCGGGAATGCCGCCAAAGAGGGGCGACACGATGTTGGCCACGCCCTGACCTATCAGCTCTGTGTTAGAGTTGTGGTGATCGCCTATCACACCGTCGGCCACCGTAGCTGAGAGCAGCGACTCAATGGCGCCCAGCACAGCGATGGTCATAGCCGGAGCCACCAGTCCCTTCACCGTCTCCCACGACAGCTCGGGCACTACGGCATCGGGCAGTTGGGAGTTGATGCTGAAGCGGTCGCCGATGGTCTCAATGGTGGTGATGCCGGCATACTCTTTCAGCAGCAGTGCCACGATGGTCATCACGATGATTGCAACAAGCGAACCTGGAACGCGTCTGCTCAGCTTTGGCGTAATGGTGATGATCACCACGCTGGCCAGTCCTATCAACGTGCTCCAGAGGTCGATGTGACTCAGGTTCTGAAAATATACCATCCACCGCTCCACAAAGTCGCCTGGCACAGTCCCTTCAATCTGCATGCCTAAAAGATCCTTCACCTGTGTGGTGAAGATGGTCACGGCAATACCGCTGGTGAAGCCCACGATGATGGGGTAGGGAATATACTTGATGATGGTGCCCAGCCGCAGCAGTCCGAAGCCGATGAGGAAGATGCCTGCCATAAGCGTGGCGATGGTCAGTCCCTGCATGCCATACTGGTTGATGATGCCAGCCACAATCACGATGAATGCACCTGTGGGGCCGCCTATCTGCACCTTACTGCCGCCCAGGGCCGAGATAGCCAGTCCTGCAACGATGGCGGTGATGATGCCCTTCTCGGGCGATACGCCGCTGGCAATACCGAACGCGATGGCCAACGGTAGGGCAACGATGCCGACAATCACGCCAGCCATGAGGTCGGCCATAAACGTCTGTCGGTCGTAGTTCTTGAGAGCCGAAACCATTTTCGGCGTGAAATCGAAAGTCTTCATTATTCCTTGCTAATACCTATTTTTTTTAAAACGATGGGTGCAAAGTTATTGCTTTTAGCTCGACTGGCAAAGAAAAACTATCAGAAACCTTGCTTTCCTCCACGTTTTGTTGATATAAGTAAAAAAAAAGGAATTGGGAGCATTTGTCATTTGTAAAACAAAAAGAGTCTGTCTTTTGGAACAGACTCTTTGCGTTAGCGTGCTTTTTGGCTTTAGACTAAGGCATTACTTTTTTACTAACTTTCTTATGATGATTTTTCGTGTTATTTGTTTCGTGATTCCTTTTTTTTATTTTCCTTTCTTGTTCTTCGGCAGTTTTGTCAGCTTGTAACTCAGGTGGAGCATCAGGTAGCGTGGAAGCGTGTTGTTGACCGTTTCGGTGCGCCCCTGTCCGTTGATGAAAATGAGTGTCGATGACAGCTGTCCCAAGAGGTCGAACCCTTCGAGGCGAACCGTGAGACGGTCTTTGAAGAAACTGCGCGCGATAGAGGCATTCCACACCAGATCATTGGTATTCAGCTCAGACGAGCCATAGCCGCGACGCGAGAACATCTTCAGGTCTGTGGCCAGCGTAAAGCCTTGCAGCCATCGGGGCAAGCGGCTCTCGTCGTTGCGCTTGAAGTTGTAGTTGGCAGTCAGCCCATATTGAAAGTTCAGGGCATTGATGGGCGTGATGGTGCCTTCCTGATTGGTGGTGTGGCGATACTCTATGTAGGTGGGCAGGCTGAGCGACAGGTTGCCTAAGGTGTAGCTGAGGGTGAGGCGGTTCTCGATGTAGTAGTTGTTGACGTGGGTGAGGGGCTGCTGTTGCATAGCGGAAGCCCCGACATTCGTAGCGGAAGCGATGGCAGCCGGAGAGGCGGTGGTGGCAGCAATGTCAACGTGGCGAGTGTAGTCGCCGTGGGTATAGATGTTCATCATGAGGCGCTTGGGCTTGTCGAGCGGCATGTTCAGGAAGTTGAAAAAATAGGTCTGCCAGTTGCCTTCCACGTTCTCGGGGCGGTAGGTGGTGATACCTGTAGTGGTATCGTAGGTCTGTCCTTGCGACACCTGATGTCGGAAGAACCGCAGCCCGCCGCCTATGTTGTGGGAGATCCGCTTCTCGCGCCAGTTGCGGTTCATACTGAACTGCATGCGGTGGTTTGTGGCTCCGCGCAGGTTCGGGTTGCCGTAGCGACGAATGAGCGGATTCTCATTGTTCAGGATGTCCACCTTCTGGAACAAGTCGGGTGTCTGGAACTCTATGCCATAGAAGAAGTTGATGCTTCGGCTCCAGTTGTGCGAGGCGAGCTGAATGTGCAGTTCGGGCGACATGGTCCAGCAGTGCTGCACAAGCGAGGTATCGACGTAGGCACTGCGGTAGTCAAGCCGTTCGTTCACGTTGTAGAAGTGCATCTGGTAGAAGGCGCGTATGTACTTGCCGTCGCCCTCTCGCTGAAAGCCAGGGGTGATGGCCAGTCGGTTCTCCACGCGGCGGTGGGTGCGGTCGTAGTTGTTCTGCAAGTCGAGCGTGTCGGCCAGAAACAGCTCGTTTGTGTTCTCGCGCTGACGGAACAAGAAGCGATACTCGGTGTAGAGATAGAAGCCGCTGGGCCACGTGATGCGATAGAAGGGCGATATGGCCCCGTAGTTGGAGCGTGAGGGCGTGCGGCCATGTCGGTTCAGAATGTTGTTCATTGAGGGCGTGAGCTGGTAGCGCGACTGCTGTTCCGTCTCATTGTACTTGTGCTCGTGTGAGTGCTTAAAGTTCAGGTCGAAGCCTGTGCCGTCGCCCGAAGGCAACTTGTAGTTGAGTGAGGTGTTCGACCAGATGTCGGTGCTGTTTTGCGAACTTTCTTCTTTTCGGAGCGCACTGTTGACCAGCATCTGCTGAACTTCGACACTGAGTGAGGCTGAGAAAATGCTGTCGAGCAGGTCGTTGACGTGGCCGTAGCGTGAAGGGTCGTCATGGAACTGTGCCGAACGGTTGAGTATCGTCTTGTCGCCCTCGGTGTAAGTGAAGCCTGTGCCGTTGTAGAGGAAGAAAGGCTTTTGCAACTGGAAGATGTTCTGCACGTTGATGACCAGCCCCTGTTCCTTGCTCTGATTGGCACTGCGCTGATAGGTAGAGGGGGCATTGGTATGGAACTGCTCAATGCTGGCAAGCTGAATGTTGTTGCTCTTGACCCAATGAACGTTGGCCTGTGCATGCTCGCGCCACCGTTTGTCCTTCTCGTCGACGAGAAGGTCGATGCCGCCCATGCGGTTCTCATGTTCGCCCGACGGCATGTTGCTGGGACTCCACTCGCCGTCGCTGCCCGGACGGCGGTTCTCGTTTACATTGTTCATGTTGCCAAAGATGCTCAGTCGCGAGTTATTGGTGTAGCGCATGCCGAAGAGACGGGCAAGGTAGCGTTCGCAGAAATCCTCGCTAAATGGCTTTCCGCCAGCTACTTCCACATTCCCCATATATCCTTGATTATACTCTCGTTTCAGTTTTACGTCCATCACGAAACGCTTCTTCTCTACATCCTGACCGTAATAGGTGCTCAGGTCGGTGGTCTTGCGGTAGGTCTGCACCTGTTTCACGGTATAGGCTGGCAGGTTGTCGAGCATCACCTTGTTGTTGCCTTTGAAGAAGTCTTTGCCGTTGAGCAGCAGCTCATCTATCTGCTCGCCATTCACGAAGATGCGGCCATCATCCTTCAGTTCCACGCCGTCCATCTGTCGGACGAGGGCATCGAGCATGGAGCCGTCGGGGATGTTGAAGGCATCGGCATTGAAGGTGATGGTGTCACCGCGATAGAACATTTTCACACGGGTCTTCTTCACCACTACCTCGCCCAGCGTACCGCCCGAAAGGCTCTCATTGGAGGCTTTCGGCTTCATGAGGTGCCACGGCGCATCGAAGTAGGTGTTGCGCGAGATGCGCTTGATCTCGAAATCCACATAGGTGGTCTCGAAGTCGGGATGCTCGGCGCGGATGATGAACTTCTGCGGACGGGCAGGCACTTTCAGCCTGTAGCCGGCATCATTTTTCGTGGCCTGCCAGTTGCCCATGTTGAACGTGCGCAGGGTATCGATGACCGACGAGTCTGGACGCATCACGGTGATGAGTGCGTTGGGGATGCCCTCACGGGTGAGGAAGTTCTTTACGTGGCCCCATAGTGAGACGGTTCGCTCCGTGGGGGATTGTTTCATGTCCTGTGGCTCGTTCTGAGCGGGCATAAGGGTGGCTGTACTGGCCAGCAGGGTCAGCAAAAGGAGTCTTTTCATAAGGCAAAAGGGAAAAAGTGGGTAGTGGGCAGCGGCATCACCGCTGCCTACGGGGAAAAGGGGGAATAACTACTTGAGGCGGAAAGCAACGGGGAAGGTATAGCGCACGCTGACGGGCTGGCCCTTCTCCTTGCCGGGGGTGAACTTCGGCAGCAGCTTAGCCACGCGCAGGGCTTCGGCATCCAGCAGGTCGCTGGCTGACTTCACAACCTTGAAGTCGGTGAGCGTGCCGTCCTTGCGGATGACCATCTGCACGATGACGCGCCCCTGCTTCTTTTGCTCCTGTGCTTCCTTGGGGTACTTCACGTTGTCGCAGAGAAACTTCATCATAGCGGCTTCACCACCGGGATAGCGGGGCATTACCTCGCATTTGTTCAATACTTCGTCCTCGCCAGTCTGAGCCATTACAGTCATGGAGAACAGTGCTACAACTGCTGCGCACATCAGGCGCAGCCAAGAGTGGTTTCTAAGATTCGTTTTCATTGTTTTCAGTTATTTTAAAGGGTTCAACATACGGTCGTTCCTACCTTAGTGTCTGGGTACAGGCCTGGCTACCCATTGCCATTTCGGAACAGGAAAAATCAGTTTGTATTCTGTTTCTTTTCAGATATAGTGGATGATCCTCACAGGAGAATCAGGAAATAAGAAAGTTCAGTGCAGACGGAACGTGATAGGGAGCGTAATCCTGCATCGGACTCTTTGTCCTTGCTGGCGGCCTGGCTTCCATCGGGGCATGAGCGATAAGACACGCAGGGCCTCGGCTTCAAAGCGCGGGTCGCTTGAGGAAAGGATGCGTGGCTGGCTGATGCTCCCGTCTTTCTCGACGATGAACTGGAGTCTGACAGTTCCGCTCTTCCCCTCGTTCATACATTCTTTAGGATACTTGATGACATGACAGATCCACTTATACATTTCGACTTGTCCTTCGGGGAATTCTGGCATGTGTTCAGCTATGCCAAACACAGGCTCTTCTGACTGTTCCTCTGGCTGCTCGGCATCTGACGGGTGGTTGTCGTAGTGTTCGTGGGTCATGGGGGCCGAGAACATGCGTTTCAAGTTGGCTGGCATGGGGATGCGACAGTAAATTTTTTCTTCGGTATCATCTTTGACAATGAAGCGGTCGGCATCGGGCATGGTGTATTGCACAGGCTTTTCGTAGCCTATCTGTAGAAATTCGCCAAAATCTTGGAGTCTTCCACAATAGCCATGACCGGCAGCCCGATAAGCCTTTGGCTCCTGGCGATGGAAGTAAAGCAATAGCGCCAAGTCGGCATTGACCACCAAATACTTGTGCGCCTTCTCTGGATTTTCGCACTGCCACACACCATCGAACTTTCCGCTGTGGGCTTCATCGGCATGATAGAGCGTCTGGAACAGCTCCAGCAGTTCTTCATCCACCTCGATACGGCTCCACTGGTCGGTAATCTCCGGTCCCTGCGGCATAGCATTCTGGTAGGGCTGTTTATACCACTCGTTCTGAAACGTGTTCTCGTCGATAAATCTGTAACGCATGGGTTCGCCCAAGGCATCGACGAGCGTGTCGCCCTTCAATCGGGTCTCTTCTGCCGAAAAAGTGAAGTACAATGTCTTGCCGTTGCGTGTACGGTAGGTGATGGTGAGGAAGGTGTCGTAGTTGTAGAAGGCTATCTGCTTGCCAAAAGGATACATCTCAGTATCGCTGTCGGTGTTCTTGGTGAAGTCCATCTTCCACCAGCCCATTAAAGGGTGCTCCCTCAGCTTCGCGTTGTTCTGGCAGGCCACGACCACAGAGAGCGACAGCACCAAGAGGGCCAGCAAGGAGGAAACAACGGCACGGTGCATATTGGAGCGTGCGTTGATGTCATTATTCATGAACGCCACACGATGGGTGATAGGCTTGCGACCGAAAGCAGAGAGAATCCACACAGGACTGCCACCCAGCATTGAGGCACGCAGCAGGGAATATTGATAGGCAGTGCGGTCAACGCCCTGACGGAGCACGTCGCCATCCACTTGCAACTCCTGCTGAAGTCGCATCTCATGCAACAACAACCAGCAGAAAGGATTGTACCAGTTCACGGCCAGCAACACCTGGAACACGCAGAGCCACAGGAAATGATGCCGCTTGACATGGGCCAGTTCGTGCAGAGTCATGAAGCAGCGCATCTCTTCGTCGAATCCGCGAGGAATGAACACGTTGCGCCCAAACGAATAGGCTTCGGTGCCGTCGGTAGTATACACCCGGACATGAGCCTGTTGGCTCACATACTCCTGTTGACGTCTCAGCAAGAACAACCGCAACAGTTGCCACATCAGATGGAGCAGCATGACGCAACTTCCGGTGAGCCACAGCCATCCAAACAGATGGGAAGCATTGTGCAGCAAGGTTTTGAAGGTCGGTGTATCAGTGGCGAGGGACTCTCTGGCCTTCACCTTGAGCGATGGAACAGGCTCATCAGCTAAGCCGACCACTGTGACAGGTGTCACCGAGGTCTCTTCGGGCTCCACCAGAAGTTCGACTGCTGTGTCGAGCTCAACCCATCGCATCGGACTCACCAGTGAAAAAGCCGTGGTCACCAGCATCGTGGCAAAAATGAACCCTATCGCCCAGTGAGCCGAACACTTCAGGCGCACCACACTGAAATAGATGAGCGTAAGCAGTGCGCACACCGCAATGGCGGCTAAAGGATATAGACCAGGGACAAGTGTGTACATAAGTGAATCAAGGATTAGGAGTTTTTCTTCTCAATGATATTCAGTATCTCTTGTATTTCTTGATCGTTGAGCTGCTCTTCTTTGGCGAAGAACGAGACGAGAGAGGAGAGCGAACCCCCGAAGAACGTCTGCTTCACCTCTTTCATATACATGCGGGTGTAGCCATCTTTCGACACCTCAGCGCGGAATCGCTGGGCCTTGCCCTCCTTCGTGGAAGATACAAAGCCCTTGTCCTTCAGAATCTTCAGAAACGTGAGTAGGGTGGTGGGTGCCGGCTTTGGTTCAGGCATGCGATCCATGATTTCTGATGATAATGCTCCATCTTCAGGAAGGCTCCACAAGGCTTGCATCACCTGTGTCTCGGCCTGTGTCAGTTTCGATTTATCTTTCATAATGCTCTAAATTTTTAGAATGATACTGCAAATGTATTCTAAAATTTTAGAATGAGCAAATGTTTTACTCTAAAAGTTTAGAGCGTTAACAATAATTTGCAGATAAAAAGCAAACTGTTTAGGCAGAAAGGTAATGTCATTCAACCTGTTTCACAACACAAAACAACCTAAACCACGATGCAATCCATCCTAAATCGCAACGTGAAGTAACCTAAATCACGATGTAATCTATCCAAGACCGCTGTGTGATTGCTCCTAAAAGGTAGAGTGACAGATTCTATATCTGAAGCAGACATACACTATAGAAAAGAAAAGTTTGCAAAACATCTGTTTCATCTGTTTCTGTCTGCAACGCTCACAATATCAGTCATTTACGTGAGAAACAGAAGGAAACAGATGTTTTTATCTGCTCCCTCTCTATAATGGTGACACATCTGCTTCCATCTGCTCCGTATCTGCTTCTTGTAACTATCTGTTCATCAACGTGTTGCAGATGGAAGCAGATGAAACAGATGTTTTGAAAACTTTTTTATTACTTGTTGCAAAAGCACAAAAAAAGCCGTCCGACAAAGAATCGGGCGGCCTATTCTATGTATGCTTGGCTGTTATCTTATTTCAGCTCAGCGAGGTACTTGATGGTGCGAACCATCTGAGAAGTGTAAGAGTTCTCATTGTCGTACCAAGCAACAACCTGAACGAGAGAGTTGCCGTCGCCAATCTTGCTAACCATGGTCTGGTTGGCATCGAACAGAGAACCGAACTTCATGCCGATGATGTCGCTTGAAACGAGCTTCTCCTCGGTGTAACCGAACGACTCGTTGGCAGCAGCCTTCATAGCAGCGTTGATGTCCTCAACAGTTACCTCACCCTTCACAACAGCGTGCAGGATAGTGGTAGAACCTGTGGGAGTCGGAACGCGCTGAGCAGCACCGATCAGCTTACCGTTGAGCTCGGGGATTACGAGACCGATAGCCTTAGCAGCACCAGTTGAGTTAGGAACGATGTTCTGAGCACCGGCACGAGCGCGCTGAACATCACCCTTGCGCTGAGGACCGTCGAGAATCATCTGGTCGCCAGTGTAAGCGTGAACGGTGGTCATGATACCGCTCTGGATGGGAGCGAAGTCGTTCAGAGCCTTGGTCATAGGAGCCAGGCAGTTGGTGGTGCAAGAAGCTGCGCTGATCACGGTGTCAGCAGGAGTCAGGGTCTTGTGGTTCACGTTGTAAACGATGGTGGGCAGGTCGTTGCCAGCAGGAGCTGAAATTACAACCTTCTTGGCACCAGCGGTCAGGTGAGCAGAAGCCTTCTCCTTAGAAGTATAGAAACCTGTGCACTCCAGAACGACGTCAACGTCGAGCTTGCCCCAAGGCAGCTCAGCAGCGTTAGGAATAGCATAGATGGTGATCTTCTTGCCATCGACTACGATGAAGTCCTCACCAGCTTCAACAGTGTGCTTGTTCTCACCGAACTTGCCGCAGAAACCGCCCTGAGCGGTGTCATACTTCAACAGATGAGCCAGCATTTTGGGGCTGGTCAAGTCGTTGATTGCTACTACTTCATAACCTTCAGCCTCGAACATCTGACGGAAAGCGAGGCGACCGATACGGCCAAAGCCGTTAATAGCTACTTTTGTCATTTTTACTTTGTTAATTTAATAAGGTTATACCTAAAACTTTGTTTACGGGCACAAAGGTACGATTTTTTTTGAATAATAGCTCTCTAATACTGTATTAATAAATTTGAAAAACAAGGAAAGTCTTAAAAAAAAATCCTTCGAAACTGCCAAAAAGTCTATTTGCAAAATGCAGATTACAATTTACGGCATCTGCTTTTTGATGAAACAGTCCGACAAATCTGTAGTCATGTGCCCCAATCGTTGCAATGCGCTGATTAAGGCTCGGTAACTTTCCGATGCAAAAGAATAATTTTTTTCTGTCTTTATGTTGAAGTATTTCAAAAAATAGTTATATTTGCATCCAGAAACGTTTAACCTTCAAAAAACAATTTGAAAACTATGGGATTTTTTAAAGAATTCAAGGATTTTGCCATGCGCGGTAACGTAATGGACATGGCTGTTGGTGTAATCATTGGTGGTGCCTTTGGCAAGATTGTTAGTTCACTGGTCAACGACATCATTATGCCTCCCATTGGCTGGCTCATCGGTGGCATCAACTTTACGGAGCTCAGTGTAAAACTGCCTGTGAATCCGCTGACTCCTGAGCAGGATCCTGTGACAATCAACTACGGTGCTTTCCTGCAGACCACACTCGACTTCCTGATTGTGGCATTCTGTATCTTCCTGCTCATCAAAGGCATCAACAAACTGTCTGACCTGAAGAAGAAAGAAGAGGAGGAAGCTGCTCCTGCTGCTCCCGCTGGACCCACGCAGGAGGAGCTGCTCACTGAGATTCGCGACTTGCTGAAGAATAAGTAAATCTTTTTTTTAAAAGTACAGAAGTTTAGGGAGTTGCTGGAGTTCAGACATTAGCTTATTTGCCCATTTTCAGGGCATTATATATAGTCTGAATTTCAGCAACTCCTTGAATTATTCTATCTTTTCATTTTTCGGATAGGCAGGCGACTGGCCAGGTCTTTCATACCAGCGGTGAAGAAATAGACTAATAGGGTATAGACGAGGATGGTGGGGAGGGTGATGCATATGCCATACTCCAGCATGCCCAGAATGGTTGGGGCGGGCTGCCATCCAGTCGTTCGGACTGCAATATGCTGGGCGAACAGGCAGAGGCTGAGCAGCAGCACATGGGTGATGATGTTCTTCCAATAGACGAAGAGCGGTTCCTGAAAACCTCGCTTGTAGAGGTAGTAGGGCTTCCAGATGACTACGAGCAGCAGCATGCTCACGGTCTTGCCCAGCAGGATGCCCACCAAGCCGTAGAGATAGCCGAAGACAAGGGTCACACTCACATTGATGATGCCCTCGGCATAGGCTGCCCACACATCGTCGTAGAGTCCGTAGGCATTGATGAACAGATCGACAGAGGGACGGGTGAGCATGATGTACATGTTGAGCAGAATGAGGAACACGATGTGATTGGCCAAGATGTATTGCGATCCTAACCACCAGCTGATGACTGGATTGATGAGGAACGTGAGGGCGATGATGAAGATGCCTGTGGTCCAATAACGGAAGGCGGCATACTCCCAGAACACTTTGCGAATGTTCCACTTGTTGCCCTCGGCTACGAGGTTGCCTATGCTGGCATTCATGCCTACGAGCACGCTGTTGAACAGGGCGGTGAGCTTGCCCACAATCATGGTATAGTTGCCGTAGAACGCCACCATCTGCAGCGACTCGAAAGCGAAGATGAGAATCTCGTCGCTCTTGGAGAGGAAGAAGTTCTTCAGTCGGTGAATGAATATCTGCTTGGCCTTGACCAGTATTTCAGGATACTTCTTCAGTATCTCTCGGCCTTGGCGCTTGTCGGTCTTGAGCCAGGGATATTCACGGTTGATGACCCAGTTGAGCATCCAGCACGTAAATACGCTGAACAGGAACTGCACTGCAGCCCAGAGAAAGGGGTTGTGGGTGTAGTAGGCCAGCGCTATCTGAATGATGGTGGTGATGGCTCCGCCCGTCTGTGTCCAGATGGAAATCTTGTAGGTCTTCTGGTCGCTGTCGAGCAGAATCTGACGGTAGTTGATGAAATAAGCAATGAGGTGGGAGCCGAGAAAGGCATAGAAAGCAAAATAGACGAGTGAGAGCGGTACACCCTTGTCGGCAAAGATGAGGGGAAAGAAGAGGCTGACGATGAATGCCCCTGTGAGAATGACGGTGCCCACGATGCGGTAGAGATAGCCGAAGAGGGACACGATCTCACAGATCTTGGCATGGTTCTGTTCCTCGATGGGTTTGTAGAGGAAGTAGGCTATACAGGTGCCGATGCCAATCTCACTGATGTTGAGGAAGTTGAGAATACTGTAGAGCGTACCCGACAATCCGATGAACTCATCGCCTAAACACTCGAGGAAGATGCGCCGCGAAAAGAAGGCGAGGAAGATGGTCACGAAGTAGAAAATGAATCCTACCCGTGCATTCATGAGGGTCTTGTGTACTCTACTTGATGCCATATTGCTTGATTGCTTCAAAGAATGACTGGGCATAGGCTTTCTGGGTGAACCAGGGGGCAAGCCGATTGCCGGTGAAGTCGGAATAGTGGGAACGGATGCAACGAATGCCGTCGGCTATCTGGGTGGGCAGGTCGCCGTCCTTGTCAATCAGAATGTGCTTCTGCCCAACAAGCGTCTCAGGAATGCCGCCATCGTTGGTGGCTATCACAGGGAGTCCCATTGCTGTGGCTTCTATGCTCGACATGCCCAGAGCTTCATTGATGCGTGACGGTACGACAGCCACCTGAGCCAAACGGAGGTAGGCGGGCAACTGAGCATAGGGAACGAAGCCTGTGAAGCAAACACGTCCTTGCATCTGACGGCCCATTTCGTGCAGTTCGTCGAGATAGGGATTGCTGCTCACGCTGTCGGCATAGTTGTCGCCTCCTACGACCAGCAATTTCACTTGTGGATCGTCGCTGAGCTGCTGAATGGCCTGCACCAGTTCCTTCACACCTTTCTTCGGCACGATGCGCCCCGTGTAGATGACCACGAAATCGTCATCGCTGAATCCGAGCGACTGGCGGGTGACCGTGTTTTCAGCTGTTGCACAGAATGCCTGCGTGTCGAGCCCGTTATAAACTACGGACGAGGGCGCTTCCTTGCTGACCAGTGCGATGCGCTGGCGAATGTAGTCGGACACGCAGAGGAAGGCATCTGTTGACGCAATGATGGCCTGCACCTGCGGTGTGTCGGGGTTCACTAAGTCGGTATGCACATGCGAGAGGATGCGAGCCTTGGTGCGACGATGCAGTTTGATGGCAAAGCCCGGACGGTTCTCCAGCAGTATGATGTCGAAATGCTGCCCACGGATGAGACGGTAGGCTTGCTCTAAGAAGTACTCCAGTTGATAGTGATAGTAGCTGTTGTGGTGAAGCTTGCCATAGACCTTAGCCATGAAGCGATGCCAGCGGCTCTGCCTGTTAACGTACAGATAGTGGTTGACAGCTGACGATAAGGCCGGATGCTGCTGTACGGCAGGATGATAGGCACTCACCACCGTGATGTCGTGGAGGTGGTGACTGTCGTTGTAGGCCAGTGCTGCATCGAGCAGATTCTCGACGGCACCTCCCTGTACGGCAGGGATGGGCAGTACGCCGGATGTGAGAATGGCTATCTTCATTTGTCGTGAGCTGTGTGAATGAATTCTTTATTGCTGCGGTCTATATGAATCAGGTTCTTCAGCATGCGCCATACCAGCAGGAGCAGTGAGGCCAGCTTCCCGAAGAGTGCCTTGGTGCGCAGGGCTCTCGGAATGGCAATGAGCAGTGCGGCACAGAGAGCCCCAAGCAGGCACCACCACTTGATGCTCCATGTGGGGGCAACGATGGTGATGAGCACTGATAGCAATGCGGTGAGCACAAGCAGTATGCTGCGCGGAATGAGCATCTGCTGAATGGTCTTGTCGATATAGTTGACGTTGCCGTGGCGAATGGCGGTAGGCAGATAGGGCAGCATGAGAAACAGCGTCTGGAGCTGTCCCGTCATCCAGCGCAATCGCTGTCGCTGGAAGTTGTCCTGATTGCTCACCTTCTCGTCCATGACATGAATGGAGGACTCGTATTTCACGAACACGTTCTGTTTCATGAGCAGTGCTTCCAGCTCACGATCCTCTACGGCAGAGGTGAGCTGATGGACGTTCTCCCTGAACCATGGATAGTCGAAGCACATGCCAGAGCCAATCAAGGCAGAGGAGAGTCCGATGGCATTGTGAGCCCGACGGAAGAGGGTGTTGTTGATTTCCTCGCTGATGCCATCGAGTGCTGCAATGTCGTTGTTGGCATTCTTAGCGGTGCGGTGGCACTGAATAGCGCTATAGCCCTGAGCACACACCTCGTTGAGGCGATGCAGAAAGTCGGATGCCACGACATTGTCGGCATCGAGAATGACCACATGGGTGAATGTGGAGGATCTTTGAAGATGACTCTCCACGTAGTCGATGGCAAACTGCAGGGCCTTGGCCTTCGAGCTCTTCTCGAAAGTGGGCTGTAAGAGCGTCAGCTGCTGTTGGGCCAGCCACTCGTTGGTTTCAGCCTGCATGTGGTCGGAGACAACCACCAGGCGGTAGCGGTCTGTAGGATAGTCCTGCTGCAGAAAAGTGGCAACCGACTGACGAATCACAGCATCCTCACGATAGGCAGGATAGATGATGAGGAAAGAAGAGTTCTCCGATTTCTCAGATATCTCCGAGTTCCCCGATTTCTCCTTCCCCTTGACCAGCGATGCGATGCCAAAAAAAATGACATACCCCGCTGAACCAGCCATCAGCACCCAGAGCAGAATATCGACAATATGCAGTAGTGACCAAATCATTCGTTAACTTCGGATTTTCTTGATCAAACTCTTACACTGGTTGATGAACTCAATGTAGGCAATGTGTGCGATGCTAAGTAGGCCCCAGCCAATGACAAAGGGGGCATTGAGGAAGTCTCTGTTCCATTGCTTGTCAACTAAATGGTCGGGGGTGGCTATAGAGAAAGCCAACAGGCACACAGCTCCGGCTACCCACCACTTAATAGCCAATGTGAAGTAGATGAAAGGCAGCACGAGGCTCATCACCAGGATGATGCCCATCAAGATGGTACGGGGGATGAGCATCCATTGAACGATCTTGTCCAGATGGTCATACCTGCGATTGATCAGGGCAGAGGGCAGATAGTGCAGATTGGTGAGCAGGGCGTGAAGCTGAGTTGCTGCCCAACGGCTGCGCTGTTGATTGAAGTCAGACTGTGAGCGAGTCTTTTCATCGAACACATAGATATTGTCATAATAGTCTATATAGATTCCCTCAAGCATGAGCATGGCTTCCAGTTCCTTGTCTTCACCGGCAGTCTTCACCTTCATGATGTGGCTTTTGAACCATTCGAAATTATAAGCGATGCCTGAACCGTTGAGTGCTCCTGACAATCCCATGATGACATGTCCCCGACGGAAGATGGAATTGTTGATCTCTTCGAAAACTGTGTCAAGACGGGCCACGGAGGTGTCGCGGTTCTTTGACAGGCGATGCACCTGAATGGCCTTGGTGCCGGCATTCTCATAGGCATCATTGAGCTGTTCGAGGAACTCGGGTTCCACCACGTTGCCAGCATCGAGCACCACGACTGCATCGTAGATCTTGAACTGTGGCAGATTGAGAATGGCATATTGGAGCGATTTAGCTTTTGAGCTCACTTCGAAGTTGGGTGTCAGTAGGGTGATGGGGCATTGTGCCAGCTGCATGTTGGTCATCTCAGACTGGTGATCTGAAATGACCACAACATCGAACAGTCGCTGTGAGTAGGTCTGTCCGTGAATGGAGTTGACAGTGTGCAGAATGCCCTTGTCGCACTTGTAGGATGGAATGAGCACAATGAAACGGTTCTGATGCTTTGCTTTGGGTATTTCGGCGTTTCGGCTAAACAAGGATGCGATGGAGAATATCAGCATGTATAGCACCGTGAGTGCTACAAAAAAGAACATCATGCCGTCGATTATGTATAGTATCCACCAAAGATTCATTGTTCTCAGCCCTTTAAGAAATTTGTAATGCCTCTGACCGTTGCCTTTGTCAGGTCAAAACGGCCTTTCATTGTGTACAGTAACATGTCCTTAGGTGCAACAATCCCCATTAGATATAGGTAGGAGAGACATTTTCTCATGCCACTCATGTTGCGCTTGACGAACAGCAGGCGGTTCCGCGTCGTATAGAATGTCTTGAGCGGACTGGCCTGCCCCGTTGATTTGCTCTCCTTGTGATAGATGGTGCAGCAGGGGTCGTACCAGATGTCATAGCCTGCACGAGTGAACATCATTGACCAGTCGAGCTCCTCGTAATAGAGGAAGAAGCACTCTGGCATAAGTCCTGCCTTGTCTATCGCTTCGCGCTTGGCCATCATGGCAGCTCCGTGGGCATAGGGCGAGGGGTGTGGCGTGTCGCATTGTCCGTTGTCCTCCTCTCCGAACCCGATGGCATGATTGCGCATGGTGATAGCTGAGAGGGGGGTGTAGCCAGCAAACTGAATGGGCGAAGACCCCCACGCAAATCTTATTTTCGGGCACACCATGCCAATCTTCTCTGATGATTCCAAACGATGTATGAGCTGGTCAATGTGCCAGTTGTCACGAACCACCGTGTCGTTGTTGATAAAGAACAGATATTGGCCTGTTGCTGCCTTGATGCCGATGTTATTGCCACCTGCAAAGCCCAGGTTCTGCTCACTCCGTATCGCCTTCACATGAGGATAGCGCGCACTGATGACTTCAGCCTCGTTGACTATTGAACCGTTATCGACAACAATCACTTCCATCCCTTCATAAGGGGGAAGACTGTCAATCATTTCACAAGTGTTGGCAAGACCATTGTAGTTGACTGTGATGATGGATAGGATCGTGCTCAATATGTTAATGAATTTTTATTTGTCAATTTTGTTTAGTGTGCGCTGTGCTCTTACACCCTTGATTGCTTCTTCTTCTCAAGTTTCAGCCTGCGCCGTTCTTCTTCTTTCTCAAATTCCCGTTGCTCATACAGCTCGTAATCGCTCTCGATAGCAGGTAGGATGTACACGATAGCCATGCCTCCATAGAAGAGGATGAGGTTAGGGTATTGCAGCAGGATATGGTTGGCATAACCGCCTGCTTGCAGTCCCAAGAATCCGCAACACAGGGCTGCTGCAATTCCTTTGCAGGCTTTGTTTCTCAACTTGGTGAGCGTGACAAAGCATCCACCGAGCAGAATCAGTATGTTCATGCCGGCAAAGACATATACACCGATGATGCCTGTCCGTTGCCAGAAGAACACGTAGGTGGAGTCGTTGGAAGTCTCATAGACTACTTTGAACTTGTTGAATGGTGGGATGTTGTCCTCATTGATATTGATGCCCATGCCGAATGGTGCGTCTTGCAGATGTTTCTTCAGGGCCTCTTTGTTCATGTCGCGCACATTCTTCGAGGCATCGTTGGTGTCAAAGGCTGTTCGCATGCGTCGAATCTGCATGTTGCCGTTGCCAATCTTAGTGCAAGCCAGGAAGAATACGAAGATAGCAGATGCAGTCACCACAAGAGATGTGAGCTTAGCTGATTTCGAAAGAAACACATAAAGCGCGATAGCTACCATGAAGCACATCAGTCCCGAGCGTGTGCCTGAAGTGAAGAACGAATAGGTGGAGAGTGCCCCAGCTATCCAGAACAGTATTTTGTCTTTCTTCAGTTTTGTGGTAAGGGCGATGATGAAGAACACTGCTGCGGCAGCACCCGTATTGCAGCCAAAGTTTGCTGCGTCGGAGAAGAAGGAGAAATAGCGAATAGAACCGCCAATGATATGGGTGCGACTGGCACCGCTCATCAGCCATGCGTTTTCAGCATTATCCCATCCGAACGTCTTCTGTCTGAAAGCCCAGAAAGCGGCTATGAGGGAGAAGTATGCCCACAGCCGAAAGAACCGCATGACCTTGTCGGGGCTGTTGATGACCTTGAAAATGATGATGTAGCACAGAATGAAATAGAACGCAAAGAAATTCATGTTCTGCATCCAGGCTGTCACGTCAATGGGCAGACCGCAGGTCCCGTTGAATAGTTGAATGCACAAATATAGTGTCCAGATGATGATGCCCAGCAGCATGGGGGTAGCCATAGAAGCCTTGGTGCTGCGAGGCACGATGATGAACGACAGTAAGAGCAGGAACTGCGGACCTAAGGTGACAAGCGTGATGGGAATGGGAATGTAACCATACCGCTGCAACCCCATCACAAAATAGTTCATGGCAAAAAAGAACCAGAACATGGCATCCTGACATTTCAGTGAGAGCGCAAAAAACAGAATGGCGGCAGGGATGAGGCACACAAAGGCAAAGCCTGTGATACCCAGAATGTAAAAATTGAACAGTGCAAGTAGAAATAGGAGAAAGAGCAGAATGTCTCTTCCTCCAATTCCTTGCCTGTATGTAGAAGAATAGCTCTTCATTTACTTCGCATGACTGTTCTCTACGGCAGTAAGACCCAATTGCGACATGCGATAGACAAAATTGTTGAAACGAGTGTATGGAGGCAGCTGGCCTACAAATTCTTCAACGGCATAGCGGCTGGCCTCTGTGAGGTACATGAACAGGCTGTCCTTGTTTTCAAGACGTGCCTGCAGCTCGTTCAGCGCTTTCTGATCAACGTCTTTCCATGTGCGGTTGGCTCGGGTCACCATCAGGTTGACTGTGCCGAGATTCAGTAGGGTAGTTGAGATGGAATTATCGTCCAAGTTAGGATATTCAATGATGGCAATTTCGTTGGGCTGTATGTCGGGACACAGATCCTTGATGTCCTTTGCCATGATATAGCGGCTGTCTTCGGCCAGGAAGTCCTCGTCGTAGGTGAGACGGCGCACTTGCAGTCCGATAGAGGTCCAGTAGCTCTCCAGTTCCTGTGCCAGGAAACTCTTGCCGTTGGCAGCATCGGTAGAGAGCAGGTTGAGCACGTTCTGCTGTCCCTCTTTGAAGTATGGCAGGAGCACCTTGCTCAACTGGCGCAGAGCCATGTCGGAAATCATCTTGTTGAAACGACGATAGCGCAGGTTGCTCTCCTTGGGGAAGCAGCCCATCACCGGTATCTTCGTGATGCGTTCTGAGCGCATGCGGTCGCGCAGTGTGCGATCCAGCATTTCAATGATGAAGAAGTAAAGCGCTGTGAAGATAAAGGTCAGCAGGAATGCTCCCAGCAGATACATCATTCTGCCTGAAGCCTGTGGATTCATGGGGAATGCAGGTGGGTTGACGATGTTCAGTGTTGCTGTTGACATCTGCAAGTTGCGCTGACGAAGGCGTGCAGCATTCAGGGCGCGCAACATCTCGATATAGTTGCTCTCAATGAAGCCTATGTGTCGGTTCTTGCGCTCAATGGTGGCACCTATAGGCGAGTATTTACGGTACTGCCGGTCAATATTGTCGCGCATGATGTCCATCGCATTGAGTTGGGCATTGGTCTCTTCGAGCAACAACACCTGCTGTAGCCATCTGTCAATGAGTGAACTGGCTTTGACACCTGTGTCAGTACTGTAGTTGTTCTTCTCAATCGTTTGTGTGAGTTCTTTCACTTTAGCCGTAGCCTCTCTCAGCTGGCGTTCAGCTTTTCCGAGTTCTATTTGTGCTTCCGATTCTGAGCCGCCTTCCTCACTGCTCATCAGTCGGAGGTTGGAGATACGTGACTGCAGGCGTGAAATGTCGCGCACCAGTGACGTGAATTCCTTGTTCGACTCAATGATCTTCTGGCGATCTCCCAGCTGGCGCTCCAAATATCTGATCAGCGCTTTCGTCGTGCTCTGTTTCATGCGAAGCTCGCTCAGATCTGTCTGATGATTACCGTCGAGCACGGTCAGCTGTTTGGTCTGCTCAGGATAGTTGATGATGCCATGCTTGATGTTGTACCTGATGTAGTCGTTCTCGGCAAAGGTCAGTTGCTGGTAGTATTTCTTCACCTCACGCTCGAAGAACTTAATCACCTTGTGCGTCTCGCCATAGCGTAATTGCTGGTATTGGTTGGCAAACACCTTGTTCAGAATGTCGAGTGTGTTGTAGCACACGCCGGGGTCGTTGCAGGAATAGGCAATATCGATCAGGTCACTGTTGTTGATCTGAGCTACTTTCAGGCGTGACACGATGTTGTTGATGCCGAAATACTGGTGATTATTGAGTATGCCGTACAGATAATTGTTCTGTGATGCTTTTTCGTGAGCTTTCAGATTGGCATAGGTGGCATTTTCGCTATTATGGTTGATGAGTGCTTTTATGTCGGGTGGCACACTGGCATCCAGAGCTCTGAAGTGCTCAGCCGTGATATAGTTGTTGTCCTTGTACAGGTTGCCATACATCATGCATCTGGCAAAAAGACGGAGCGACACCTCGTGAATCGTGTTGTTTGTCGAGATGATGAGCATCAGGTTCTGCATGTTGATTTGCGCGTTACCTCCGGCAATACCACTTCCGCCCTCAAGGTTATATCCCGTCAGCATACCAGTATAGATAGTGGTATTGGCATTATAGACGCGTTCCTGGTTTCTCGTCAGGAACCACGCCACTACAAGCGCAATCATCGGTAGAATTACAAGATACCAGCGTATCTTGTAAAGAAACCGGACTAAATATCTAAATACATCCATAATATGAATAGTTCCTCTTCGTTTCTGATTCGCTCTTGGAGTGCAATGGCACTATTTCTGTTCGGTTGGCTGAGCTTTTTTTCCACCTTTTTTTTGCATATCATTCATTCGCTTCTCCTGTTCTTCGATCTGACGCTTGATTTTCTTGTCCATAGCCTTGTTCTCCTTGCGAATCTGCTTCTCGCTCTTCTTTATATTGCTGTCAAGCGTGATTTCAGTCGTTGTGTTTGTAAGGATAGGTGTATGGCTCAGAATCTCAAGCGTGACGATGTCGGTAGTGATCTGTGTGAGCAGTCCTTGATAGGTGTTCACGGCATTCTGTCCGCGCAGACTACTGTAGGCATAATCGGCGATGTCGCGGTTGCCCTGATGGAAGTCTTCTTCTTCCAACTGGTTAGACCCCTGATAGATAGCGGCACTGACACCGGCTGTCTTCAGAGCCGACAGGTTGTTGGTGATACGGATATAAAGTGTGACAATCTCCAGCTTCAGTTGGTCGTAAGCAGCATCTTTTTTTATCTGAGCCTCTTCCACGAGCAGACGCTTGCGCTTGACGGAGTGTCCCAAGTCCAGGATGTCTTCCAGAGGCACGCTTAGGTTCACACCTACGTTCCAATAGTTCTGAACCGATCCCTGGAACTGATAGATCATGGTGCTGTAGGTGGACGAGTTGTTGCCCCACATGTCGGTCTTACCATAACTGTAGCTGGCATGCCCCATGATGTAAGAAAAGATGTGCTTCTTCTGTTTCTTCACTTCAGCTTCAGCTATCTCCTGTAGCTTTGCCATTTGCAGGATGTTCGGATTAGCCTTGGCATTCTCGAACAACACACCTAATGGTGGCAGGTGAAAATCAGAGAAATTGATGTCTTTGCTGAAGCTTGAATCAAAGAAACCTGCACTGATACCGCTGTCGTCGAAGGTCTCTTGAGCCATCGTAGCGGTACTGCAAAATACTGAAACACAAATTATTATAAAGGTTCTAAGATTTCTCATCGTTGATTCTTTTATCACACGTTTTCATCTTGTATGAACGCGAAAAGTGTGCGCCAGATAATCTTCATGTCGAGTGCGAAGTTGTAAGTCTGTCCGTAGAGAATGTCCAGTTGCTTTCTCTCTTCTGCAGACATCGTTCCGCCCTTGCCGCGTTCTTCCACCTGCCATAGGCCTGTGAGCCCTGCAGGTGCCATGAAGCGGTCTATGCTTGAGTCAGCCGTCAGCTTTTCTGCTTCGTAGAGGGGTAGGGGACGGTTGCCTACTATCGACATGTCGCCCTTCAGTATGTTGAACAGCTGCGGAAGCTCGTCAATGCTTGTCTTACGAATGAAACGTCCTACTTTTGTGATGCGCGGATCGTTCTCAATCTTTACGAATGCATTGTTTATCTCTTCTTCTTTCTGTTTGTTGAAGTCGCTTTCCGATACCACGAAGTCGTCGCCTACCAGCATCACCTCGTCGTCGCTGATCATCATTTCCGACTCTACGCCCATATCTACCATCTCCTGTTCAGCTTGTTCGCCAAGTGGTGAAGTGATGGTCTTTTTCTCCTCTTCCTCAGGGTGTTCGGCATACTGGTTGTTGCTTTTGCTGAGTTCCTTCAGGCGTTGGTCAGCATCGGCATACATTGAGCGGAACTTCAGGAAGTCAAAGATGGTATAGTTCGTACCCACTCTCTTCGACTTATAGAGAATCTTGCCCTTAGGGTCTTCAATCTTGATGGCCAGCGCGGTGATGATGAGCACTGGTGAGAGCGCAATAATGGCGAGCAGAGAGAAGAATATGTCGAAAGAGCGTTTCCAAAGTGGGATTTTGAATTTCAGTATCTTCTGTTTTGACATGTTGCTGTCGAAAAGCACATTCTCACGGTCGCAGATGAATTGCAGTTTTTTGTTCAGTTCCGTGACCGAAGCACTTATGTTCAGCGTGTCATTGATGCCACACTTTAGGTAAATGTTACGTTCTTCGTTGCTCATCTCGCTGGTCAGCAGGATGATGTAGATGTTCTGGCAGTTCTTGCGCAGATATGTGATGGCTGTGATGTCCTCGGTTTGTACGCTTTTTTCATAAAATATGATATAGCGCTCTTTGCCAAAACGCTGCACGCAGGCTGCTGCTGCATCCATATAGTTCTTGGTGAGCACCACATGTCTGCCGGGCAGGTATTTCAGACGCTCCTCAGTTTGTGGATTATCTCCTAAATAAATGACACTAATCATTATTTCATTGTTTAGACAATCTCTGTAAATCTCTGTAAGTGTTATTCACGCAGAAAGTGTCTGTTTATAATAATAAATATAAAATAGGTATGCGTGAACCTAAACTATAATATTCTTTCAGTTGTCAATTATTGATTAGGGAGTATTTTCTTTACCCTGATTTTGAGCTCCATAGGGTTGAAAGGCTTTACGATATAGTCCTCGGCGCCTATCTCCAGCAGGCGTATGCGCTCGCTCGTAGAGTCTTCACTTGAAAGCATGATGACGGGGATGTGACGGAAGAGCTCGTTCTGCTTAATCCATTCCAGGAAGTCATCGCCACGCATGCCAGGCATGCGGATATCTGAAATAATCAAGTCGGGCGTGTTGCCAGCCTGTAGCCACTTCACTCCTTGCAGACCGTCAGGCAGCCATTGCACGTCATAATCACTCATCAAGTAGATGGAGAGCACTTTTGCAATGGTCTCTTTGTCATCAAGGATTAAAATCTTCTTTTTCATATTATAAAACGCGTTTTAAAAGTCTAAGGATTCTAGTTTCCAATGTGCAAAGTTATGAAAAATTATTGTAACGACGTGCAAAATGCAATAAAAAAAATGTTTTTCTCTGATTTCTTGGCAAAGTACATGAGTTTTTCGGGGAAATCTGAATGCTTTCCATGCCCCTCTATGCGTTAATCTTCCAAAATCGCTTCGTCATATCAGCATTATTTCGTAATTTTGTTGCCCGAAAAAGTAAAAATCGTCAAAAATGAATTTCGAAGAGATGCTCAATGCGAAGGATGGCAACAATAGCCGCACGGGCAGGATGCCCTTTGGATTTCTTCGCAAAATGCAGATTGAAGGTAAGTATCGCTATGTGCTCGAGCTGCATGACCAATTGGTGGGACGGCCAGGCTTCAAGGATGCCCTGCAAGCAGACGCAAAGGCCATCGGCACGATCAAATCCCATCAGCAGGTGCACTTTCTTGAGATGGAGCATGAGGGCGCACTGTTGCTGGAACTCGAACAGGGCCAGTATCAGACGCTGGAACAACTGCTCGCTGACAATCCTGCCATCGTGGCGAAGTCGGGCTTCATCGACCATGTGGTCGATGGATTGCTCGAGATAGCAGAAGAACTGCATCAGAAATCCCTCTTCCACCTTTGTTTCTCACCGCAGAACGTGTTGCTCCGCAAGGGCGACGAGAAGCCCATGCTCTTGCTCCATGCGTCGGCTTTCAGCAGCTCGGTGGCAGCATCCCATCTGTTTGTCGATATGGAGCACTTCCTGGCTCCCGAGGTCCTGGCAGGTCAGGCAGTCACTGCTGCCAGCGATGTCTATTCGCTGGGCAAGCTCATCGACTGGCTCTATCAGCATGGTGCCATCACATACGAGTACAAGCGGGTGGTGAAGAAAGCCATTCAGGAAGATCCTGCAAAGCGCTATGCTTCCACTCAGGACATGCGCGCGGCACTGAAGAGCCTGCGTGGCGCGAAGCACTCTGTCGTTTCCTTCATTGCAGCCGTGGCAGTGGTGTTGCTCTGCCTGTTCCTTTACTTCGAACTGGTACCGCAGGCTGATAACATCGAGTTTGTGGAGGGAGTCCCTGCTGAACCGGAGGTGAGTCTGCTCGACGATGGCAACTTTGACCCTGAGCGCGATAACGACCTGTGGTCTGACAGCGATTCCGTAGAGGTCGATACACTCGGTGAGCGTATGGCGATGGAGGCCTATATGCAGAAGGCAGAGGAAATCTTTCGCAAGCGGTTCACCAGAGAGGCCGACCAGATACTCTCGCGTGTCTATAATAATGAAAATATGAATGCCAACGAGAAGACCTTCATGGCTAATACCAATGCCATGCATGCCGACCTGGTGAAGCTCCAGACGGAGCTCACCGAGCAGACCGGCATTAGCAGCGACAAGGCTTCGCGCATTGCGATGGAGGTGATTGACCATCTCACGCTCGAGAAGCAGAAGGGGCTGACCACCCCCACCAGTGGCACTCAGAGCGATGAATGAAAAGAATAAACATACTAATAGTTTTTTTATAACAAATGAGAAGCAGAACAGCAAACTGGTTTGAGTGCAAGATCCGTTACGAGAAGACGATGGAGGACGGCTTGCAAAAGAAAGTGATAGAGACCTACGTGGTAGATGCCCTCTCGTTCACCGAGGCCGAGCAGCGCATCATGGAAGAAATGTCAAGCTACATCAGCGGCGAGTTCGAGATCAACGACATCAAGCGTGCCGCCTATAAGGAGATTTTCTTCAGCGATGAAGAGATGGCTGACCGTTGGTATAAGACGAAGCTGCAGTTCATCACCATCGACGAGAAGACTGAGAAGGAGAAGCGCTCCAGCGTGAACTATCTGGTGCAGGCAGGCACGCTCAACGGAGCCGTGAAGAACATCGATGAGGTGATGGGCGGCACGATGATCGACTATGTCATCTCATCGGTGGCTGAGACCACGCTCATGGATGTGTTTGAATACAAAAAGAAGGAACAGGACGACAAGCCCGAGTTCGAAGAATGATGAATGTTGACGTAAAACGGAACCTGCACGAGGTGCTCAGCCGTCTGCCCGATGGTGTGCGCCTTGTTGCCATCAGCAAGTATCATCCTGCCGATTATATCATGGCGGCATACGAGGAGGGACAGCGTGTGTTCGGGGAGAGTCACGAACAGGAGATTCGCGAGAAGCACGAGCAGTTGCCCAAGGACATAGAGTGGCACTTCATAGGTCATCTGCAGACCAACAAGGTGAAGTACATCGCTCCTTACATCACGATGATTGAGGCCGTTGACTCGCTCCGCCTGCTGCGCGAGATTCAGAAGCAGGCAGCTAAGGTGGGCAGGGTGGTGAAGGTGCTGCTGGAGCTCCACATTGCCGAGGAGGCCACGAAGTACGGTCTTACCCTCGATGAGTGCCGACAGCTACTGGCCGACGGTGAGTGGCGACAGATGCCGAACGTGCGGATATGCGGACTGATGATGATGGCTTCGAACACCGACGATGAACAGCAGATAGCCTGCGAGTTCCAGCAGGGAGCCGACTTCTTCGACGAGGTGAAGGCGCAGTTCTTTGCCGACGATCCCCATTTCTGTGAGCGGTCGTGGGGTATGAGCGACGATTTCCCCATTGCTGTGCAGCACCGTTCTACGATGGTGCGTGTGGGCACCATGATTTTCGGGCCCCGCGTCTATTGACAAGACATACGAATATGATTCCTGTGATGAGGATCGTTCTCCCACTTTGCCTGATTCTAAGCCGTTTTACTGCGGTTAATGCACAGGATTTGTCACAACTCAAAAAGTTGTGGCAGAAGCCTACACAGGAATACAGAATGAAGACGTGGTGGTTCTTCGGCTACGAACGGACAGCAGATGAAGGAATAGTTGCTGATGCGGAGGCATTACGTGATGCAGGCTTCGGTGGAGTGGTGTACTACGACCAGAATCACACCAAGGACGCAAGGGCAAATGGGACCGAGGATGCCTTCAGTACAGAGTGGTGGCGACACCTGCGTCTGGCTGCCAGCGAGGCGAAGCGGACGGGGCTTTCGTTTGAGCTGAACATCTCGAACGGTTACTGCGCCGGGGGCAGATGGATCACCCCCGAACATACCATGTAACGGGTGGCACAGGCCATCGGCAATGCGCTCTGCATCACGGGCGATGCCGTCAGCGTGAAACAAAGCACTGATAAACCGCAAGGCGAGTTTGGCTCTACCAGCGGCAGGGAGCCTATGATGTGAAAGGCTGCTCCAGTGCGGCTCATATTTATGGCAAGCCCATTGCCTCAGCTGAAGCAATGACCGATTGTGAATACAAGCACACACCTGCCGACCTGCACCGTGTGGCCAGTATCGCCTTCTCAATGGGAGCGCAGGAGCTTGTGGCCTGTGCTACGCCCCATATTCCTTCAGCAAAGGTTGACCAGCCCTACAAAGCTGGTCGTGAGTATGCCATCAACCGCAGCAATCCCCGTTGGGAGCAAATGAAGCTAGTATGGCTGCAGGCCGTGCGCTCGATGGTGATGCTGCGTCAGGGCAAGGCTGCTCCCGACGTTCTCGTGTTTCTTGGCGATGACGTGCCTGTCAAGACCATCACCAGCCGATTGCCCGATGGCATAGACGGCTTGGACTGGGATGTCTGCACGGGCGATGCTCTGAAACATAGGCTGCAGGTCAAAGGCGGGAGGCTTGTGACACCAGACGGCATAGAGTATAAAGCATTCTTGATGGCCGACAAGGCTCATGTCAACGCTGAATCGCAGGCCCGGATTGATGCTTTCCGTGAGGCTGGCGTGGCTATACTCCACTCGGGCGAGAGCATCATCCGTCCCTTGGAGATTTTAACGCACCATGAATCCGTAGTTCATACCCATAGAAGAATTGACAATACGGAAATCTTCTATTTGGCAAATCTCGAAGACAGAACAACCGTTGTCAGCTTCCGACTGCAGGACATGCCAAAGAAGGTGAGGGTATGGCATAACCTGTCAGGTAGCCGGCACGAGCTAAAATGCAATAACGACAGAACCTATACGCTGACACTACATCCCTGCGAATCCGTTTTTTTAACTTATAGCCCCAACGCTTTATAAAATGTTATTTGTGCCTTTTTATTAGATGGAATTGTGAGTTAGCAAAGATGTAAAATGGTGGCTCTTTATATTGTTCGTAACTCATTGAAAACCATGTGTTAAAATTGTTTTTATTCCTGTTATTATTTATTTCGATTTGTTCCTTTTTTTAAAGAGCAGGCTCTTGGGCAGTTTTTGCCATTTCCGCTGTTCCGGCAACTTGATGGTGCTGCCTTTTCGCTGGGTAAACAGAAACGTGGAATCGCTTGCCTGATAGATGGTGGCTGTGAGGTCTTCACTGCCGTAGTCGTTCACCATTTGAAGATAGTTGATGTCGCCCTCTTTCTCAACTGAAAGAATCAGCCAATAAAAATTGTGCTTCGTCTTTCCCAGATAACCGGGCAAAGGACCGTAGAGATCGTGACCGGGCACAATCATCCCATCGCCATCCAAGTTGCACTTCAGGATGATGTCATACTCTCTGTTGTATAATTCAATGCTGTTGTCAGAGTCTTTCTTGTCTTGGGCGCTTGATGTCAATGCGCTCAAAAGAATGAGTAACAAAACTGCTGTCTTTCTCATGTTGTATGTAATGGTTTGGCGGCAAAGGTAACAATTTTAAATCAAAAAAAACAGATAACTGGAAAATATGTTTGCAAATTTTTCTTATGATACGGAAAAAATTCTTATCTTTGCACCCACTTATAAGCAGGTAACATGGATAAAAAACAAAAGAGCCCAGACTACATTTTTGAATCGAGTTGGGAAGTTTGTAACAAGGTAGGTGGTATTTACACCGTTCTTTCAACTCGTGCAAAGACTCTTCAGGAAGTGCTAAAGGACAGAATTATTTTTATTGGTCCTGATTTTTGGAAGGAGACAGAAAATCCCTATTTTCAAGAAGAAAAATCTCTCTTTGCTGAATGGCAATGGGAGGCAAAAGAACAAGGCATCAACGTTAGAGTGGGAAGATGGACTATTCCTGGTGCTCCCATTTCAATCCTTGTTGACTTTCACCCTTATTTTGAGAAGAAAAACGAGATTTATGGCTGGTTGTGGGAACACTATCAGGTAGATTCGCTGCATGCCTATGGCGACTACGACGAGGCATCTATGTTCTCCTACGCAGCAGGTCTTGTGGTAGAAAGTTTCTATCATTACTATCTGGATGATTCGAAGAAGGTCATCTACCATGCAAATGAGTGGATGTGCGGACTGGGTGCGCTCTATCTTAATCAGCGCCTGCCTCAGATTGCCACTGTCTTTACTACCCACGCGACGAGCATAGGGCGTTCAATAGCTGGCAATCAGAAACCGCTCTACGACTACCTCTTTGCATATAATGGCGACCAAATGGCTGGAGAGCTGAACATGCAGAGCAAACACTCTATTGAAAAACAAACGGCTCATCATGTGGACTGTTTCACTACTGTGAGCGACATCACAGCACGGGAGTGTGTTGAACTGCTTGACAAGCCTGTGGACGTGGTGTTGCCCAATGGGTTTGACAACAGTTTCGTGCCCAAGCCTCAGGTCTTCGGACGCAAGCGCAAATTTGCTCGCAGAAAGATGCTCGATGTGGCTAACGCGCTGCTGGGCGAACAGCTTGATGAAGATACGCTCATCGTCTCGACGTCGGGCCGCTATGAGTTCCGTAACAAAGGCATCGATGTCTTCGTTGAAGCCATGAACCGTCTGCTTCGCGATCGTAACCTTAAGAAGAAAGTCGTGGCTTTCATTGACGTGCCTGGATGGACTGGCGAGCCACGTCAGGACTTGATAGAGAGACTGAAAAGTGGCAAGAAGTTCGACACGCCCCTTGAAGTGCCTCAAGTCACGCATTGGCTGCACAATATGGGACACGACAATGTGCTCAACATGATGAAGTTCTACGATATGCACAACCGTCACGACGATATGGTGAAGGTGATTTTCCTGCCTTGCTATCTTGACGGAAAGGACGGCATTCTGAACCTCACCTATTATGATGTAGTGTTGGGAAATGACCTGTGCATCTATCCTTCATACTATGAGCCCTGGGGATACACACCGCTGGAGTCGGTGGCTTTCAAGGTGCCATGCATCACAACCGACCTGGCTGGCTTCGGACTGTGGGTCAACAAGGAATTGGGCTATGCAGGCGAGATAGAGGACGGCGTGAAGGTCATACATCGCACGGACTATAATTACTCTGAGGTTGCCGATATCATCAAGGATACAGTGTCGCACTATTCTAATCTGACTCCTAAACAGGTGGAAGCGTGCAGGAAGAATGCTGAAGCACTGTCGAAGAAAGCCCTCTGGAGTGAGTTCATCAAGTACTACTACGAGGCCTACGACATAGCACTGCGGCATGCAGAGGAGCGGATGGCCGACAAAGGTAAAGCCTCTGAACAAAGAGAAGTGTAGCGATTAAAAATATAATGCTATCCGAACATATTTTATTATTAGTATCATATTCTATAAAATCAAATAATAGTCAATTATGAAAATCAAAGCTGATTATGTCAACGCTCCGCAGTGGAAGGAGTTGACCGTGAAATCGAGCCTTCCAGAAGAATTGAAGTGCCTCGACGAGATTGCCCACAACCTGTGGTGGGTGTGGAACTACGAGGCTCGCGACCTCTTCCGCGACCTTGATCCTGAACTCTATCACGATGTGAAGCACAATCCTGTGATGCTGCTCGAACGCCTGAGCCTTCGTCGTAAAGAGGATATTGTCAAGGACAAGTCTATGATGAAGCGCATCAACTCTGTTTACAAGTTGTTCCGTGACTATATGGATGTGGAGCCCGACAAGAAGCGTCCCTCTGTGGCCTACTTCTCTATGGAGTATGGTATCCACTCTGCCCTGAAGATCTATTCAGGCGGTCTGGGCATGCTGGCAGGCGACTATCTGAAAGAGGCTTCCGACTCGAATGTCGATATGTGTGCCGTAGGCTTCCTCTATCGTTTCGGCTACTTCACTCAGAGCCTTTCAATGGACGGACAGCAGATTGCAAAATACGAGGCACAGAACTTCCCCTCACTGCCCATTGAGCGCGTGCTCGACAAGGACGGACAGCCCCTCGTGGTCGATGTGCCTTACACCAACTATCAGGTTCACGCCTGTGTGTGGGTGGCTAACGTGGGTCGCATCAAGCTTTACCTGCTCGATACCGACAACGACATGAACTCTGAGTACGACAAGCCCATCACCCACTCACTCTATGGTGGCGACTGGGAGAACCGTCTGAAGCAGGAGATTCTGCTGGGTATCGGTGGCGCTCTGACGCTGAAGAAGCTGGGTATCAAGAAGGAGATCTACCACTGCAACGAGGGACACGCCGCTCTGGTCAACCTGCAGCGTCTGTGCGACTACATTGAAGACGGACTTACCTTCAATCAGGCTATGGAGCTGGTGCGTGCCAGCGGCCTCTATACCGTTCACACTCCTGTACCTGCTGGTCACGACTACTTCGACGAAGGACTGTTTGGCAAGTATATGGGTGGCTATCCTCAGAAGCTGGGCATCACATGGGATGAGTTCATCGGAATGGGTCGCACCAATCCTGAGGATCACGGAGAGAAGTTCTGCATGTCAACCTTCGCCTGCAATACCTGTCAGGAGGTCAACGGTGTGTCTAAGCTTCACGGATGGGTATCGCAGAAGATGTTTGCTCCCATTTGGAACGGCTACTTCCCCGAGGAGAACCACGTGGGCTACGTCACCAACGGTGTTCACTTCCCCACATGGTGTGCTACTGAGTGGCGCAAGGTCTATGCAAAGTATTTCGACGAGAAGCACATGAGCGACCAGTCGAACGAGGAAATCTGGCACGGCATCTACAATTGTCCCGATGAGGAGATTTGGGCTACCCGTCAGGCTTTGAAGGAGAAGTTGTTCGATTATATCGAGGTGCAGTTCCGTGAGACTTGGTTGAAGAACCAGGGTGATCCCGCACGTATCGTGAAGCTCGTTGACCGTTTCAATCCTAACGCACTGGTGATTGGCTTCTGCCGTCGTTTCGCTACCTACAAGCGTGCTCACCTGCTGTTTACCGACCTCGATCGTCTTTCAAGGATTGTCAACAATCCCGATCGTCCAGTTATCTTCCTCTTTGCTGGTAAGGCTCACCCTGCCGATGGCGCTGGTCAGGGCCTGATTAAGAAGATTTTCGAGATCTCGCAGCGTGAGGAGTTCCAGGGCAAGATTATCTTCCTCGAAGACTACGACTTCCTGCTGGCTCGTCGCCTTGTGTCGGGTGTGGATATCTGGATGAACACACCTACACGTCCGCTCGAGGCTTCTGGTACATCTGGCGAGAAGGCCGAGATGAACGGTGTTGTCAACCTCTCTGTGAAGGACGGCTGGTGGCTGGAAGGCTATCGCGAGGGTGCCGGATGGGCGCTCACTGAGAAGCGTACCTATCAGAACCAGGGCTATCAGGATCAGCTTGACGCTGCTACCATCTACAGCTTGCTGGAGAACGAGATTGTTCCTCTCTACTATGACAGAGACAAGAAGGGCATCTCTAAGGGCTGGATCAAGGTGCTGAAGAATTCTATCGCACAGATAGCTCCTCACTACACTATGAAGCGTCAGCTGGACGACTACTACTCGAAGTTCTACGAGAAGGAGGCCAAGCGTTTCAAGGAAGTGTCGAAGAACAACAACCAGCTGGCTAAGGAAATTGCCCTCTGGAAGGAGACAGTGGCTGAGCGCTGGGATTCTATCAGCGTGGTGAAGTCGGAGTGGGACTATCCTGCAGCAGGCATCCACACTGGCGAGAAGTACACGCTGCGCTACGTCATCAACGAGCAGGGGCTCGACGATGCCATCGGTCTGGAGAAACTCAATATCGCAACGACTCCCGAGGGCGAGGACAGGGTGTTCTCTGTTGAGCCGCTGAAGATGGTGGGCCACGAAGGCAACAACTACATCTTCGAGGCTGAGCTGGCTCCTCAGCAGGCTGGTCAGTACAAGAGTGCTGTCCGCATGTACCCGAAGAACAAGCACCTGCCTCACCGTCAGGACTTCTGCTACGTGCGCTGGCTGGAGCTTCCTCCTCACACAAACTAAGTCTTTTCATAGACCATTCATAAAAAAACACCTGCTGCATGTATTTGCAACAGGTGCTTTTTTTATTGTGTGTGTTGACCGCAGGAGCTTACTGTTTGTAGTTGTCGAGCCCTGTCTGGAGGAACTCCACGTAGCCATCTATGTCCTCATCGTAGGAGCGTAGTCCGTTCAGCGGTTTTCCCGTCCTGGGGTCAAGCAGTACGTAGCAGGGCTGAGTGTTGGCTCCCACTTTCGTGCGCTGCAGGTAGCTCCACTTGTCGCCTACTGTTCTCAGCGTGCGCTGCTGTCCGTCGGTCTCAGTCACCGTAACGGGGGTTGGCAGGGGTGTCTTGTCATCAACATAGAGCGACACCACCACGTAGCGGTTGTTAAGGATGTCCTCCACCCTGGGATCTGTCCACACGGCAGCTTCCATCTTGCGACAATTCACGCATCCGAAGCCAGTGAAGTCGATCATTACCGGCTTTCCCTCAGCACGGGCTGCCGTCAGTGCCTGTTTGTAGTCGGTGAAGCGAGCCTCCACTGAGCCTTGCTGGTATTGTCGGAAGTCTTGCGTGTTCATGGGAGGCGTGAAGGCTGAGATGGCTTTCAGCGGAGCTCCCCACAATCCAGGCACCATATAGATGGCGAAGGACAATGAAGCAAGCGCCAGGAAGAATCGCGTCACACCGATGTGACGGCTCTCATCGTCGTGCTCGAACTTGAGCCAACCCAGCAGATAGCTGCCCAACAGTGCAAACAGAACAATCCACAGGCTCACAAACACTTCGCGATCCAACAGATGCCACCCGTAAGCTAAATCAGCTACGGAAAGAAACTTCAATGCGAATGCCAGTTCTATGAATGCAAGCACCACTTTTACGGTATTCATCCATCCGCCTGATTTTGGAGCACTTTTCAGCAACGACGGGAAAAGAGCAAACAGCGTAAAAGGAATGGCAAGTGCAATGGCAAAGCCAAGCATGCCGATGGTAGGGGCGATAATGCTTCCTTGTGTGGACACTGCAACTAACAAGAATCCGATAATGGGACCCGTGCAGGAGAAGGATACAAGTGTCAGCGTGAAAGCCATGAGGAAAATGGAAAGGAGACCAGTGCTTTTTTCTGATTTCTGGTCAATCCAGTTTGTCCATTTGGAAGGAAGGGTAAGTTCGAAAGCTCCAAAGAACGATGCCGCAAACACGATGAGCAGCAAGGCTATCAGGATGTTGAATAGCGCATTTGTGGAAATAGCGTTCAGGGCCGATGCACCAAAGAACAATGTTACGATGAGCCCCAGCAATAAGTATATCACCACAATGGAAACCCCATAGGTGACTGCTTCGTTGATGGCTTTCGATCGTTCCTTGTTTCTCTTTAGGAAAAAGGATACTGTCATCGGAATGATGGGCCAGACGCAGGGGGTCAGAATAGCAAGGAATCCACCCAGTAAGCCTTGCAGGAATATCATCCACCATGCCGTGGAGTTGCTATTCTCGTTTTGGCTGAAAGCATTGAGGTCGGAAGTGATGGGCGTCCATAGATCCATGTCTTTACTGGCTTCTTCTATAGATGGTTCTGCCTCGGTAGGCGCTTCCGCTTCCACCGCTTTTACTGTATCTGCTTCTGTGCTCTCTGCTTTCTCCGTTTTTTCTGCTTTCTCATCTTTCTCAGGCTTGGCGAGTGCTACGGGCGACTTTCCACTTGACTTGAATTCCACTTGTGTAGGCGGTAAACACATCTCATCGCTACATGCCCCATATTCCAGATAGCCCTCTATCGCATAGTCTGGCTTCGTGAAGCGGATTGTCTGAACGAAGGTTCCCTTTCCTTCAAAATAGCGGAGCTTCATGCCAAACATTTTGTCGTACTGCTCTGTGAGCTTGCCGCGTGGTTGAAGTTTACCCACCAGTTCGGCACCATTCAGCTTGACTGCAGTGAATGTTGCCTCGATAGGTCCGTCCTGTCCCAAATCAGTAGAATAGACGTGCCATCCGTTATCAATCATTGCTGTAAACAGTATTTCGGCCATATCGCCACTTGTTGTTTTCAGCTCTGTCTTGAAATGTACAGGATTGGTGATTTGTGCTTGCATGATGACTGTCAGCATCAGCAAGCAGAATGACATGACGTTTCTCCTCATATAACGTTATTTTTTTTAGTCTTGCTTCTCAGTGCGTTTGATGTACTCCATGATGATGTCGGCAGCATCCTCCTCACTCAACTTATCCATCGAGATGATGAGGTCGTAGTTGCGTGTGTCGTAGCGTGAGCGATCGCTATATTTCTTGATATAGGCTTCGCGTCCTTCGTCAACACTCTCTATGATGTCGATGGCATCTTCATAGCGTATTCCTCTTTTGTTCATGAGCCTTTCAATACGGTGACTCATCGAGGCTTGCAAGAACACGTTTACTCGGTTCTTCCACTCGCGAAAGATGAGAAAAGTGCTGCGTCCAGCTATCACGCATGATTCTCTTTTGGCCAAGCTCTCCAGAATCATTCGTTCTGTCTCGAACATGGCAGCAGTGGTAGGCTTGGGGGTGCTGTCGGAAATATTGAATAACTTCCTGTAGTACATGTTGAACTCCTCCCACCAGGATGGCTCTTTGGTTTCCTGGGCTTTCAGACGCTCTATTTCTTCAATGTTCAGGCCGAACTTATTTGTGAGTCCTTGTATGATGGCTTTGTCGTAATATCTCACATTGAGGCGTTCGGCCAAAATGCGCCCAACGGTACGTCCTCCGCTTCCTATCTCTCGATTGATGGTGATAATGAATTTCTCGTTTCGGTTCATAGTCATTCCTCCATACCTATTTATATTATATTGCTTTGTTCTTCATCCTCTGTCCCCTCAAGACCCATTGTGTCTTTGATGAGGTCTTTCACCACTTCGCCTCCTATGATGAGTCCTGCTGCTGCAGGCACGAAAGCGTTAGAGGCAGGGGTGGAACGGTCGCTGACTGCCAGTGGTTGTTCTTCGCTATATACCACTTTTACCCCGTGAATACCTTCCTTGCGCAGTTTCTTGCGGATAATCTTTGCCAGCGGATCCATCTGTGTCTGTTCAATGTCGGCAACGCGAAAGCCTGTAGCATCCATCTTAAAGGCAGCACCCATGCTTGATATGACAGGCACTCCAAGATGGTGACAGCGACGAATAATCTCCAGCTTTGCTGTGACAGTATCAATGCAGTCTATCACATAGTCATATTGTAAGAGATTGAATTCGTCGGCATTCTCCGGTAAGTAGAAAGTGGGGTAGGTACGCACTTCGCAGTCAGGGTTGATGTCGTGAATACGTTCTTTGGCCACGTCCACCTTCAGTCTCCCTACGGTAGAGTGAAGTGCAATGATTTGTCTGTTGATGTTTGATAGACACACACGGTCGTTGTCTATCAAGTCGAGTGCTCCAATTCCGCTGCGGGCCAACACCTCTGTCGCGTAGCCGCCCACGCCCCCAACGCCAAAAACAGCTATGTGGCATGCCGCGAGCTTCTTCAGGGCTGCACTGCCAATCAAAAGGCGGGTTCTTGAAAATTGGTCGTCCATTGTGCTCTCTTTTAGATACAAAAAAAGACCCATTCACGGGTCTTCGATGTCTTCTTGTAGTCGGTAAGGGAATCGAACCCTTATGCCAAGATTGAGAATCTTGTATCCTAACCGTTAGATGAACCGACCAGTTAGTTACTTTATTCGAAAATGTTGTTGGGGAAATTCTGTAGTCGGTAAGGGAATCGAACCCTTATGCCAAGATTGAGAATCTTGTATCCTAACCGTTAGATGAACCGACCAGTGTGCGGAAGCTGGGGGATTCGAACCCCCGGTACAGTCACCCGTACGGCAGTTTAGCAAACTACTGGTTTCAGCCACTCACCCAAACTTCCTCGGTCTTGCTTT
>JAEEPT010000150.1 GCA_016284895.1 Prevotella sp. | reverse complement strand
GGTTAAAAATTGATTTTTGACGGCGGCGGGAACTGGAAACTGAATGTTAAACTTATTTTTGGAGAACTTGGATATGGCAAAGTTTGAGAAGATTGACAAGACGAAATTGACGAGCGGACAGCACTACTCGTTAATACCATTTTTTGAAATGCTTTTTCGGCAATTCGTTGCAGTTTGTTGAATCTAAAACCTATCAGTTTGAATTACGTCATTCTGCCTTTTCCGTACCCTTGAAATTAGAAAAGTTTAACTGTCTGAGATGGTTCAAGCGGGTTCTTGCTTCTGGCAAGCGGCATGGCCGAGTCCAATTTAGAGACCTAACCCTTGCACCAATCCGCATCAAGTTGCCTTTTCCCTTCGTCCTTTGATTCCCTATTATTCCCCGTCTTGCCTTTATTTTAGGCCGAATTGCGTTAATCTTCCATAATCACTTCGCTTTTACAAGCTTTTTTCGTAACTTTGGCTTTGCCGAAGTTTCTTTCACTCGGAAATGAAAAGAAAAGAGCTTTCCTTTTGCATTTCTCTCGTTTTTTTCGTAACTTTGCGTTTATAAAACGAACTAACCGAGAAATGAAACTGAGATTCTCTATACACTACAGGACGGAATGGGGCCAGCAGATGGTGGTGTGCGTGAGCTATCGTGCTACCGATGGGGTGGAACGACACATGCAACTGCCCATGACTACGCAGGACGGCGACCAGTGGACGGGTGAAACCGTTATGCTGGAGTCACGCCGAAGCCCCATCTTGTCTTTCACCTATTATTATATAGTGGCTGATGCCGACGGTAGGGAGCTGCGACGCGAGTGGACCGTGATGCCGCGTGACTATGCTTTCGACTCTACGAAAACCTTCATCTTCAACGACCAGTGGCGCGACATGCCTCTGAACAATCATCTGTATTCTGCAGCTTATCAGGTGACGATGAGTTCACAGAACACTGACTGTAATGGCGGTGAGCAACAGAGTGGAATGAAGACTGCGAAGAAGCTGCCACTGTTTCGCAAGACACTGCTTTTCCGCGTGTCGGCACCGCAGTTGACCAGTGAACAGATGGTGGCCGTTGTGGGCAGTCATCCAGCGCTGGGTTCGTGGAATCCCACACGCTATCTTCCCATGGAGAACATGGGGCGGAATGACTGGATGGCTACACTCAACGTAGATTGGATTGGCATGCCACTGGAGTATAAATATGTGATCATCAATCGCAAGACACATGAGCTGCAGGCCTGGGAGGAGGGCGACAACCGAGTGGTGACCGAGGAACTGGCCGATGGCGAGGTGATGGTGCTCAGTGGCGAACAGTTGCGCTGGGCAGAGAAGCCCTGGCGAGTGGCTGGTGTGTGTGTGCCTGTATTTGCCTTGCGCAGTGAGCACTCCTGCGGCGTGGGCGACTTTGGCGACTTGCGCCGTTTGGTGGACTGGGCTGTTCTCACGGGCATGAAAGCCATTCAGGTGCTGCCCGTCAACGACACAACCCTGTATCATCAGTGGGGCGACTCTTGTCCCTACAACATCGTCTCGGCCTTTGCCCTGCATCCGCAATTCTTGGACCTCGAACAGCTCGGAGCATTGAAGAACAAGCAGCAGATGACCGCCTTCCGCAGACAGCAGAGAGAACTGAATGCACTGCCATATACGGACTATGTGGCGGTGGAAAGGGTGAAGTCTGAATACGTTCATCAGATATTCCAGGAGAAGGGGAGTCAGACACTCAGCTCGCCTGACTTTAAGTCTTGGCGTGAGGATAATAAAGACTGGCTGGAGCCTTATCTGGAATGGAAGGCAGGGGAGGACAGCGACGAGGTGGCTTACGTGCAGTATCAGCTGCACTTGCAACTGAAGGCTGCTGCTGACTATGCACGTTCGAAAGGTGTGTTCCTGAAAGGTGACCAGCCCATCGGACTGAACCGAAAGAGTGCCGACACAATGGAGCATCCGGAATACTTCTATCTGGACATGCAGATGGGGGCGCCGCCCGACTTCTTCTCAGTGAAAGGACAGAACTGGGGATCGCCTACTTATCGGTGGGAAAAGGTGGGTGACTACTTCCGCCGACGCATCAAGCACCAAGAGCAGTACTTCGACGCACTTCGCTTAGATCACGTGCTGGGCTACTTCCGTTTCTGGGAGATACCCAGAGAGCAACTGTACGGCACGATGGGACATTTCGCACCGTCGATGCCCCTCACGGAAGGGGAGATAGAGTACTTCGGATTGCCCTTCAGAAAGGATTTCCTCACTCGTCCGTTCATCAATGACCGTACCGTGAACAGATTCTTCGGTATTCATGCAAAGTATGTGAAAGATACCTTCCTCAAGAAGAAACCATACGGACTCTATGAACTGAAGGAAGAGGTTGACACTCAACGGAAGGTGGATCAGTTCTTCGAAGGGAAGGGCGATGAGAACAGTCTGTGGATTCGCGACGGACTGATGAGGCTTGTGGCCAACGTGCTCTTTGTGGAAGACCCGCACCAGCCAGAGATGTATCATCCGCGCATTATGGCCAGCGACGAGCCGGTATTTGAGGCGCTCACAGCTGAGGAACGCGATGCCTACATGCGGCTGTACAATAATTATTTCTTTCAGCGGCATTCAATGTTCTGGGGCAACGCAGGCTATCGCAATCTGAGCGAGATACTGAGCGACACCAACATGCTCATCTGTGCTGAGGACCTGGGGCTGATGCCCGACTGCGTGGAGCCGGTGCTGAACGAATTGCGTATTCTGACACTTGAGATTCAGCAGATGCCTAAACAGAAGGGCGTAGAGTTTACGCATCTGGATGGCAACCCCATCAGGAGCGTAGCCACCATCTCTACACACGACATTGCTCCTTTGCGGCTGTGGTGGGAGGAGAACTCGGAGCGTGCACAGCGGTTCTACGCCACGATGCTGCAGAAACAGGGACGTGCACCGCAGCATCTGCCTGCTCACTTGGCAGAGGAAATCATTGCCCGTCACCTCTACTCGCCGTCCATGCTTTGCATCCTGGCATTGCAAGACTGGCTGGCTATGGACAGTGAGCTGTGGAACAAAAATCCGCGTGAGGAGCGTATCAACGTGCCAAGTTCAGACAACAAGTGGAAGTACCGCATGCACCTCACCATTGAACAGCTGATTGCTGCTGAGCGATATAATAAGAAAGTGAAGACAATGGTGACCCGTAGTAAGCGATGATGGCACAGACTTATATCTTCGATCTTGACGGTACGTTGCTCGACACGCTGAACGACTTGGCGGCATCGGTGAACTACGCCCTGCGCACTCACCACATGCCTGAACACAGTATTGACGACGTGAGGCACTTCGTAGGCAACGGGGTGCGTATGCTGATGGTTCGCGCTGTTCCTGACGGTGAGCAGAACGCACAGTTCGAAGCCACTTTCCGCACCTTTCGTGAACACTACATGGCTCACTCGCTCGACACGACGCATCCATATCAAGGCATTCCTGAACTGCTGGCCGAACTGAAGGCGCAAGGCAAGCGGCTGGCTGTGGTCAGCAATAAGTTCTATGCTGCCACTCAGGAACTGTGCCATCATTTCTTTCCCGACACGATAGAGGTGGCAATAGGCGAACATGAGGCTGAGGGCATCAGGAAAAAGCCTGCACCCGACACCGTGATGGAGGCGCTGAGACAACTGGGCGTGTCGAAAGAGGGGGCTGTATATGTGGGTGACAGTGAGGTGGACATTGCTACGGCACACAATTCTGGACTGCCTTGTATCAGTGTGCTATGGGGATTTCGCTCACGACGTTTCCTGACAGAAAAAGGAGCCACAACGTTTGCTGTAGCTCCTTCGGATATTCTCAGTTTATAGAGACGACTGAGCCGTCTCATTCCCTCTCTCTTCTCTACAATGCCTCGTCGTCGGGACGCTCTGGTCGCCTGCTCACCTTTGGCAGGTGTTTCTTTTTTCGCAGATACTCAGCCTTTCGTGCCTCGTAGTCCTGTTGGTGCTTCTCTAAAAATCCGTCTGCCATGATGCTTTCTTAAAGGGCGCTAATTGTAGCCTTTAGTTCTAACAGAGATATCATTATTGGTTGAACCGCCCATAGACCACTTCAAAAGAGATGGGGTTATTCTTTCCACCGATGAGACGCGTACTGGTGAGTGACATGTCGTGGCCTATGCGTGTGACGGCAGAACTCGTGGAACTTACCTCATAGCTGGCAGGCACCAGTATCACCTTGTTCCAGTTCTGATTCACCAGATTTCCATTGGCATCCTTCTGATTAGCCCATTCGTTTGTGGCCTGTTCCAGAGTCCATCCAGGATGTGCTGTCTGAATCTGCTTGATGGCAGCTTTGCGTCTGGCCCACATGTGAGTGATGAGGGTAGAAATGTTGGCAAAAGAATAGATGTTGCTGCTCGACGTAAAGGTAGTGAAGAACGAAGTCTGACTGTTGGGCAGCATTCGCTGCTCGAAGAAAGTGTTCAGACTGTCTTTCATCACCATCAGCAGAGCACTCGGCGCTTCAAAATCGCGCTCACTCACATTGCTGTTGTTCAAACGCTGGAAGATAATCTTTGCAGCGAGCAGTGAGTCGTTCTCATGACCATTCCAGATGTTCTCAACGGGTAGTGTCACCTCAGTGAACAGTCCAGCAGGAGTCTTCAAATAGGTGTGATCGGTCTCGGCTGCCAGTTTGGTGAGAGCCGTCTTGTCGTTGATTACTCTTACTGTCTGAACCACCTCCTCTGTGCCAGCAAACACCTGTGATGTCTGGTACACTTTGTCGCGATTCAGTGTGTACCAAACTCGCAAGCCAATGTTACTCATCGCAGCATAGAAGCCCAATCCGTCGGTAATCTCGAACAGAAATCCGGGACACACATCGCGGGCAAATGTGTTGGAATTGCGGAAGCGCTCTTTGTGTTCCATGTACTGTCGCAGGATATAGGTGCCGTAGTTCTTGTAGGTCACGCTGTCTCTGCCTTTGTAGGGCTTGTTCAACACAAGGCGAATGTTGTTGAGATAGTCAGTGTTGGAACGCTCACTCTCGGTGTCACGCAGGTTGGTGTAAGTGAAGACGTGCGTGAAGTCGATGGCATTAGCATCTTTTCTTACATAGTCCTCAGGATTGAAGTCTGAGTAGTATCGCCCCGATGGGATAGGGGTCTGTAGTTCGCGAATGCGCATCTGCATGGCAGTGAGGTTGTCAAGCGCGTTGGCAGGAGCCTTCGTGTAGATAATGATATCGCACGAGTCAGCAATTACCTTGCCGTCTTCTTTGTACACAAAATAATCTGCCGATGAGATGTCGAGACTTGGCAGTACGTAAAACTGCGAAGTGAAATCACTGGTCACGATTGTGTTGGTCTGTGGGTCGCTCACTCGTCCGAAGAAGAAGTCTTGCGGATCGGTAAGTACCGACTTGGCTATCACAGTCTGACTGGTGGCTTGATAAACACTTCTGCTGAGGTTCAGTGTGTCGCTTTCGTTTGTGAGTGAACCACCAATGGACATAACATCCTCATCACAAGAAGAAATGGCCATTGCCGCAATTACGACCCCAGCCATGTACTTAATATAACTCATTTTGATTGAATGATCCTTAAAAACTTGAATGCAGTTATTCTTCATCCGGACAGATTTGGTCATAGAAAGCCTCGTAGGCATCGGCAAACTCCTCATGATAGTCGAGGATGGGAATATTCTTCGAGGTGGCATACTTCAGCAAACTCTTGCTGATGGACTTATCTGCCTTGATGATGCCGTCGCTGTAGTCGATGGCAAGCTTGCCCAGCTCTTCAAAGTCGAAATTGTCGTTATAGGCAGACAGCATGTCGGCCTTCGTGTCGCGGAACTCAAGACAGCTCTTGAAGTTCGGTTCCAGATTTTTCTTCAGCGATTTGGAGAAGAGTGATGTCACCACCTTTGTGTTGGCAAAAGAAGGCTCGTTCTGATAGGCCGTCTTGATGTAGAGGGGCACTACTGCGCTCATCCATCCCTGACAATGAATGATGTCGGGAACCCAGCGAAGCTTCTTCACCGTCTCCAGCACGCCACGGGCAAAGAAAATGGCACGCTCGCCATTGTCAGGGTAGTCCTCTCCTGTCTCATCGCTCGCCATCTGACGCTTGCTGAAGTAGTCGTCGTTGTCAATGAAATAAATCTGGATGCGGGCCGACTGGATGCTGGCAACTTTAATAATAAGTGGATGGTCGGTGTCGTTGATGATGAGGTTCATTCCTGAAAGACGCTGCACCTCGTGCAGTTGTCCTCTTCGTTCGTTAATGTTGCCCCACTTTGGCATAAAGGTACGAATCTCGTGACCTTTCTCCTGCATAGCTTGTGGAAGTGCCTGACCCATGAGGGACATGTCACTGTCGGGAACGTAGGGTGAAATCTCCTGATTAATGAACAGAATCTTCTTTTTAGCCATTTCTTTTTCTTTTACCTTTGCAAAGGTAAGAAAAAATTCTTTGTAATTGTCAAGAATAATGTGGTTTTTAGGAAAAAGTGACATTTTATAGGCTTATTTTTAGTCTTTTTTTTCCATATTTGACAAAAATGTTGTTATTTTGCAGCGCCTTAGCAGAAAAAGGTAATTTGAAAAAGAGAAAGTAATGAAAGTATTTCACAAGATTGTTGATCTGCAGAACGCATTGTTCGAGGATCGAAAGGCTGGAAAGAAAATAGGATTCGTGCCCACTATGGGCGCTTTGCATGAAGGACACGCTTCGTTAGTGAGACGTAGTGTTGAGGAGAATGATGTCACCGTCGTTTCGGTGTTTGTCAATCCCACTCAGTTCAACGATAAGAACGACCTGAAAAACTATCCGCGCGACTTAGATGCTGACTGCAAGGTGCTTGAGGCTTGTAAGGCCGATTATGTGTTGGCTCCTGAAGTAGAGGAAATGTATCCTACGCCCGACACGCGTCATTTTGAATATCCCCCCGTTTCGACTGTGATGGAAGGTGCCCATCGTCCAGGCCACTTCAATGGAGTGTGCCAGGTGGTGAGTCGTCTTTTTTATATTGTCCGTCCTGACAGGTCTTATTTCGGTGAGAAGGACTGGCAGCAGATAGCCGTCATCAAGGCTATGGTGCGCCACCTGCAGCTGCCTGTGCAGATTGTGGAGTGTCCTATTATTCGTGATGCCGATGGCTTGGCTCGCTCCAGTCGTAACACGCTACTTGCAAAGGATGAGCGTGCGATTGCTCCCAACATCTACAAGGTGCTGAAGGAGAGTACTGACTATGCCAAGAATCATTCACTGAAAGAGACGCATCAGTTCGTGGTCGATTCCATCAACGCTGTGAAGGGGCTTGAAGTGGAATATTTCGCTATTGTCGATGGAAACACGCTGCAAGACGTGGCAGAGTGGAGTGATTCGTCCTACATCGTAGGTTGTATTACCGTGTATTGCGGAAAGACCCCCATTCGTCTCATAGACCATATCAAATACAAGGAAGAAGCCGTATGATGATTGAAGTATTGAAGTCGAAGCTGCATTGTGTGCAGGTGACAGAAGCCAACCTGAACTACATGGGCAGTATCACTATCGATGAGGATCTGATGGATGCCGCTAACATGATAGCTGGTGAGAAAGTGCAGGTTGTTGACAATAACAACGGTGAGCGCTTTGAGACCTATATCATCAAGGGTGAGCGCGGTTCGGGCTGCGTTTGCTTGAATGGAGCAGCTGCCCGTAAGGTGCAGGTGGGCGATACGATTATTATTATTTCTTACGCTCTGATGGATTTTGAAGAGGCTAAGACCTTCAAGCCTACCGTTGTTTTCCCAAAGGATAATCGCCCTGTGTAAAGCTCTCTGTTTAAATAATGCATAATGAAAGAGCCCGACTTCTTGTTGTTGAGAAGCCGGGCTCTTTTATTATGCTTTTGTTGTTCTTTGTTCTTTTGCTTGAGGCTTCTTTCTTTTGTTTGAAATCGCCTCTTCTGTTGTCTTGTTACAGTTGCTCCTCGATGAACTTTTCGAGATCGTTTCCACGCAATCCTTTCTTCAGGATTTTGCCTTGCTGGTCAACTACCACGGTGTAGGGGATAGAGTTCACTTGGAACAAACGAGCACCTTCTGACTGCCAGCCTCCCAGATCGCTCATTTGCGGCCAGGGCATGCCCAGTTCTTTGATAGCCGTCACCCAAGGTTCTTTAGAGTTGTCGAGAGAGATGCCTACGATGCCCAGTCCTTTCTCGTGATACTTCTTGTAGAGTTCTATCATGAACGGAGTTTCCTCTCGACAGGGACCGCACCATGAAGCCCAGAAGTCAAGAATGGTCAACTTGTTGTTTTTCACTTCGCTCATCACGCTCATATCTGTGTTCTCAGGTGTGGGCATCGTGAAGTCAGGAATCGTGTTGCCTTCAGCAGTTGACTCGGCTGCTTCCAGCATCTTCAGAATGTCCTTTGCGGTCTGACGCTCACGATAGCTGGTTGGCATCTTCTCAATCAGTTCGCGACGCTTCTCCTTTGTGAAAATGTTCTCGTCGCTAATGCTGGTCACGATGAAATAGCCCAGCTCGTTCTCGATGTTCTTCTCAGCTAGGGCTGCCACCTTGCTGTTCAGTTCTGACTGCAAGTCGCTTTCTTGCTTCATGGTCTCCAGCTTGCCTTCTTCGCTGATGGAGGGATCGAAGTAATTGGCGGCCAATTCCTGCATTTTGTTGCCATACTCTCTGGCCAGTGTGTTCAGTTCCTGCAAGCCCTCATTGGCCTTGGTACCACCGATGGCTGTAGCTGTGGCCGACTCACCCAGATGGATGGTAATGTTGCCCGGCTCAGTAAAGAAGATGGCGCTCGTCTCTGGATTGTTCGGAGCGT
>JAEEPT010000149.1 GCA_016284895.1 Prevotella sp. | reverse complement strand
GTGGTGATACTGCCCATCGCCGTAGGAATCATCGTCAAATATTTCTGGCCGAAGTTCACGGAGAAAGTCACCGACTACCTCCCTGCGTTCTCCTCGATTGTCATTGCCTATATCGTGGCCATCGTCATTGCTGCAAGTGCCGATAGACTGCTGGCAGGCGGACTCATGATCGTCCTGGTGGTCATGCTTCACAATGTGTGCGGACTGGGTCTGGGCTACCTGATAGGACACCTGTTGCGACTCTCGGAATCGAAACAGCGAGCCATTTCCATTGAAGTGGGCATGCAGAACTCAGGACTGGCCAGCAGTCTGGCCACCATCCATTTTGCCGCTTATCCCCTGGCCACCATCCCGGGTGCCCTCTTCAGCGTGTGGCACAATCTGTCGGGTGCAGCGGTAGCTTATCTGCTTAACTTTCGTAAAGATAAGGTGTAGGAATACTTTGGAGTTCAGCCACTCCCCATCATGACTTCCAGCGCCAGGTCTTTCTTACAATAGCCGAGAGGGTGTGCCTGATGGTGCGCATGTGGAAATTCTTGCCCAGCACCACAATCAGTACTGCCGACAAGATGAGAACGATGCCAACACCCAGCATGAACGTAAGCTGCTCACCAAACACGATGACACCGATGGCCACGGCTGTCAACGGCTCCAGCGCGCCCATGATGGCTGTAGGCGTGGCTCCCACTTCGTGAACAGCTATCGTCATGAACACCAATGACAGAACCGTAGGCACCAGTCCCAGCCAACAGGCAAAGAACCAGGCACGGAGCGACGGCGGCAACTGCAAGTGCAGCTCGGGCGAGGTGAGAGAGTAGGGGAGCATGGACAGCATGCACACCAGCAGGACGTAGAACGTGAGCTTCAGCGAAGACATGCGGATGCTCGACTGATTGACAATGACAATATAGACGGCATAGCACAAAGCCGACAATACGACCAGCACAACGCCCATCGTGTTGAGCGGTGCTCCTCCTGCCGGCTTGTATAGCAAGCTGATACCTCCCAGGGCAAACAGGATGGCCAACATGGTGGACACCTTGAGGCGCTCCTTGAAAAACAACGACATCAGCAGCGCCACAATGATGGGATAGACAAACAGAATGGTAGAGGCAATGCCTGCATCGATGACCTGAAAACTTTCATAATACGTGATGCACGATGCTGAGAACAGTACACCCAGCAACAGCAGTACCTTCAGCTCCTTGCTGTTGATGCTGAATGACTTACGCTGCACAAGCAGCATCACTCCCAGTATCACAACTGCCATAGTAAATCGGTAGAAGAGCACAGATGATGTGTTTACTCCTTCTTCATATAGCGGTAAAGCACCAAACGGATTGGTGCCATAGCAGACTGCTGCCAGTATTCCGCAAATCACTCCTTTGTGTTTCATCTCGTCTTAATTATTCGATGGTCAAATTCATCGCATTGTCTGCAAAGATACTACTTTGTTTTATGATTACAAAGACTTATGTGCGGAAAATGTATTTTACTTGGTTGTTTCTCGGAAAAAATGCCTAACTTTGCACCGTCATCTAAAAATAAAACTCAGAAAAGACATGGGAATTGTTATTGGAATTGATGTGGGCATATCGACCACCAAGATTGTGGGACTGCGCGATGGCAAGCCTACGGCTCCGATACGCATCACGGCAGCTGATCCTATCACTTCGCTCTACGGTGCCTTTGGCAAGTATCTGCACGACAACAATGTGAACCTGGAAGATGTGGAGCACGTGATGCTCACAGGTGTGGGTAGCGGCTATGTGAAGAACGATGTTTATGGCGTGAAGACGAGTCGCTGCGATGAGTTCATTGCCGACGCGCTGGGTGCTCGCTATGAATCGAAAATCGAACACGCCATTGTGGTGTCGATGGGTACAGGCACGTCGTTCGTGATGTGTCGTGGCGACGAGATGCGCCATATCGGAGGCATCGGCATAGGTGGGGGCACTCTTCAGGGACTCTCCCGCATCTGTTTGGGCACCGGCGACATCAAGCAGGTGTCGGCATTGGCTATGCAGGGCGATGTGAAGAATGTGAACCTGCTCATTGGCGACATCTCGGCTCACCCCCTGCCAGGACTTCCCGTTGAGGCTACCGCCAGCATCTTCGCACGTGCAAAGAGCGACGCACCGAAAGAGGACATCGCTGCCGGACTCATAGGAATGGTGCTGCAGACCATCGGCTCGGCATCGGTGCTGGCTGCTCAAGGCACTGACTGTCGGGACATGGTGCTCATAGGCAACCTCACGCTGCTGCCTCAGTGCAAAGAGGTGTTCCCCGCATTGGAGAAACTCTATCATGTGCGTTTCCACATCCCCAAATACTCGGAGTTCTGTACAGCTATTGGTGCAGCACTCGCCTATCAAACGAAAACTTCACTCAACGACTGATTTCTTTATGAACAAGACTGTAGCAGCCATCCGTCTGATGGCAAAGGCGGCAACCTTCTTCGCCCAGTGCGACACCGAATACAGCGAACAGGAACGCAAGTTCATCGATGGCTTCGTCTCGGGCATCGACCATTTGTCGAAGCTCGACGAATCACTCCATTCCAAGATGTTTATCAAGCACGTGGTGGGTGAGAACTACGCTCTCGACCATATCGTTGCCGAGACCCTCGACCTGCTCGATTCCTGCAACGAAAGTGAGCGCAGGATCATTCTCTATACTATCGACGACTTCATCAAGACTGTCATCCATCTGGACGGTACGGCTCATAGGGCAGAGCAGATGAACTACGAGACGTGGCGAAGAGAGGTGGGACTGGAACAAGACTAACATGAAACAACAAGACACAACCATGATCAAACGACTGAAAATGCTGGCTGCGCTGCTGCTCGTCATCACCGCAAGTCAGGCTGCCAACCATCGACTGGCCCTGCAAGAGTGGAGGGCTGACACCTTGAAGACCGACACACTGGCAAAGGACACTCTTCTGGCTGACTCCGTCAAGCAGCACAACCCCAAGAAGAAGGGTGGAAAAGACGAGAAGAAAAAGGAAGAGAAGAAAGAAACTGAGTATGAGAAACTCATGAAGAAAGGTGGCACGGAGCTGAAGGGCCTCTTCACCGTGCGCCACATCGAGGACAAGTACTACTTCGAAGTGCCTGACTCCATGCTCGGACGGCTACTGCTCTGCGTCACACGTTTCACCGCTGTACCTCAGGGATTCGGACAGTTCCCCGGCGAGGAGATAACCCATAATACCGTTTATTTTGAGAAACGTGACACGGCTAAACTGCTCATGCGTCAATATGTGCTGAGCTATCTGGCCGACGACAAGGACAATATCTCGCGAACGCTGGTAAAATCGACCATCGATCCTATCGTGCAGTCGTTCAAGATTATAGGCTGTAACGAAAAGAAGGATGCCCAACTGGTGGAGGTGACACCGCTGTTCAAGCAGGACAACCAGCTGTTCAGTTTCCAGACGGCTGCCAAGACTTCGCTGAAAGTGGGCGGCTTGCAGGGTGATCGCACGTTTGTTGACACGATGAAGGTCTTTCCCACCAACATCGAAGTGGTGACCACACGCACCTACGGCAGTAGCCCTGGTGCAACGGCTGCCTCGAAGACGGGAACGATGACCATGGGCTTCAACACGTCGATGGTGCTGTTGCCCAAGGAACCGATGCGCAAGCGCCTTTGGGACGAGCGTGTGGGCTATTTCGTCAACACCTTCCGCCAGTTCAGTGACGACCAGACCAAAGCACAGCACGAAGCATTTATCTCCCGCTACCGTCTGGTGCCAAAGAACAAGAAAGCCTATCTGGCAGGCAAACTCTCGGAGCCGGAGAAGCAGATTGTCTATTACATCGACCCTGCCACACCGAAGAAGTGGATTCCCTATCTCATGGAGGGCATCAACGACTGGAACGTGGCTTTCGAGGCAGCAGGCTTCAAGAACGCCATCGTGGCGAAAGAGTGGCCCAAGGACGATACAGGCATGAGTCTGGACGATGCCCGCTTCTCGGTGCTGCGCTATCTGCCCTCAGAGACGGAGAATGCCTACGGACCGCGTATCGTCGATCCTCGTTCGGGCGAGATTATCGAGGCCCACATCTGCTGGTTCCACAACGTGATGAACCTGCTCACCAAGTGGTACATGGTGCAGTGCGGACCGCTCGACAAACGGGCGCAGAAGATGAAGTTCGACGACAAGCTCATGGGACAGCTCATCCGCTTCGTGTCGTCGCATGAGGTGGGCCACACGCTCGGCCTGCGGCACAACATGGGCGCCTCGTGGGCTACGCCTGTTGAGAAACTACGCGACAAGCAGTGGGTGGAGGCTCACGGACACACCGCTTCCATCATGGACTATGCCCGCTTCAACTATGTGGCTCAGCCTGAGGATAGGATAGGGGAGAAAGGACTCTTCCCCCGTATCAACGACTACGACAAGTGGGCCATCAAGTGGGGCTACCAGTGGCGACCTGAGTTCAAGGATGAGTTCGAGGAGAAAGAGAAACTCATGACCGAGACCACCCACACCCTGAGCCAGAACCCGCGCCTGTGGTTCGGCGGCGAGGGACGCGACGAGGACCCACGCTCACAGACTGAAGACCTGGGCGACAACAGCGTGAAGGCTTCCGAATACGGACTGAAGAACCTGCACCGCGTGATGGACAACCTGCCGCAGTGGACTCATGAGGACAACGACCAGTATGAGGATCTCTCCATGATGTACGGTCAGGTGCTGAGCCAGTTCTCCCGTTATCAGAACCATGTAATCAAGAACATCGGTGCCCGCTACGTGAACAATATGCCCGGACAGGAGCCTCGGGTGAACGTGCCGAAAACCCGACAGAAAGAGGCACTGCAATACCTGGGCCGCAACGTGTTTGATGCGCCTGAGTGGCTCTATCCTGCAGGCATCGTCAACAAGGTGAACACCGACCCCACCACACAGCAGAACAGCCGACAGGACAACGTGCTGGACCGTGTGCTGGGCGGCTATGTGCTGAACCGACTGAGCAATATGGCTACCACCGGCAGCGATGCCTATCCCGTCGAAGAATATCTTGATGATCTCTTTGCCGAGGTGTGGAAGCCACTGAACAATGCCAGCGAGTGGAAGAACAAGATGCGCCGCAACCTGCAGCGCAGTTACGTGAATCAGCTGAACACGCTCATCAACACACCCGAAAAGACACTGAGCAGTCAGCGCACCGACAACAGCGACGTGCAGCTCTACCTGCTGCAGCACCTGAACAAACTGGAGCAATACCTGAAGTCGCAACAGACCAGCGGACTGAATGCCCTCCACTACGAGGATCTGCTGGACCGATTGCAACTGATACGTGAACGCCGCAAATCACCTAACCGCTAAGGGGGACTTCCAACAGGACTCACCGCTCATCATTTTTAGGTATAAACCTATATTTTGAGCGGTGAGTTTTTGTGGAAATCTCATTTGTTTCGTAATTTTGCACTCGAAATGAATAAAAAAACAATAGCTTATGAAGTCTTCTACTACAATTAAGATGCTGGCACTGGCTGTCGGCTTGCTGCTGACATCTCAGACGGGAACCGAGGCTAAGCCGAAGAAACCCAGTGGCGGTTCGGTGAGTGCCGACCTCGTCATCAGCAAGGTGTTCTACAACAATATGATGAACGACCAAGGCAAGGCATTCATCATGGGTAACTACATTGAACTGCTGAACAACTCAGCCGATACGCTCGACATCACGGGCATCTATATCGGTCTGACTGACAACACCAGCAGCACGGCTGCCGACTTTGTCAACTCATGGACCGCTGCCGCCATGCAGGAGGCGCATAAGGACAGCATCGCCCTGAAACAGATCTTCCAGATTCCGACGGAGCAGACCTACACGGTGGCTCCGGGACAGAGCGTCGTGATCTGCAATGCTGCCGAGAACCATACTACGGTGGCTTCAAAGGCTGCCGACCTGACTGGAGCTGACTTTGAGGTGAAAAGTCCTCACACGGCCTATAAGGATCATCACAATGCTGATGTGCCTGAACTGAAACTGGTCTATACCTATTCTGCCACCAACACGTTCCTGCAGTTCATGTCGCCTGGCCCCTTCGGACTGGTGCTGCTGGCTGCCGATACCAATGTGGAGGGCTGTCCTGTGGGCTATTACAAGGGCAAGACCGAAGGCGCTCAGTTCAAGTTCGTTCCGGCTTTCAAGACCATCGATGCTGTTGACTTCGTGGAACATTCAGCAAAGACGGAACCTGATGCCAGTCAGAAGCGCATTGGCAACAGCTATGATGCTGGATGGACTGCTACGGCTAAGCCCGGTGGCAACAACGGTGAGGCACTGGTGCGCAAGACCGCTTTCGTGACTAAGAGTGGTCGCAAGGTGCTCTTCGATACCAACAACTCGTCGGTCGATTTCGAGGTGACCACCGATCTCGCCATCCGTACCTACAGCGATGAGATGCAGGGACTGAACGATTCCACCATCGTGATACCCGAGAGCGGCTTCCTCGCCATCAATCCGTCAACGTCGTTCTTCGGCCCCGACAACATGCTGTTCGCTTATGTGAATGCCAGTGCCAAATCGACTGACTTCAACTACAATGAGTTCGTAGGCGACTCAATCCTGATGATGAAGGGCGACTGGATTGCAATAGCACAGCCCGGCTCCTACACACTGAAAATGTCGGAGGCACAGCCCATGCTGCGCTCGCGCTCTACCGCCCAGCAGTGGAGTACGGAAGATCATAAGGAGCTCACTGGCGGACAGAAGACCCGCTCCATCTACAAGTTCAGCAATGCCGTAGGCAAGGTAGGCTTTCAGCGTGTACCGAAGACCACCGATGGCAGTTACAATGTGGCCGACTTCACCGATGGCGAGCGCCTCTATGTGACGCTGACACCTGCCATCGTGACCAACTTCAGTGCAACATTCGGTGTGGACGATCTCGACTTTGTTCCCTGGCATGGCTCAACACCTGAGGTGATTGCCGCTGGCATCGAGACCGTTGAACAACTGCCTGTCACGAAGAACCTCCTGTTCGACTTGCAGGGCCGCCGCATCAATGGCACTCCGCGAAAAGGCCTCTATATTATAAATGGACGCAAGGTGATGTTCTGACCTGTCTGGAAGAAAAGTGACCATCAAAAAAGCCCAAGGTGTCTGCTAAGTGACATCTTGGGCTTTTTTTTGAGACTGATAGGGGGCGCTGAGAAGAAAAAATATTTTTTTCTTTTGCATTGCGCACGTTTTTTTGTACCTTTGCACCGTGAAAAATGATTCGGGGAGTCCATTTCCATGTAATTGGGCTTCATTAAACAAACAAAAAAGATAAAAAAACGGATGAAATACGCATTGGTTACAGGAGCATCGCGAGGCATTGGTAAATGCATCGCTTTGCGTTTGGCAACAAAAGGAATGCCCGTACTGATTAACTACCTGAAGAACAAGGACGCAGCCCAGGCTGTGAAGGACGAAATCGAAGCCAACGGCGGAACAGCTGAGCTGCTGCCTTTCGATACAGCTGATCCTCAGGCCATTGAGTCAGCACTGGAGCAATGGGAACAGTCACATCCCGACGACTTCGTGTCGGTGTTGGTAAACAATGCTGGCGTTCGCGATGACAACGTGATGGTGTTCATGCAGAACGAGCAGTGGGAGCGAGTGCTGAACACAACGCTCAACGGCCTGTTTTATGTGACTCGCCGTCTGCTGAAGAACATGCTGACTCACCGTCAGGGACGCATCGTGAACATCACCTCACTCTCGGGTATCAAAGGACTGCCCGGACAGGTGAACTACTCGTCGGCAAAAGCTGCTGTCATCGGCGCAACCAAGGCACTGGCACAGGAGGTGGCGGCTCGCAAGGTGACGGTCAATGCTGTGGCTCCCGGATTCATCGCTACCGATATGACAGCCGACCTGAACGAGGCCGAACTGAAGAAAATGATTCCCGTAGGGCGTTTTGGAAAACCAGAGGAAGTGGCTGCAGTAGTGGATTTCCTCGCATCGGAGGAGGCTGCCTATATCACAGGACAGGTGATACAGGTAAATGGCGGACTCTACACGTAAGCTGTTGAGAGGCGCGAGAATATCTGAAACGAAACAGAATCCTAAAGAGAAATGGTGAGAAGAGTCGTTGTAACCGGCATGGGCATCTGGTCGTGCTTGGGAAACAATCTGGAAGAGGTCAGGCAGGCACTGTATGAGGGACGGTCTGGAATAGGACTGGATCAAGCACGCCTTGATTATGGATATATGTCGGGGCTGACGGGCATCGTCAAGCAGCCTGAACTGAAAGGACTGCTGCATCGAAGGGCACGTACAGGGATGTCGGAAGAAGCAGCGTATGCCTATATGGCTTCGCGTGAGTGTTTTCAGAATGCGGGCATCGGCGATGACTTCTTCACGAACCACGAGGTAGGTATCATTTTTGGCAACGACTCCTCAGCAATGCCTGTGATTGAGACGGCCAATATCATGGCTGAGAAGCATGACTCAGAACTATTGGGCTCGGGACTTGTCTTCCAGTCGATGAACTCAACCGTGAACATGAACCTCAGCACCGTCTTCCACCTGCGTGGCATCAATTTCACCATCAGTGCAGCCTGTGCCAGCGGTAGCCACTCTATCGGTATGGGCTATCTTCTGATCAAACAAGGCCTGCAGGACTGTATCCTCGTAGGGGGCGCGCAGGAAACCAACTTATACTCGATGGCATCGTTTGATGCACTGAAGGCTTTCTCAAAGCGTATGGACGAGCCCACAAAAGCCAGTCGCCCCTTCGATAAGAACCGTGACGGACTCATTCCCAGTGGTGGCGCTGCTGCCTTGTTGCTGGAAGACTATGACAG
>JAEEPT010000148.1 GCA_016284895.1 Prevotella sp. | reverse complement strand
TATAATTTTTATAATCTTCTTATTCAAAAAGGGTTCTTGAGTTTACAAAATTATGATAATTATAATAATTTCTGTCCTACATCCTTTACCGCTCGCGGAGCGGCCTTTCTGTGTATTCATGGTCGTATTCAACGGATTAAGCGTTAACAAAAAAAAAAAAAAACTGCAAATTTTTGTAATCAAGATGAGCTTTTTCTCCCCTCAACTCTCTTTTTCATATCTTTGCAAATTGAAAGTCGTGAGACTTGATTTTTATGTAAATTTAAAAATAATGTTTAGTATTACAAAATTTGTAAGGATAGGATTATGCTCTTTTCATAGGTAATCAGATTGTGTCAGGATATACAACAAGCGGAAAGTGCCTCCTCGCGCGTATATATGAATAATGTATAGACCGCAGGCACGGACGGAAAGAAAAAGCAACATTTTTTATTAACAAATAAACAAAACATGAGAAAACTTAAACTATTAATGATGATGGTTTGCGCCCTGATGGGAGCAGGCCAAGCATGGGGACAGACAGATGTGACAAGCACGTATCTGACGAATGCGGACTTCTCTTCTTTAACTGGATGGACAGCCGTAACAGGAGGAGGAACGACCCTTAATCAGGGTTCTGGATTGATTGGTACATATAAACCGACTGGCAGCGTTGCCGCAACAGTAGACGAGTCGCATCTAAACACAGAATATTGCTTAGGTTTCAGTTGTCGTTGGAACGGCGTTTATGCTGCATACCAGCAAGAAACATCTGCAAACTTGCCTGTTGGTTATTATGAGTTGAGCTTTGACGTAGAAGATGTAAATTCTGGTTCTACAAAAATAAGTTACATTAACTACTTTTATGTGCAAGTAGGAGAGGCCAAAACTACAGATTCACAAACAGAGTGGCAGAACGCAGGAGCAAGTGCTTGGACAGCCCATACAATCTGTTTTAATATTGAGGAAGCTTCAAAAGCAACTATTAGTTTTGGCTATGGTAATAATGAGAATAAGAATACGACTCCGACTCTTTATGTTAGTCATCTAAAGCTTCGCCAGTATGCCGATAAAGACACTTATCTTCGCATTAAAAATAATCTGACAGAGGCCACTTACGCCAATCCTATTGTGACCAGCTTCGTTGTGAACGGAACATTCACTGATAATGTTAGCGGTTGGACTGCTACTGGTGGTTTCCAGAATTCCACACGTGCCAGCAATCAGAGTGGTGCCTTCACTGTTCCTTTCTGGGAAAACTGGAATGGTTCAGCCAAGGTCAACAAAATGTATCAGGCCATCAGCAACATTCCTAACGGAACCTATCGTTTAGACATTGCCGCCTTCGTAAACACACTGGCTTCCCCCAACGAAAGTCAATATGTATTTGCCAACAACGACAAGACCTATCTGACCACAGGCGAGCCTACGGCTTATGAGGTATATACCGTGGTTACAACCAACCAGATTGAGATTGGTCTGGAGCAGACAACAGCTACTGCCAACTGGATGGGTATTGATAACGTAAGCCTGCGCTACTATGGTGCTGGTGATGTCATCAATGATGCCAAGAACGCATCACATAAGTTGGCTTGGGAAGAGGCAAAGGCTGCTGCAGAGGCAGCTTTAGCCGATGATACTTATGCTAATGTTACTGGTTCAGAGAAAGACGATCTTGAAAATGAAATTGCCAAGGCTGAACCTTCAACAGCTGATGACTATGACTCTGCTGCTGCAGACCTAATTTCTGCCACTTCTGCATTCACAGGCGCAAAGGCCGTTTACGATGCTTATTATGAGATTCGTGGTATTGCTGTTGCTCTTAGCGTTGAGCCTGGCGATGCTCCTGCAAACGCTGCTGCTGCACCTGCTGCTACACACGCTCTTAACGTCGCCGTATATAACGCTACCACAGCTGCCAACATCTTTGATGTAACAGAGGTATATAATCCCTCTTGGTCATCAATGAGCACCAATAGTGGACAGCACTGGAGCGGAGATACTGGTATCTCATACGCTGACGAATGGCGTGGTGACACAAATCCAACATCTAGAAATACTACAGTCACACTTCCTTCTGGCAGCTATATCCTGATGAGTGCTGGTCGCGGTAGCAGCAACACGGTTACAACGATGTCAGCTAATGGCACAACCGTTACATTCGCTTCGAATGGTGATATGGGCCTTGGTATTAACAAAGCCGGTGCTGCAAGCTTTGATGCAGAGGATGCTGCTGGTTTCTCAAATAAAGATGGTCAAGCAGCAAATACAGGAACTGGCTGGGAATGGCGTTACATCCCCATTACGCTGGGTGAAGAGACTGCTGTCACAGTCACTCAGACATTGACTCGTCTCTCTGGCAGTGCATGGGGCAGTTTCTCTGACTTCAAGATTCTAAAGGTCGGCACCGTTGCAACATCTGAAGACTATACCGCACTGAATAGCGCTATTTCTACAGCCGATGCTAAGACGCTTGGCTTCGAGGATGGCGAATACGCTCCTTACAATAATGTAGATGCTCTTACCGCTCTTGCACAAGCAAAGGAAATTGATCAGGAGGCAACAAATGACCAAGATATTGTACAGGCAGTAACTACGGCACTCTCTGGTGCCACCTGGACAGATAACACTGGCGATGGTGATGCAATCTACAGTGGTATGTTCGACTCAGATGTTGAAGGTGACTGGGTATTGACTGGTTGGACTCGTACGAATGCTTGGGGTCAGCAACGTACTGAGATTTCAGGTGACTTTGCTACCGCATATTACAACCAGCCTGGTTCTTTGAAGTACGGAAACACGGGCGTTTACACCATGCCTTTGGCAGCAAACACGGCATACGCCCTGACTTTTTCTTATCGTTCACATGAGAACAACTCCAACACAGGTATGACAATCTCCGTTCTTAATGAAAGTTCTGAAGGTCTGGCTGCAACGGCATTTGATGGAAATGGTTCCACTTCAAATTGGAAGACTGTTACAAAGAACTTCAAGACTGGTGCTGCGGGCAACTATGTACTGACGCTGGCTAATGGTGGCAACACTTGGATGACGAATGTCAGTCTCGTGAAGGCTACTAGTGAGTCTGTCACAGTAACAGATGCTGGTTTTGCAACTTACGTGAGTGACGTTGACCTTGATTTCACTTCAACTGCCATCAAGGCTTACAAGGTTAAGGTGAGCGAAAAGGGTAAGGCTACACTGACAAAGGTTGACAAGGTTCCTGCTGGTACACCTGTACTGCTCTATGTAGATGGTGGTAAGACAGAGAATATCCCTGTAATCGCAAGTGCTTCTGCCGTTTCAGACAACGACCTCGTAGCTGGTACAGGCGCAGCCGTTGCTACCACCGACGGTGACTACACCAACATGATTCTGAATAATGTCAGCGGCATTGGCTTCTACTTTGCTGCCGGTCAGACCGTAGCCACAAACCGTGCTTATCTGCACATCGCCACAACGCTGGCTCCCGATGCTGCTGCAAGCCGCATGGTGATGGTGTTCGCTGACGAAACAACGGGCATCAGCAGCCACACCCCCAGCCTCTCTCCAAAGGGCGAGGGTAGTGTGTACACTCTCAGCGGACAGCGTGTAGAGACTCCGAAGAAGGGACTGTACATCAAGAATGGCAAAAAGGTAATCATTAAATAAGAATATGGAGGAACAAACAATGAAAAAGATATATCAGAATCCTGAAATAAAGGTAATCAAGATGCAGGTAACACATCTGTGTGAACCTTCTATAGAAATGTATGGAAAGAACGCCGAAGGTGCAGGCATGTCCCGCGACGGCGGCGGTTTCTGGGATGGCGACGATGATGACTATTAATCATCCCTGACATACCATTTTCCTACAGTTTGGCGGCACTACTCTCATGAGTGGTGCCGCTCTTGCTTTGACACAATTAAGAAACGAATTATTTGGAGATTACACCGAAAAGAATTATCTTTGCAGACATAAAACAAATAAAACAGACAAAAACGATGACAAAAGAAAGCACCATACAAGGGTGGCTCGACCACGTTCATGAGGACATCAGTGCCGCAGAAGACTTGTGGAAGACTGGTCACTGGCTCTATGTGGCATTTCTTTGTCATCAGGCACTGGAAAAAGTTCTGAAAGCCTATTATGTAGCAACCAAAGAGGACGACCCACCCTATACACACAGTCACGGAAAACTTTTGGATATCTGTGGGTTAACCGACCAACTTTCTCCTGAACATCTGAGGTTTATCGACTTCATGGTACCTATGTATATTAAGGCACGTTATCCTGAGCAAAAGGTTGCAGCAGCACGCTCTCTCACCAAAGATATTTGCCAACACATTCTAGAAACAACAAAACAACTGACACTATGGATAGAACAACGCTTACAAGACAACAGGCTCTCGATGTCGTCAGAGAGTACAAGCGAGTGATAACTCCTCGGTACAAAACGGAGCCCAAAGTCATTATGTATGGCTCATACGCCAAGGGCTACGCTAATCCTGATAGTGATATTGACGTTGCCGTCATTGTGCCCGAATCAGAAATCATCGACCCATGGGAACAATGGGCTGATATTGTTGGCGATGTCAGGAAAGTCAGTGTCCTCATTGAACCCGTGCTCATGGAGGATGATGAGGACTCCCCGCTCTACCGCGAAGTGATGCGCACCGGCATCGCAGTATGATTAATCATCCCTGACATACCATTTTCCTACAGTTTGGCGGCACTGCTCTCATGAGTGGTGCCGCTCTTTTCATTTTATTAAAAAAAGAATGCATCATTTGTGTAAATCAGAAATAATCTTTATCTTTGCAACATCAATAACTCGGCTTATTATGAAAAAACTATTAACCATCTTTACATTCCTCCTTTTCGGAATAGTAGCTGCACAGGCTCAAGGCAAGAAGTATAATGTGTATGCAGTGGGGTTCTACAATCTGGAGAACCTGTTCGACACCTGTCACGATGCCGGCAAGAACGACTACGAATATCTGCCCGACGGGCGCAACCGTTGGAACGGGTTGAAGTATTCACACAAGCTGAAGAACATGGCACGCGTGCTCTCAGAGATGGGCACCGACTTCCTGCCCAACGTGGGATGCGCATTCATCGGAGTGAGCGAGGTGGAGAACGCAAAATGCCTGACCGACCTCTGCAATCAGGCACCGCTGAAGGCACGTGGCTTCAAGTTCTGCCACATCGAGGGTCCCGACAAGCGCGGCGTGGACTGCGCTCTGCTCTACAACCCCAAGTTCTTCAAGGTGCGCAACGTGAAACTGGTGCCTTACGTCTATGACCTGCCTAAGGACAAGGACCGTGCCACGCGAGGCTTCCTCACCGTGAGCGGCACCCTGGCCGATGAGCATGTGACGGTGGTGGTGTGCCACTGGCCCAGCCGAGGTGCCGAGCCTCACTACCGAAACCTGGCAGGACGACAGGTGCGTGCGCTGAAGGACTCGCTGGTGAAGGACGACCCGAAGGTGAAGGTGTTTGTCATGGGCGACATGAACGACGACCCCACCGACAAGAGCATGACCACCGAACTGGGCTGCAAACCAGAGATCAATCAAGTGGGACCGAAGGAGATGTACAACCCGTGGTATAACGTGCTGGTGAAAAAAGGCACCGGAACGCTCATGTATCAGGGCGGATGGAACCTGTTCGACCAGATTGTGATGACGCCTAACCTGCTGAACCAGAACGGAAAAACTGACTACTCCACGCTGAAATACAGAAGGCACGAGGTGTTCCGTCGCGACTATCTGTTCCAGAAAGAGGGTAAGTACAAGGGCAACACCCTGCGCACGCATGCCGGTGGCGTGTGGCTCGACGGCTATAGCGACCACCTGCCCACCGTGGTCTATGTCATGAAGGAGACGAAGTGAGAGCGGTTGCGGCTATAAACGGCAAAGAGTATAGTTTTGTATCAAAGAAACAAAAAAAGGACTGAATAGAATACTATGACAATCATCGGAATAGCAGGCGGAACAGGTTCGGGCAAGACCACCGTCGTGAAGAAAATTGCCAATGCGCTGCCGCCTCATTGTGCAGTAGTCGTTCCTCTCGACTCGTACTATAACGACACAACCAGTCTGACCGAAGAGGAGCGCAAGGCCATCAACTTTGACCATCCTGATGCCTTCGACTGGAAGTTGCTCACCGAGCACATCAAGAAGCTGAAGGCTGGCGAGGCTGTTGAGCAGCCCACCTATTCTTATATAGAGAGCAATCGACAGAAGGAGACCATACACGTGGAACCGAAGCCTGTCATCATCATTGAGGGTATCATGGCGCTTCACTACAAGAAGCTGCGCGACATGATGGATCTGAAGATTTTCGTAGATACCGATGCCGACGTGCGCCTCATTCGAAACATCCGTCGCGATGTGGTGGAGCGCGGACGAACCGTAGCTATGGTGCTCGACCGTTACGAGAAGGTGCTCAAGCCCATGCACGAGCAGTTCATTGAGCCTACAAAAAAGTTTGCCGACCTCATCATCCCCTCGGGTGGGGAAAACAAGACCGGCATTCACATTCTGAAGACCTATATCGAAGGCATCGTGACGCTGGTATAAGCAGGCGGCACCCTTCCTGAGTGGGCAGCGCTATTCAGTCAGCTGAAGGGCGCTGCTCACTTTCTTCGTGCGCTTCCTGAGTTCCGTCATCAGTCATCTCTTCAGCCACGGTAGTGGTCTCCAGCCCCTTCAGGAGCTCTTCCTGCTCCTTCTCCCAGCGGCGGCGACCGATGTAGAACAGCATGGAGTTCAGCGCTTCAACGATGCCATAGAACAGCGTGAGCCAGCCCAGGAAGAACATGGCGGTGCTCAGCGGAGCCATCGGCTTGATGATGATGAAGGCTCCGAACAGCAGAATGAGCGTAGGACAAAGCCAGAACCACAGCGAGCTGACGCCAAAGCGACGCACGGAGATGATGGCGAGGTACTGGTTGATGGCTCCAAGGATGAGGATGACACCAATCACATACATCAGTGCATTGATGAAGGTGCCGGGCATCACGGCTAAGATGGTGCCCAAGAGAATGCTGCCAATGCCCACGATGGGGAACGTGGGGGCTTGTCCGGCAATCTGGCGGCCCTGCGCGTCATAGATGACGTATTCGCTCTCGTGCCTACGGGCAATCACGTAGGTGAGCACCGAGATGAGCCCCGACAGGGCAAACAGCACACCGATGGTGATGACAATGCCTGTCACCGTATTGTCAGGAAACTTGATGAGCAACACGCCGATGGCAATGGCCGTGAGGGCGCGGAAGAAGGAACTTTGCAGAATTTTCATGATGTTCTTATTCTTTCTCTGATTGAAATGTTTGTTGCAAAAGTACGAATATTTATCGAAAAAGTGTATTTTTGCATCAAAAAAAGACTGCTATATGACAACTTTGTATCTTGTGCGCCACGGCGAGACCGTGGATAATGCCCGGCAAATCATGCAGGGGCAGACGCAGGGCGAACTCAGTGAGGCGGGCTATGAGCAGGCCCGGCAACTGGCCGAACAGCTGAGTGGTGAGCATTTCGATGCCTTCGTGTCCAGCGATCTGAAGCGTGCCATTGACACTTGCACCCTGTTGGCTGCGCCTCATGCCATGCCCATTGACACCACAGCGCTATTGCGCGAGCGCGACTGGGGCAGCTTCACTGGCCGATATATTCCCGACCTGAAGAATGAAACGTGGCCCGATGATATTGAATCGCTCAATGAGCTGCAGGCTCGCGCCCGTCGTTTCCTTCGTTACATTAAAAAAACGTACCCCAACCAGCGAGTTCTCGCTGTGGGGCACGGTATTATCAATAAAGCCATTCAGGCCGTTCACTACGGCAAGCGAATGCAGCAAGTGGAGCGGATGTCGAATTGCGAGATTCGCGTTTTAGAGCTTTGACTCTCGTCCGTATCGCCTGCACTTCTGGCTTTCTGATCACTGTCCCAGCAGGAAGCGTTCGGCCTCAATAGCCGCCTGACAGCCTGTTCCGGCAGCCGAGATGGCCTGTCGGTACGTGGGGTCGGCACAGTCGCCTGCCACGAAGATGCCGGGCAACTTGGTGCGTGGCGTGCCGTCAATCTTCTTCAGATAGCCCACCTCGTCAACGTCCAGCCACTCACGGAAGATGTCGGTGTTGGGCTTATGACCGATGGCGAGGAAGAAGCCGTCGATGGCAATGTCAACCATCTGCTCATCGGGTTCGCCCTTGCGCTTCACGAGATGAGCACCCTCAACCCCGTTCTCGCCGAAGAGGCCCAGCGTGTTGTGCTCGAACAGGATCTCAATGTTCTCACGATCCATCACGCGCTGCTGCATCACCTTCGAAGCGCGCAGGAATGGTTTGCGCACAATGAGATAGACCTTCTTGCAGATTCCGCTCAGGTAGAGCGCATCCTCGCAGGCCGTATCGCCACCGCCTACCACGGCTACGGTCTTTTTGCGATAGAAGAATCCGTCGCAGGTGGCACAGGCTGACACGCCTTGTCCGTTGTACTTGCGCTCATCGTCGAGTCCCAGATACTTGGCCGAGGCTCCCGTAGCGATGATCACGGTGTCGGCCTGCAGCTCCCGACCGCTGTCATCCCAGGCACGGTAGGGCCGGGCGGAGAAATCCACGCGCACTATCTCGCCATCGCGGATGTCGGTGCCGAAGCGTTCGGCCTGTTCGCGCAGGTCCATCATCATCTGATTGCCGTCAACACCCTGCGGATAGCCGGGGAAGTTCTCCACCTCAGTGGTCTGGGTGAGCTGTCCGCCAGGCTGCAGTCCGCAATATTCTATCGGGCTCAGGTTGGCACGTGAGGCATAGATGGCCGCTGTATAGCCAGCGGGACCGCTACCTATGATGAGGCATCGGCACCCACCTCCAACCCCTCCCGAGGGGAGGGGGGACTGATTAGTATTGTTATTCTCCATGTTTATAATAGAACTATATACCCCCTCCCCTCGGGAGGGGCAGGGGTTGGGTTCTTATTTCAGCAACTCTTCTATCTTCTTCTCGATGTTCTCTATCTTCTCAGTAGGCTCGAAGCGGGCTACTACCATGCCCCTCTTGTCAACGAGGAACTTCGTGAAGTTCCTCTTGATGCTGGGCTTCTCCTTGTAGTCGGGGTCTTCC
>JAEEPT010000147.1 GCA_016284895.1 Prevotella sp. | reverse complement strand
CATTGCTGGCCTCTGCTTCATAGGTAAGACCAATACGATGGCGCAGGACATCGTGAGCTACTGCACGCACATCCTCTGGCACTACATATCCGCGACGTTTGATGAAGGCGTATGCACGGGCAGCCTTGGCCAGATTAATACTTGCACGAGGTGAGCCTCCAAATGAGATCATGTCCTTCAGCTCTTTGAGGCCGTATTGTTCAGGATAGCGAGTAGCGAAGACGATGTCGGCAATGTACTGTTCTATCTTCTCATCAATGTACACCTCACGTACCACCTCGCGAGCTTTCAGAATCTCTGCAGCAGTCGTCACAGGTTTTACTGTAGGCAGACCTCCACCTATGTTCTCACGTATAATCTTCTTCTCCTCGTCAATCGTTGGATAGTTGATTACCACTTTCAGCATGAAACGGTCCACCTGTGCTTCTGGCAGTGGATAGGTTCCTTCCTGTTCGATGGGGTTCTGTGTTGCCATCACGAGGAATGGCGTGGGCAGTTCAAATGTCTCGCTGCCTATGGTCACCTGTTTCTCCTGCATAGCTTCCAGCAGTGCACTCTGGACTTTAGCGGGAGCACGGTTTATCTCATCTGCCAGCACAAAGTTGGCAAACACAGGTCCCTGTTTGGTCAGGAATCGCTCGTCCTTCTGCGAATAAATCATGGTGCCTGTCACATCGGCAGGTAAGAGGTCGGGAGTAAACTGTATTCTACTGTATTTTGCATCGATAAGCTGCGACAATGTCTTGATAGCTAATGTCTTGGCAAGACCAGGTACGCCTTCAAGCAGTATGTTGCCGTCACTTAGAAGACCTATCAGTAACGAGTCTACAAGGTGTTTCTGTCCTACAATGACCCGATCCATTCCGGTCGTCAGGTTTGTCACAAATGCACTTTGTTGTTCTATCCTTAAGTTCAGTTCTCGGATATCAATAGCTTCTGCCATAGTTTTCTTTTTCTAAATATTTTTATTGTTGATTTTCCTTTTGCTTTTGCTGTTGTTGCTTTAGTCTGGCCTTGAGTGTTTTCTTCGTAATCAGCTTCGGGATCTTTATCTCCTGGCCAGCATTCAGCTGTGTCGTTGCCTTCATGCCGTTGTAAACTTCAACGTAGCATGACATGCCTTCGCCCAGATAGCGTCGGCTCAATTTTGCTACGTTGTCGCCTTCGCGGGCCTGAACTACGCTCTGTGTACCTATTATATAATAAGCGCCCTTCTCCACGCGAGTGTCCATAGCATCATATTTCAGATAGTCTACATCCTCATTCTTCACCTGGGGCTTAGTCTCGGGTACTGGTGTTGTCACTGGCTTCTTCAACGTGTCTGTTGCAATAGTGTCCGTTTTCAACTCCTGCTGTTCGGATGCTTTTGCTATGGTGTCTGTCACGATTTCTGATTCCGGCTGTTCGGCAATGGTTGGTTCAGCCGACATGTATTGGTGTGTGTAGAACCCGGCTCCGAATCCTATACAGAGACAAGCGAGAGCCAATACAATCCACTGCCAAAGAGGATTCTGAGTGGTCGATATGTCCTTGTGAGCCTCTTCAATATTCTCTTCGAAAGATATGGTTGTAGGCTTTTCTTCTGTTGCTGGTGCCGATTCCTTTTTGAGGGTAGCGGGAGCTTGTTCTTCAGTCGTATTGAACACGATGGGAGTTACCTCATGCTCTGGAGCAGTGTGCTCTACTTTCTGTTCGGGCTGTTCTGCCTTCGGAGCTTCTTCTTCCTTCTCCTGCTTGACCACCTCAGTTGTTGTATCTTGTACTATGACTTCCTCTTGTTCGACAGTCTTTGGCATTTCTGCTACGACTTCCTCTTGTTCGACAGTCTTTGGCGTCTCTTCATCTGCTGTGGACACTTCTGTCTGTTCGTTGTCTTCCTGCACAGGCATATCTTCGAACTCCACACCCTCGTTCAGTACTACCGTCTCAAAACTGGAGAAAGGCTTGTTCACCAGTTCCTTCATCATGGCATCGGGGGTGAACGTAATTTTGTCGTGGCTGTCAATAATGACTCGCTCACCTGTGTTCACGTTTACGCTCTCACGGGCATCTACGGTCACCACCTTAAATGTTCCGAGCCCTTTGATTTTTACAAGCTTGTCTCTTTCTATACCTGCTTCTACTACATCAAAGATAGCAGCTACGAAGGCCTCTGCTTCAGCCTGTGGCAATTTGTTCTTCTCTACGAGAACCTTTGCGATGTCTTGTATCGTCATTTTAGCCATTATTCCTCTCCTCCATTCTTTACTTTACCTTTCAATGCTGAGTGTGGTTTGAAAGCCAGCACCAGTTTTGGTGGCACGAGCATGCGAAGCCCTGTGGTTGGGTTCACCATCACACGTTCCAATTTCTTCTTTACTTCGAAGGTGCCGAAATTAGATACTTGCAATGAATCGCCTTCCATGAATCCGTCTCCCATTGCGTTTACTACATTGAGCATCAACTTCTGGGTCAGATCGCTTTTGTATCCCATCTTGCGGGATAGCTCTGCTACAAATTCTTTGTTATTCATATTATTTCTCCATAGAGGTCAAATTCCTCCGAATCGGTTATTTTCACTTGATAAAACTCACCTGTGTTCAGTTCTTTGGTAGCAAGTATGAGCACTTCAGGGTCTACTTCAGGCGAGCAGTATTCTGTACGCCCCACATAGTAGTCGCCTTCTTTTCTGTCAATGACGACCTTCATCGTCTGTCCCACTTTTGCAGTTTCCAGCTCAGCGCTGATGTTTTGCTGTATACGCATCAGCTTGTTCAGTCGCTGTGTCTTCACCTCCTCTGGCACGTCGTCCTCGTAGTGATTGGCTGAGTATGTGCCGTCTTCCTCTGAATAGGCAAAAGCTCCCATTCGTTCGAACCGAGCCCATTTTGTGAATGCTATCAGCTCGTTGAAGTCTTCTTCTGTCTCACCGGGGAATCCCACCATCAGAGTGGTTCGGATGTGAATGCCAGGTACTTCGCGTCGCATGCGCTCGATGAGTGCTATGGTCTCTTCCTTTGTCACATTTCTGTGCATGCGTGAGAGCATGTGGTCAGAGATGTGCTGCAGAGCGATGTCGATATATTTGCACACGTTGCTGTGCTCACGCATCACACGCAGCAGTTCCCACGGGAAGTTGGCGGGATAAGCATAGTGCAGTCGAATCCATTCTACGCCTGGTATCTCAGCCATGCGCTCCACCAGTTCTGCGATGCATTGCTTTCCATACAGGTCTATGCCGTAATAGGTCAGCTCTTGAGCTATCACCTGGAATTCCTTTGTTCCCTGAGACACCATCCATCTCACTTCGTCGAGTATGTCTTCCATCGTCCGGCTCTGATGGTGGCCAGTGATGAGCGGTATGGCGCAATAGGCGCATCGGCGGTCGCATCCCTCACTTATTTTGATATAGGCATAGTGATGAGGGGTTGTGATGTGGCGATAGCGTTCTGGGGTGCATATAGGCTGTTGGTTGTCGGTACTCTTCAGGTCTTCTACCAACTGTCGGTAGTTGAATTTTCCGTACCACCCGTCAACTTCTGGTATTTCGCGTTCGAGGTCGGCCAGATAGCGTTCCGAGAGACAGCCCATGACGTATAGTTTCTTGAGTCGTCCCTGTTCTTTTGCCTGTGCCAGTTCCAGGATGGTGTTGATGCTTTCCTCCTTAGCGTCAGCTATAAAGCCGCATGTATTGACCACAGCTATCTCGCCCTTCGGTTCTTCGCTGTCGTGAGTACATATAAAACCGTTTGCTTCGAAGAGTCCCATCAACATTTCCGAGTCGACAAGGTTCTTCGAGCATCCCATAGTGATGATGTCAACGGTCTTACGCTTCATTATTGAATAGAGAATCTACGAATTGGCGTTTGTTGAACAACTGGAGGTCTTCCATTCCTTCACCCAGTCCGATATATTTCACGGGTACTTTCAGTTGGTCGCTAATGCCGATGACCACGCCTCCCTTTGCTGTACCATCGAGCTTGGTGATGGCCAGTGAAGTGATTTGCGTGACGGCTGAGAACTGCTTAGCTTGTTCGAAAGCGTTTTGTCCCGTAGAGCCATCGAGCACGAGCATCACCTCGTCGGGTGCCTCTGGGAGCACTTTCTTCATCACGTCCTTTATCTTTTTCAGTTCATTCATCAGTCCCACCTTGTTGTGCAGGCGTCCGGCTGTGTCGATAATCACCACGTCGGCACCGTTTGCCTTAGCGCTCTGCAGGGTGTCGAACGCTACGCTGGCTGGGTCGCTTCCCATCTGCTGCTTGATGACGGGCACCCCTACCCGCTCGCCCCAGATGCTGATTTGCTCCACGGCGGCAGCACGGAAGGTGTCGGCAGCACCGAGATACACTTTTTTGCCTGCTTTCTTGAACTGGTATGCCAGCTTACCGATGGTGGTGGTCTTGCCCACACCGTTCACGCCTACTATCAGTATGACATAGGGCTTATGGTCGGTCGGCAGGTCCCAGTTGTCGTTATCCTCAGAGTTGTTTTCGGCCAGCAGCTCTGCTATTTCCTCGCGAAGAATCTTGTTAAGCTCTGATGTCGAGACGTACTTGTCGCGAGCCACGCGGTCCTCGATGCGCTGGATGATCTTCAGCGTGGTGTCAACTCCTACGTCAGAAGTGATGAGCACCTCTTCCAGGTTGTCGAGCACGTCGTCATCGACTTTCGATTTTCCTGCAACGGCACGCGCCAGCTTGTCGAACACTGATGTCTTCGTCTTTTCAAGTCCTTTATCAAGTGTCTCTTTGTTCTTTTTACCAAAAAATCCAAAAATTCCCATATAGCTATATTAATTTAGTGCAAAGTTACAGTAAAATAGGCAAAGCACAAAGAATTTGCATAAATTATTAACATTCTTCAAATTCTTCCACAGAAATTTGCATTTGCATCACTTTTGTATAGCCTATGCTCCTACACACAACTAAAAAAAATCCCAGTCTGATTGCTCAAACTGGGATTCGCCATAAAAAATGATTTGCCTTACAGCGATTATTCTGCTGCGGGAGCCTCCTCTTCTACTACAGGAGCCTCTTCTACTGCTACGGGAGCTTCCTCGACGGCCTTAGCCTCCTCTTCAGGAGCATTCTCAGCTACGACCTTCACAGGAATCTCAACAACCACCTCCTTGTGGAAGTGTACCAGAGCCGTATAGTCACCCACCTTCTTGATGTCGTGAAGTGTGATGATCTTACGGTCAATGTCGTGACCCAGCTTCTTCAGCTCATCAGCCACGATAGCAGCGTTTACAGAGCCGTAGAGCTGACCTGTAGCGCTCACCTTGGCTGCTATGCAGAGTGCCACGCCTTCGAGTGCCTTTCCGCGCTCTTCGGCAGCAGCCTTCTGAGCTGCCAGCTTGTGTGCCTGCTGCTTCAGATTCTCAGCCAGAATCTTCTTGGCTGAAGGTGATGCAATTACGCCCTTTCCCTGAGGAATCAGGTAGTTACGGCCATAGCCAGACTTTACGTTTACAATATCGTTCTTGTATCCTAAGCCGATAATATCTTCTTTCAGTATAATTTCCATTCTTGCGTCCTCCTCTTTTATTATTTCATCAAGTCGGTTACGTAAGGCAGCAGGGCTATCTGGCGGGCACGCTTAACGGCCTGAGCCACCCGGCGCTGATATTTCAGTGAAGTGCCAGTGATGCGGCGGGGCAGAATCTTACCCTGCTCGTTCAGGAACTTCTTCAGGAACTCGGGATCTTTGTAGTCAATGTACTTGATGCCGCTCTTCTTGAAACGGCAATACTTCTTCTTCTTGGTGTCAATGGAAGGAGCAGTGAGATAACGGATTTCTGATTGTTCTGCCATGATTTAAGCCTCCTCTGATTTAGTTGCATACTTCTTACGACGCTTCTCAGCATACTCTGCTGCATACTTGTCGAACTTCACGGTCTGGAAGCGCAGCACTTTCTCGTCACGACGATAAGCGGTCTCCAGTGTTTTGATGACTGCCGGCTCAGCCTTGAACTCCATCAGGAAGTAGAATCCCGACGTCTTTTTGTCAATCTGGTAAGCCAGTTTCTTCAGTCCCCAGGCCTCTTCATTCAGAATCTCTGCACCATTGTCGGTGAGCACCTTCTTGAACTTTGCGACCGTTTCCTTTGTCTGATCGTCAGACAAAACGGGAGTTAAAATGAAAACGGTTTCGTACTGATTCATACGTTTTTTTAATAATTAATTAATGATGTTTGCAAAAATGCGGCTGCAAAGGTACTGCTTTTCTTTCATTCTTGCAAATAAATTCAAGGAAAATTAAAAAAAAGGAACTTCACCAGTTCCTTTTCGTGCTTTTTGTTGCGGAGAGTGAGGGATTCAAACCCCCGATACCCATAAGGGTATACCGGATTTCGAGTCCAGCGCGATCGATCACTCTGCCAACTCTCCCTTTTTTTGAAAGAACACACATTGTAACCAAATGTCTTCTCTTTTTGAAAAGCGGTGCAAAGGTAAGAAAATTTTCTGGATTACACAAACTTTTTCTCTCTTTTTTGATGAGAGCCTCTGCTATATCAAAAATAATGCGTAATTTTGCACATAATTTATGGAATACATGTCACAAGAAGGCTACGACAAGCTGGTAGCCGAACTCCGTCAGCTGGAGAGCGTTGAACTGCCTCAAGTAAGAGAGGCCATAGCTGAGGCACGCGACAAGGGCGACCTCAGCGAGAATTTCGAGTATCATGCAGCCAAGCGCGAACAGGGGCGGCTGCTAAGTCAGATAAGGTTCAGGCAGCGTGTGCTTGCCAATGCCAGGGTTCTCAACACATCGAAAAGCAATACCGATACGATAAAGTTGCTCAGTAAGGTTGAAATGACCAACTTGTCGAACAACAGTCGGATGACCTACACCATTGCCAGTCCTCATGAGGCTAATCTGCGTGAAGGCAAGATTTCTGTCAAATCGCCCATTGGCGAGGCGCTGATGGGCAAGAAGGTAGGCGACGTGGTGGAAGTGAGCGTTCCAGTAGGTATGCTAAAGTTACGCATTGAGAACATAACACTTATTTAAGCATCGCCATGATTGAGAAAGCTGATGCCCCGAAAGCTGGGCGTCTTGACGAGTTAGACTACTTGAAGAGTATCATGATTCTGCTGATGGTCAGTTTCCATCTGGTCTATTTCAGCGAGTTGCATCCATATACCAAGCAGGTGGTCTATACGTTCCACATGCCTGTGCTGCTCATCATCTCGGGCTATTTGATGAACATTGAAAAGCCTGTCAGACAGTTCCTGTCCAAGATAGGATGGTTCTTTGTGCCTTATACCGTGATGGAGAGCGGCTATGTGGTGATGGCTTCACTTCTGCCCATCCGTGAGCACATCGACCACCTCACGCTTTCGCTGTTCCTTGACAAGCTGGCGCTGCACCCACTGGGGCCCTACTGGTATCTGCACACCCTCATACTGTGCGGTCTCATCTACTATGCCATCTTCAGCCTGCCGCGTCTCAATGCCCTACCCCGCTACATCCTCATTGCTCTCCTCTATGCCCTTTGTGCCTGCGCTGGCATCCTGTCGCTGTCCATGTCGTACTATTTCCTTGCAGGCATCATCCTGCGTTACAGTCATCTCCCGTTCTTGCGTGTGGTGCAACCCTCATGGCTGGCTTTGCCCGCTGCAGCGTGGCTCATGACTTCAGAAGCCAACCTGAGCCCAGCCACATCCGGCGGTGCTTTGATCGTCTATTTGGTGATGGCATTCCTCTTGGCTGTCTATCCCTTGCTAAGAGGATGCTTGCGTCGGTGTCTGCTGTTTATAGGTCGCCAAACGCTTGTCATTTTCATCTTCTCGCCCATCTTTACCATCCTGTGCAAGTCGCTTGTTTCCTTTCTGGCGTTCGACCCCACGGGCATGCTGTTCCTCATCCTTTCGCTCTTCATCTGCATCAGTGGCAGTTTGGTCATAGGATGGCTCATGGATGTGCTACGGCTCTCTCCCCTCTTCTTTGGCAAACGCCTTGGGTTGTCAAAGTAGGAATGAGGACTACGCTATATTGCAATATTGCATATTGCATTCATTTTTTTTGAACCAAGAAAAAATGAGGAAGGTAAAAATAGAGTATAATAATATATAAGTTATTGATTATTAATATATTATATAATTATTACTATTATATATTACCTTCTTTTTCTTTCTCTACTTTCCAAAAAGTTGAATGCAATATGCAATATTGCAATATAGCCATCTGGCTGGGTGCCTACGTCCGATGCGTTTAACGAGCTGTCCGATGCGTTTAACGAGCTGTCCGATGCGTTTGAGGAAATTTCCGGAAAATCCAGAATCACCGGAAGACCCAGAAGCTCCGAAAGACAAAGGAGCACCCGACAACTCGGATGCTCCTTTTAATAATGGAAAGTGTGCCAGCAGGAAAAACTGCTTATCACACGTTTTCTTACTCTTCCCAGTTCTCCTGAGACTTGCGGATGTAAGTCTTGTAGCGAATCTGAGCCATCTTCTGAGCCTCGGCGAAGAGCTCCTCGGCCTCGTTGGGATAAGCCTTCTTGACAGAGAGGTAACGAACCTCACCGAGCAGGAAGTCGTGGAAGTTAGCCCAGTTAGGCTCCTTAGAGTCGAGGCTGAACGGATTCTTGCCTTCCTCTGCCAGAGCGGGATTGTAGCGCCACAGGTGCCAGTAGCCGCACTCAACAGCCTTCTTCTCCTCAGCCTGGCTCTTACCCATACCGCCCTTGGCCTTCAGACCGTGGTTGATACATGGAGCGTAAGCGATGATGATTGAAGGTCCGTGCCATGCCTCGGCCTCGCGGATAGCCTTCAGGGTCTGAGCGTGGTCAGCACCCATAGCAATCTGAGCGACATAGACGTAGCCGTAAGTGGTGGCAATCATGCCGAGGTCCTTCTTGCGGATGCGCTTGCCCTGAGCAGCGAACTGAGCGATAGCGCCGAGAGGTGTAGCCTTAGAAGCCTGACCACCGGTGTTAGAGTAAACCTCAGTATCGAGCACGAGGATGTTGACGTCCTCACCAGAAGCAATCACGTGGTCGAGACCGCCGTAACCGATGTCGTAAGAAGCACCGTCGCCACCGATGATCCACTGTGAACGCTTCACGAGGTAGTGGTCGAGGGTCTGCAGCTCCTTGTTGATTTCGCAACCGGCAGCAGCGG
>JAEEPT010000146.1 GCA_016284895.1 Prevotella sp. | reverse complement strand
AGCTGAGACTTGGCTGCTCGGTAAAGACTTGGGACAGCTGAAAGTAGATTTCAACACTGATGTTAATTTTGCACTCTGGGGCGATACCGTACGCTTAGCTGCAAATGCCTATTTCCACAGGCTGAACCCAACTTTCTTTGAACGCAACTTCCATTCAAAGCACTTTTGGTGGGACGAGTCTTTCAATCAGACAAACCGTCTGCGAGCAGAAGGTGTGTTCACTTACGAGAAGACAAAGACTACTTTACGTGTCGCTATTGAGGAAATCAATAACTACACCTATTTAAGTATGAGGAACGAAACTGATGCCACTAACGGGGTGATTAATTTGACGGCACAAATGCGCCAACATACGGGAGTCATCAACATATTAACGGCACAGTTAGACCAGAAGTTGAAATTAGGACCACTCCATTGGGACAACATCCTGACGTTCCAATCTTCATCCAATCAAGACGTTCTCCCCCTCCCGACACTGAACATCTTTACGAATCTTTATCTGAAGTTTGTATTTGCAAAGGTGCTTTCAGTTGAGCTGGGCGGCACAGCCACCTACTTCACTACTTACAAAGCGCCCCAGTTTGTGCCACAGCTCAATCAGTTTGCTATTCAGGAAAACGATGATTACAAAGTAGAGTTGGGAAACTTCCCATTTGTCGATGTTTACGCAAATCTTCACCTGAAGCACGCACGCTTTTTTGTGATGATGACAAATGTTTTCGGTAGTACACTGAATCGTAAGACTTTCCTTACCCCTCACTACCCTGTCAATCGATCAGTATTGAAGCTGGGCATTTCGTGGAACTTCTTCAATTAATGTTTTTAGAATCTATATTAAACGCTCTGAGAGAGAAAGCCATTCACTCTGAGAGAGAAAGTCATTCATTCTAAGTGAGAAAGTCATTTACTCAACGAGAAGAAGAAGTTCCACAGATATCTTCCAAACGAACGTTTTGCAGTGATTTCAAATAATTGGTACGCATGTTCATTGCTTCAATCCATTTCACATTCAGCAATTGTCCTACGGGCAAGTCTATCTTCCATTTGCCATTAGCCTCAAGCCTGTCGACCATCATGCCCAAATTGAGATTATCCAAGCTTTCATAGGGAACGAAACGCGAAGCCTCGCCCTTCTCATCGGAAGTAATCTCAATGAGCAAGTTACAATCAACCAGCTTATACAACAAGTCATTGCTTATACGCACAGGAATACCCGTTTCCTTTGTCAATTCCTCAAGCGTATAAGGCTTCTTTCCGTTGGCATATCGATTGCAAATGCGAGACATCAGAATGGCATAAAGAACTATCTGATACCGATGGCTAATGTCATCGGTTCTAGCATCATAATCGTAGTAATCCAGATTCTGACTTGTATAGCATAACTCAGCGCCAAAAAGACAGATGGTCCATGATATCTGAACCCACAGCATAAACATGGGGAGGGCTGCAAACGAGCCGTAGATGGCATTGTAGCTGGTCATCCATATCTGGGAATTGATATAGAAGAACTGCAACCATTGCATAGCGATACCTGCCAGGATGCCTGGTACTATCACATTCTTCACCTTAACATGCGTATTTGGCATAAACAAATACAGAGCCATGAACAATCCCGACATGAGTACATAGGGAGTTAATCGAATGAGAAAGCGCAAGGCCGACCCCAACAACAAGAAATCTGGCAGCGAGGACACGATGGTCACCATGAAAATGCTGAGACCTGAAGAAAGAACTACTAAGATGGGAAACAAGAAGAACATCGCCAGATAATCAGTAAATGTGCGGAATATGCTGCGCTGCTTCTTCACCTGCCATATTTCGTTAAAAGTAGCTTCAATGTTACTGACCAGCATTAGCACGGTGTATAGCATGAAGATCAGTCCCACACCAAGAAAGATGCCGCTTTTCGTATGAACCAGATAGCTATTGACAAATCCGATGATGACTTCAGCTACTTGCGGCTGAGTGGAAAGCGCTTCCCTGAACCACACCTCTATATATATACTATAGCCAAAGCCACGAGCTATGGCAAAGACGACTGCCATAATGGGAACGATAGCCAGCAACAACGAATAGGTGAGAGCAGCAGCCTGAGACAGTACTCGCTTCGTCGTAAAGAACTTGATGGCAAGAAACAGTATTTTGATAATCTCATAGAAGATGCGCCGCACAGGTGACAGCTCTATAGGGTTGATCTGCCAAAGGTCAACTTGGAAAAAGCGTTCTATCCGTCTGTAACTGATCATGGGAATGTTCTTTTTTTCGGAAAACTATCAGTATTTGAAGTTCACAAACGTCATTAATGACAAAAAGAAAGCACTGTCCCGATAAGCCGGGTTCTGTACTGACGTTTTTTCAACAGTCAGTGCCTGTCATTTATCTACTACGCACGTCACCATGCGTCTCCAGCGTTCTACCCTCCATCGCATAGATTTCTATTTGGGCGGACAACCCTTCAACCCACAAGTGGAAACGATGGTATACATGAACTTGCAGCCCCCAGATGGAACAGCCCGCCGATCACCCGACGGCTGGTGGTCTCTTACACACGCCTTCTCACCCTTACCCTGCCTACTTGGTTCTCATTTTCAGAGCCTAAGAATGCATTTTCGTGGGCGGTCATTCTCTTCTTCCATATCCAGCTGTCACCAACTGCTTCTACTTTCAGAAGTGGAGCGTCCTGTGCTGCCCGGACTTTCCTCCCGTCTTTCCTTTCAGAAAGGCCAGCGACAAGCTGGGACAGTGCTTTCGGGCACAAAATTACTAATTTTTATTTAAATTAAGTCATTAAACGAATGTAAAAAACGCAAAAGGGGTCGCAAACAGAACTTAAACGCTGTTTTTGAAGTGTTAAATTGCAAGAAAAACAAGTGTCAAATTGTCATCTTTCAGACTTTTGCCCATATATTTGCAACAATGACATTTGTCAAGAACAAGATTATTAACAAACAAAATGTGAATATGAAAAAGATTGTAAATTACATCGTACCAGCCTTGAGTTTGGTAGCCATTGTTTTCTCGGTAGCAGCATTCAACAAGACTTGTGCAGCCACTCAGTCCACCAATTCGGTTACAGCTATTACGTCAACAAATGCCGTCAACGCAGGACAGCCTGTTGACCTCACCTACGCTGCTGAAAAGGCTCTGCCAACAGTAGTATATATTAAGAACACGCAGAACTCTAAGATGCAGACCGTAGAGTATAGCGATCCTTTTGCCGACTTCTTCAGCGACCCATTCGGAGGGTTCTTTGGGCGAGGCAACAACGGGAAGCAGAAGCGCCAGGTACAAACTCCAAAGCGCGTAGCAGCAGGTTCAGGAGTGATTATTTCAACCGACGGATATATTGTAACCAACAATCATGTTGTTGATGGTGCCGACGAACTGACAGTCACCCTCAATGACAATAAGGAGTATTCTGCTCGCATCATCGGAGCAGACAAGACTACCGACTTAGCTCTTATCAAGATTGACGGCAAGAACCTGCCAGCCATCGTGATTGCCAACAGCGACGACGTGAAGGTGGGCGAATGGGTATTGGCAGTAGGCAACCCTCTGGGGCTGAACAACACCGTTACAGCAGGTATTGTTTCGGCTAAGGCTCGCACAATGGGAGAAGGTGTATCATCGATGATTCAAACCGATGCTGCTATCAACCAAGGTAACTCAGGCGGTGCTCTTGTCAACACCAGTGGGCAACTGATTGGTATCAATGCAATGATCTACTCACAGACGGGATCAAATATCGGCTATGGATTTGCCATTCCCACAACTATTATGAATAAGGTAGTCGATGATTTGAAGAAGTACGGTACCGTACAGCGTGCCATGATCGGCATCAGAGGCATCGATGCTAATCTCTATGTTGATGCTGAGAAGGAGAAGGGCAACGAGGTTGACCTCGGCACAATGGAAGGCATCTATATTGCTGAGGTAGTGGAAGACGGAGCCGCTGAGGATGCTGGTCTGAAGAAAGGCGACGTCATCACCCACATTGACGGTCAGAAAGTGACAAAGTTCGGTGAGCTTACAGGCATCATTGCCCAGAAGCGCCCTGGCGACAAGATCAGTATCAGCTATCTGCGCGACAAGAAGAAGCACAACGCCACGCTGACCCTCAAGAACGAGCAGGGCAACACTTCAGTTGTGAAAAATGCAGATACCGACATGCTTGGAGCCGACTTCCGTCCTGTGACAAAGCAGCAGATGGAGCAGCTCGACATCAAATACGGCCTGGAAGTTGTCAAGGTCAATGGTGGCAAGATGAAGGATGCAGGTGTGCCGAAAGGCTTCATCATCCTGCGTGTAAACAGCCAGCCCATGCGCACGTTCGAAGACCTACAGGAAGCCGTGAAGGAGGCCAACGCATCTAAGGAACAGATGTTAGTTATTAACGGCATGTTCCCCACTGGCAAGCGTGCAGGTTTCGTCATCTATCTGCAAAACGAATAAATAACATATAAAAAATAGGTTTTCAGCTGTTTTTCTTGGGCATTTCACGAAAAAGGCTTAACTTTGCACTAAGACTTTTAATTGAGACTGACCATGAGGCAGCTGAAAATCACGAAATCAATCACCGACCGAGGGAGCGAAGCGCTCGACAAGTACTTGCAAGAGATTGCAAAGGAAGAGTTGGTGACAATGGAAGAAGAAGTCGAACTGGCACGACGAATCAGAGAAGGTGACAGAAAGGCACTTGAACGCCTGACGAAAGCCAATCTCCGATTTGTCGTGTCAGTTGCCAAACAATATCAGAACCAAGGGTTGAGCCTTCCCGATCTGATTAACGAAGGCAATGTCGGGTTGATCAAAGCTGCCGAGAAGTTTGATGAGACACGCGGTTTCAAGTTCATCTCCTATGCCGTATGGTGGATTAGACAGAGCATATTGCAAGCACTCGCAGAACAGAGTCGCATCGTTCGTCTGCCACTCAATCAGGTAGGAGCTGCTGGGAAGATCTCTCGCATCATGAACAAGTTTGAACAAGAAAACGAACGCCATCCGTCAGTCAATGAAATTGAAGATCAAATAGACCTGCCCAAAGAGAAAATCGATGAAGCAATGAACCTCAGCACTCACCATGTATCGATGGATGCACCTTTTGCTGAAGGAGACGAAAACTCACTACTCGATGTGCTTGTCAACGAAGATTCGCCTACTGCTGATCGCCAGCTCGTGTTGGAGTCACTCAAGACCGAAATCGATTCTATGCTGAAACTTCTCAATGAGCGCGAGCGCAATATCCTTCAAGCTTTCTTCGGCATCAACCAGCCTGAACTGACACTGGAAGAAATTGGAGTGAAATATGGACTCACTCGAGAACGCGTTCGACAGATTAAGGAAAAAGCCATTCGCCGTCTGCGCGAATGCACCCAGAACAAAATTCTGAAAAGCTATTTAGGACAATGAAACATAATACATATCTCAAATCACTTGCGGCTACAGTCTTCATGTTGGTCGCTCTTTCAGTAGGCAACTTGTCGGCTAAGCCTTATCCTGTTCCTAAAATGTACATGTTCGGTTTTGCGGCATCATTCAATGATACGATTGTCTACTTCACCAACGTTATAGAAGTTGACAGTGTATGGATTGAAAGCAAGAACAAGTTTTTGCTAGGACGTTCAACCTATTCGCATCAACTTCGTGACTATCTGGGTGCTGCACATCACATGCCCATGCGCACATGCATCGTGATGTACGATCAGAAGCGTTCAAATCTTGAGAAGAAGCTCATAAAGATGAAAAAGCTCTACACGAAGTCGAAAGATGGAAAAACGCATTTCGACATACGGTATCTTGCCGATGACGAATTCCACTTCAAAGCTATTGACTGGCAAAAACTGTTAGACGAAATTGCCCAAAACGAAGCTGCCGAGCAGAATCAAAATGCAAAAAACAATGCTGAGAAGGAGAATAGAAAGGTAAAGAAACAAAAGTCGAAAAAGATAGAAGCCAAAAAGTAAGAAGTGGAGAGCAACTTTTTCAATATAGCAGAACACACCATCAACATTTCTTTCACAGACACCAAAGTCAACAATATGGGTCTGTTGCCATCTTTTGCGCCTTTTCGTTGTACTTTCGAAAATCATAGCAGTCTTCTCTTCAAACTGACTGTTGATGACACACTCCAACCAGCAAAAGACCGCCAGCTCATCAGACGTTTCGATACGGGAAACGGCGACACATCAGTCTATAAACTGTCTGACGGAGGGTATCAGTATATCATCAAAGATATTTTCAATCGTGAGTGCTGTCTGCTCATTTGCCGAAATCATTTCAGCGAATGTCGTTGTGCCCTAAACGGAGACTGGACCATGCGATCATTCGGTTTGAACGATGCATTGATGCTCATTTTTGCCTTTGCTGGAGCCAGACATCACACGCTACTCATTCATGCATCGTGCGTTGGCTATGGAGAATGGGCTTTCCCATTCACAGCAAAGAGTGGAACAGGAAAGAGTACACACTCATCGCTTTGGATGAAACACTTAGAAGGCACCGAACTCATCAACGACGACAATCCCATCATCCGTATCAGCGACGACAACACACCTTATCTATATGGCTCTCCATGGAGCGGAAAGACACCCTGCTATCGTAATGTAAAACGACGGTTAGGAGCTGTGGTTCAGATAGAGCGAGCATTGAAGAACAGCATTGAACGCATGCCTGTGGTACAGGCTTTCGCCACACTTCTACCTGCATGCTCGTCAATGAAGTGGGACGAAGAGCTCTACGACCACCTGTGCCAATCGCTTTCATCCATCATTGCAACAACCCCCATATACACCCTTCACTGTCTTCCTGATGAAGAGGCAGCCCAGGTGTGTTTCCAAGAAATCACTTCAATAACAAGAGAGAAATGATTACAAAGCAATTACCCAATGAAGAGTTTCTCCCTTTCGTGATAAGCGAGTTACAGTCTGTTGAAGGGAAGACGGTTACGCTGCCTTTGCGGGGTCGCAGCATGCGCCCTTTTCTTGAAGATAATCGCGACAAGGCAATACTTACTATCACCCCAGATATCAACACGGGCGATGCTGTCTTAGCAGAAATCTCCAAAGGTCATTTCGTGCTACACCGTATCGTAGCTATAGATGGCAACCACATTACGCTACGTGGAGATGGCAACCTAAACGATGAGCACTGCACATTTTCCGACATTCGAGCCAAAGCAATTGGATTTTATCGAAAGGGGCGGAATAAAGCCGATATGACAGAAGGGTATAAATGGAAAATCTATTCATGGATATGGACTAGAGTTTTTCCAATACGACGCTATCTACTCTTTGCATTACATCCTCACGTTCCGGCTCGGTTCAAGAAGAAATAAGTAGTAGCACCCCATCAGAATCATTATGCTAAAAGAAATTAAGAGTATATGAAGACAAAACACGGATTCCGCCTTCGTAGTATATGTGGCGAGAACATCATCGTAGCTGAAGGCATAGAAAACATTGATTTCAGTCGAATCATCAGTATGAACGAATCATCGGCATATCTTTGGCAGAAAGTAGCTGAGACAGAATTCGACGAAGATACGCTGACTCACTTGCTTGTTGAAGAATACGAAGTGAGCGATGAGCAAGCACGTGCCGATGTGAAACAGCTCATGCAGAAATGGCTGGAGGCTGGCATCGTTGAAGCCTAAAGCCGTAGCAATGCGGTGAACATGTCAGGGAAGAGTGCCTCAAGCGATTCCCTCGGTGACTGGCGGAACAGTCCGAAGAGCGCACTTCCACTACCACTCATTGCAGCATAAGAGGCACCTAGCTCATAGAGCCGGTTCTTGATTTCCCCTATCTCCGGATGCAGTGCAAACACGCTCTTTTCAAAGTCGTTCACCAACACGTCGCGCCAATTCTCAACTGGCTGCTTCACGATGTCACGACAATTGAGAAGCGGCATTGTGGGAGTAATGAGTGAAAAAGCTTCTTTCGTTGACACAGGGATATGAGGGCGGACCACAGCCAAAGTCCATCCACTAAGTGACAACTGAATAGGGGCCATACGTTCGCCAATACCTTCCGCATAGACAGGACGGTTCAGTATGAAGAACGGGCAGTCGGCTCCCAGACGTGCGGCATAATCAATCATTTTTTCGTCTGAAAGGCCCAGCTCAAATAACTCATTGAGCAGTCTAATCATAGCAGCGCAGTCACTCGAGCCTCCACCCATTCCTGCCTGAGTAGGAATTCGTTTGCACAGATGAGCATGTACACGCTTCATACTCTTACCGAAATCCTGCTTCAGTAACTGATATGCACGCACCACAAGGTTGCGCTGTTCGTCACCTTCTACAGGGATGTTCGTCACCTTGAGGTCACAGTCAAATGCTGAAGGAAACTCCTCGTCCATCAGTTGCACCTCCAGTGCATCGGTGATAGGTACGGGATAGAACACCGTCTGCAAATTATGATACCCGTCTGAGCGACGTTCCACTACATTCAGTCCAAGATTTATTTTTGCAATAGGAAAAGTAATCATGAGTGCAAATGTAGTAAAAAAGCGTGGAAGTAGCAAGAAGGCAGAGCAGTTATTTGTCAAAAAAGTTTGGTGTCTTCCCCATTACCATATAAATTTGCAAAACATCTGTTTCATCTGTTTCTTTCCGTAAAACACTGATACATAAACGGTTACGAGCGAAGCAGATGGAAGCAGATGACAAATTAAAATTGGAGCACACGAAAAGATCTGTTTCCATCTGCTCCGCTGTTAAGCATCTGATAGACAGTATATTACGAAAGGAAACAGATGAAGCAGATGTTTTGCAAACTTTTTTCTGTATGTAGTGTTGATGATCTGTCACCGTTCATGACATCTTCTGCCCTAAATGGTGATGCCATCTATTCTAAACAGTTACATCATCTATTCTAAAACGTAGCACGATTCATTCTAAATCGTAATGCAATCTATCCTAAACCGTGACATGATAGAGCCTAAACCGTGATGTGATAGAGCCTAAACAGCAGATTTGAAATAGCATTTCACATTTAACCTTCAGTTACTGCCTATATAGAGGCAGAGCATGCCCAACAGCACGAGCGCCAGGTCGAAAGCCTTGGCCTTGAGATTCTTCTCATGGAAGAAGATAGCTCCGAAAAAGAAGCTCACCACCACGCTGCCTCGACGCACCATTGAGACGATACTGATCA
>JAEEPT010000145.1 GCA_016284895.1 Prevotella sp. | reverse complement strand
CTCTTGTACGTGCCACTTGTACCATGAGCAGACTGTCTGTCATGGCTTGGGAGGCTAAAAACGCCAGTTGCAGGCACAGTAAGATGAGTAAACGTTTCATTTCACTGGCAAATATAATACAAAAAAGCAAATTACACAAGTTTGTGTTCATAAAAACCTGTTTGGATTATAAAAAGTTAAGGATATTAAAAATAATTGGTTGTATCAAAGATTATACGTATCTTAGCAACCATAAAAAAATGATTTAACTAAGAATTTTGACAAATTCACTTTTTTATTGTTATCTAACATTATGAAGACATCGAACAACAGTTGTTATGATTCAGCTCACAAGGGATGGGAAAATAACTATTGTGTGATTCTTGCTGGTGGTAAAGGCCGTCGTTTGTGGCCATCGAGCAGAATGGAAAGGCCCAAACAGTTTATCGACTTTTTCGGAACAGGACGCTCGCTTTTACAGCAGACTTATGATCGTATGGCGCGTATTATTCCCGCCGACCATATTTATGTGGCTACATCGCATGAGTTCTTGGGACGTGTTCGCCAGCAGTTGCCGGAGGTTCCTGCTGAACATGTGCTGGCCGAACCTATATGCCGCAACACGGCACCTGCTATAGCCTGGGCTGGCCGTCGCATTCATCGTGAGAGCGACTATGCCCGGATCATTGCTGTGCCTGCCGATCAGCTGATCCTTGACGAGCAGGCCTTTGCCCAGAATGTGCTCGACGGACTGGACTTTACTGCCGAGAACGACATCATTCTGACGATGGGCATCAAGCCGAGTCGTCCTGAGCCGGGCTATGGCTATATTCAGATTGGCGAGCCCACGCTGGCTGCCGGCATTCACAAAGTGCAGTCGTTCACGGAAAAGCCCGAGCGCGAGTTTGCCAAGGTGTTTATGGATAGCGGCGAGTTCTTGTGGAACACGGGCATGTTCCTCATGAATGTGGTCTATCTGCGTGAGTGGTGCCTGAAGGTCATTCCCGACATGCCGTATCGCATGGCCAATCTGGTGGGCAAATACTCGTTGGAGGAAGAGGCGCAGTATGTGCGCGACCACTACCCAGCCTATCCCAATCTGTCGATAGACAAGGCGGCACTCGAGCTGTCCGACGATGTATATGTGATGAAGAGCGACTTCGGTTGGGCTGATATTGGTACGTGGCACTCCATGTATGAAAGTATGCAGAAGACGGAAGACGCAAATGTGGTGTTGCAGGAATCGAGAGTAATGCTGGAGGACTGCCACAACAACATCATCAGTCTGCCGAAGGGACATATCGGCGTATTAAACGGGCTCGACGGTTATATTGTAGCTGAGCACGACGATGTGTTGCTCATCTGTCCGAAAGGCGATTCCTCAGCCTTGATTCGTAAGTATGTGAATGAGGTGGGGATGAAGTATGGGGAGAAGTATATCTGATATTCTTTTAGATGAAAGATGAAAAATGAAAGATATGATTAGACCTGCTGCTCGTTGCCACTTCAGAAACTAATCATATCTTTCATTTTTCATCTTTCATTTAGCGAAGCTCCGTGAATGCTGCGAAGATTTTGTTGGCAATCTGCTGCATCTCTTCTTGTGAGAGTTGCAGCTTTTCTTTGCGGAAATCCACGTCAGCCTCAATGTTCATGGGGATGAGGTGGATGTGAGCGTGGGGCACTTCCAGTCCGAGTACCACCTGAGCCACCTTCTTGCAGGGGAAAGCCTTCTTGATGGCTACTGCCACACGCTTTGCAAACTGCTGATAACGTCCGATCTCATCGTCGTCCATATCGAAGATGTAGTCAACTTCGCGACGTGGAATGACCAGTGTGTGACCTTTGGCCACAGGATTGATGTCGAGGAATGCGTAGAACTCATCATTCTCTGCACACTTGTAGCTGGGAATCTCGCCAGCAGCAATCTTACTGAAAATATCCATAACTATGTTCATTTTTTAGAGCTTATAGAACTTGGAAAAGGCCTATAAGTTCTGTGGTTTTATCCTACTGTGATTTTCTCAATGCGCAGTTTGATGGTGCCGCGCGGTATCTTCACTTCCACCTCGTCGCCCACCTTGTGGTTGAGCAGTCCCTGTGCGATGGGTGTGGTGATTGATATCTTGCCCTCGCGCAGGTTGGCCTCGCTCTCGCTCACGATGGTATAGGTCATGCGTGCCTTCGTGGCCAGATTGGTCATCTCCACCTTCGATAGAATCTGTACCGAGTCGGTGCTCAGTCGGGAGGTGTCCACAATCTTAGCTTCGCTGATTGACTGCTTCAGCTGATTGATTTTCGACTCCAGGTGTGCCTGTGCCTCCTTGGCAGCCTCGTACTCACTGTTCTCGCTCAGGTCGCCCTTGTCGCGTGCTTCTGCGATGGCGGCCGATGCCTTTGGGCGCTCTATGCCCTCCAGTCGTTTTAGTTCGGCTATCAGTTTGTCGTAGCCTTCTTGTGACATATATGCCATAATCTTGTTCTATTTTAGTTTGTAAATCTTCGGTTTTCTTAGACGTGCAAAAAACAAAGAATCCCGACATGGTTAAGTCGGAATCCTTGTTATCAATGTAATCTTTTACCTTTATCAGGGGCAAAATTACGAAGTTTTTTCGATACCCCCAAATTTTCAGCGCAAAAATTTGCTAATTGCACTTGTCAACAACCTGTTTGATGCGGCGCAGTCCCTCCATGAGTTGAGCGCGCGGACAGGCCATGTTCACTCTGATGAAGCCCTCACCGTCAACTGGTCCGTACATGGTGCCGCTGTTCACCCACACCCTACCCTCGTTGAGCAGTTTCTTCGTGAGTTCTTCCGACGTGATGCCCAGTACCGTGATGTCTATCCATGCCAGATAGGTGCCTTCGAGCGGTGTCACCCTGAGCCGTGGCATCTCCTTGGCGATGTAGTCGCACAGTGCCTCGTAGTTCTTGTATATGTAGTCGCACAGCTGGTCGAGCCATTCCTCTCCCTCGTTGTAGGCAGCCTGCACCGCCACGACACCGAAGGGGTTCACGTCGCACACCTCGTTGATGTTGATGGCCCTGTCTATGCGCTGTCGCCACTCGGCATTGGCACAAAAGATGTTGGCCACCTGGAGACCTGCCGTATTAAACGATTTCGACGGCGAGGCACACACCACAGCATTGTCCATCTGGCTCACTACGCCGTAAGGCACGTAGCGCTTTCCGTGATAGGTCAGTTCGTTGTGAATCTCGTCGGCTACCACCACCACGCCGTGCTTCTTACAAATATGATGTACGCGCAAGAGCTCCTCGTGAGTCCACACCCTGCAAGCCGGATTGTGCGGGTTGCACAGTATGAACAGTTTGGCACGTGGGTTGCTCACTTTGGCTTCCAGGTCGTCGAAATCCATTTCGTAGTGCAGGCTGTCACGTGTCAGTTTCAGTGCACTCGTCACCAGCTCGCATCCGTTGTTGCGCACCGATGAGAAGAAGCAGTTGTAAACGGGTGTCTGCACCACCACCTGATCGCCGGGCTCCGTGAAAGCCTTCACCACTACTGAGAGAGCCGGCACCACGCCCTGGGTATATTGAATCCACTCTCGCTTGACGGTCCACTGATGACGGCGTTCGAACCACGAGATGACGGCATCATAGTAACTGTCCGTCACGTGTGTGTAGCCGAATGCCCCGTGAGCCGCGCGCCGCTGTATGGCTTCTACGATGGCCGGTGCCGTGCGGAAGTCCATGTCGGCCACCCAGAAGGGCAGGATGTCGTCGGCATTGCCGCTTTCGAGCTCCGTTGGCAGCTGATCCCACTTCACGCAGCCTGAGCCGCGTCTTACCAAAGGTGTGTCAAAGTCATAGATGTTCTTCATAATTGTTTTCGATTTATGTTATTGGGATAATGTTCATGACTACTGCCCTATCCCCTTGTCTCTATCACGCAGTTGGCAGGTTGCTTCACGTTCTTGTCGATGGTGACAGATCCGATACTGTCGGCCACAATGTGTCCGCTGGTGGGGTTCTTGATGTTCTCGATGTGCCCCCTGATGTCGGCCTCCACGTCAGAGTATTCGAACACGCGGTCGCAGGCTGGGTCGAAGGTACAGTTCTCAAGTACCAGTTGGTCGGCATAGCACAACAGCTGTTCGCCAGCCAGGTGACAGTTCACGAGGCGTACATTCTTCGAGTGCCATGCCAGGTACTCGCCGTCGAGCACGGAGTCGTAGATGGTCACGTTCTCGCACTCCCAGAACGAGTCCTTGGTCACGATGTGAGCGTGGTGCAGTTCAATGTTCTTGCAGTATTGGAACACATATTTCGAATCGCTCTTCAGTCCGTCGATGCGTATGTTCTCCGAGAACATGAAGGGATAGGTTCCCTCGTGCAGTTCCAGATTGCGGGCCTCGATGTCGCGACAACGCCAGAAGGTCTCGTCGGCATCGTTCACCACCACGTTCTCCAACGTCAAATCATGCATCTCTCGAAACATCTTGGGTGCATCAATGCGCGTGTTGGTCATTGTCATGTGGTCGGAATACCACAAGGCCGAGCGCGCTCCGGCATCGAACTGGCAGTTATTGATTTTGAAGCCATGCACGTGCCAGAAGGGGTACTTGCCCCAGAAGTGGCAGTTCTCAGCCTCAATGTCGGAACACTCCTTGATGGCGCTATCGCCATCGCCTATCGTCACTTGTTCCAGTCGCACCTCGTGACATTCGAACAGTCGTCGTTCTCCCTCGAAGTGCTGTTTCCTGATAATTTCCATATTTTTCCCTTATACTAATACTATTCTTTTTTTTTCTCCCTGCCTGTGAGTAGGCTGCTTCTCACCTCTCACAGTTGTCCTGCCTCCACCTGAAGCACCACACGCTCCGTCAGCCGGTCAACGCCCTCCGGTTCGTAGCCCTTCTTCAGCGAGGCACCGAACATCCAGGCAAAAGCCTGCCACATGCCCGAGCGCACAGGTCCTATGAACGCCTGGATAGCCTCGAAAGCAGTGCTGTGGCACTCGCGGTCAATGAGCTTGATGAGCAGTTTGCCCTGCGCGAATGTTAACTTCTTCATCTTAGGCTTATACTCCTTCACGATGGCAGCCTCCACACGTTTCAGGTGTTCGTCGCGCTCTTTCTGAGTGGGCAGTGTCTCTATATATTCTGCCGTCTCTATCAGCATCTGCCGCGCCTCCTTGGCAATGGGCAGCACCTTCTTCACGTTCTGCACCAGCCGCATATAAGCCTTCTGCTGTCGCTTGTCCTTGAAGGTAAGCTCAGGATAGACAAAGACGCTCGACATCTCCATATACTGAATCGAGTCGCCATCCACCAGTACCTTGCCCACCTTCACAGAGGGTGTGAGTACATCGGTGACTGTTTCCTGTGCTTTAGCCCCTTGCAGTCCCAGACCTATTATTATAGCCAACAGCTGAAGTCGTTTCATCTTGGCAAAGGTAATCAATAAAAATGAATTGTAGCTATAATTGAGGAAATTATAGTCTTAATTTTCAAAATTTTAGCTATAATTATTTTCGTTTGTAGCTGTTCAGCGAATAGTTGTTATTGTTTTTTCCGATTACAGATAGCTTATGGCGGATTTTAAGATTCTTTAAACAGATTTGTTAAAAGTGCCCCTCGAAAAAACTGCTACGAAAAACGGTGTTCTGGGTGAAAAACTGCCATTTCGCGCTCTCTAACCTTCAAAAGACGCTGTTCTATTTCAGAACTCTCTGTCCAATATCGCTTATTTTCGCCAATTATTCGCCTCCATTTTGCTCATTTTCCTGCTAAACAAAAGCTATCCGATCCCCTCTTCGCGGCCAAACAGTACCAGGTTTCAGCCTAAATCACGACACGTTCTTGGCAACTTCACGTCACGATTTAGGTTAGATCGCTTGACGATCTAACCTAAACCCTCTGACTATCTATCCTAAACTCTATCGTGAAATAGCCTAAACTACAGGAATCCTCTGATTATGAGTGACTTAAATCATGACTATTTCATAACGCACTGATATTCAAACGGTTGCAAAATGCTCAATACTCGCAAATTTCCAGCCCTCCGAACGTTTCCTGACTTTCGCGCGATTCTCACGCGGGCAACTGTTAAATTCGGAAACAAATCTTAACAAAAAGTGGTGCATCTATGTTCTTATGTTATTCTGTCTTAAAAAGTAAACTTTCAAGATAGAAGTGCAATTTTTCCTCAAAAACGTTTGGGTGTTCATTTTTTTGTATTATCTTTGCAGCTGAGAGCGAAAAGGATTCGCTCGGCAGAAGAAGCGTTATGCTCCAAACTTGCGGATGGAAACCTAGGAAATTTTCAATGCAAGGCTGAATAAGGCAGGAGGGCAGAGCGGCTTCCACGTAATGTGCGTGGGGCTGATACTCCATTTTCTTTATTCAGGTTTTCCTAGGACCTCCATCCGGAACTGGCAAAAGCAGTCCCGCGCTTCTGTCGTGTGGGAATGGTAGCTCTCTATTGGGAATTATTGAAGATATACGGGAAAAATAGAGAAAAATCATAGTATTAACCAATTAAATGCAATGAGTAAATGAAACGATTAAGTTTAGCGTGCTTGCTTTTAGGCTTTTCGGTGCTCAGTATTCGGGCAGTGGAAGAAAAAGTCCTGATTGTGGAACAACAAAATGGCGGCATTAGTAGTTTTCTGCTTTCAGAAAGACCTGAGATGAAGTTTGAGAATCATGTGCTGCAAATAGACATGAAGGGAAAAACGACTGATTTTGAGATTGACCAAGTTCGGCAGTTCTATTTTGATAGTGCCTCGTCAGACATCTCTCATTTGCCATCAACAGGGTTAAGAATTTACAGTACATCTGATGACAAAGTTGTTATCGAAGGCATTGATGAGAAAGAGTCAATAAGTCTTTGTTCTCTCAAAGGAACAAACTATGCCAATCGTGTAAGTACAAACAACCGGGTGGCAGAAATCTCTTTGGCTCATCTTCCCAAAGGGACTTATTTAATTAGCGTATCAAACAAAACAACTTTTAAAATTATAAAGAAATGAAAAGATTAGCAATTACCACAGTATTGTCATTTATAATTCTCTTTGCTTTTGGACAAACAGATGTCATGGTTATTGAGAAGAATGACGGTTCGACATTGAAGTTGAATGTCAATGGTATAAAACGTGCCACATTCACAACAGAAGTAATAGAAGTACCTATTAGTCTTAATTCTAACAGAACACTCGTCGTGAAGCTGACGGGCGACGGTGCTTCTGATGCCAACGTGAAATATGCTGGTGAGTCGGGCGCTCGTTCTGGTAACAATTTCACTTTTGAGGATGCTGCAAGCAATGGAGTTATTGCTGTAACTGGTTCAGGTCTGATTTCTCAGAACGTTCCTATTAGTTTCGGCGAACGTTCTACGATGGTTATAGAAATTGAGGTCGTAAAAGCTTCAACGAACATTGTTTCTCAGACAGTAGCTGAGGCAGGAACTGACGTGAAGAATGACGAAGGAAACCAGCTTAATACTGGTGTAACTGCTACGCTGAATCTGGCTACTAATGGCTCTATTACAGATTATTCTTATACAGGATTTGCACGTGATTATAGCTTGGTTGTTTACACACAGGCTGTGGCTCCTATTACAAGTGTCGCTGTCAGTCAGAGTGTTGGGCGTGCACCTTATACTGTGGATTGCCAGCCTTCAGGAGTTATGTTCAATCCTGCTGCCCACATTGAGCTGTTTATTCCTGGCATTAGTGATATCGGAGATTGGGCAATTGATTTCAGGTATGGTAATAACGACGAGAGGGCATTGTATAAAGAGGTTGAAGATGGTGATGTGTTGAAAGCTGACGTGCCTCACTTCTCTGCTTGGAATGTTTTTGTTTCTGCTGTTTGTACAAACATTTCTGAATCAACAGAGGTTATTGCAACTGGACCTCTCGTAAGCGGCGAAAATAATGTAACTTACTCTGAGCGTTGCGGCTTCAGAAGCAATGAGAGGGGGGTTCTCAATACTTACCTGAAGCTTCTGTTTGGATCAACCTATACTCAGGTGTCGAAGAGCGCAGTAATTAATGCGGAAAGTACAGGAACTTACACCATTGTTCAGAAATCCTTTGAGATGACGTTCAGAGCAGGCAATAAAATTTTCCAGGCAGTTGTCTATGGAAAGCCTTATTGTGATGTTTTATATTGAATTAGGAAATTGTCTTAAAGACTTGACCCTTCGGATGCTTGTATCCGAAGGGCCTTTTATTAATTTCAAGTTTTTCTGTATAGTGTCTTCAGAAGATACGACAGATAAATCAGGATTTTGATGGGCCTCGAACTCCGTCACACGATACGGTCCTTCCCAAAGCTTCAGGTCTGCCGAGCGCCACATCATGCCGCCTGTTCCCGTCATGTAGTACATCTTTGTTTTCTGGTCGGCCAGAATCGCAGGGTCGCTCAGGCGAATAGAATCCAACGGCACGTTCTTTCTGATGCGCATATTCGGTTTGCTATGCATGTCAGCGCGCAAGCGGCTGCCAACAAGCAGGTATAAATCATCTTCTTCATCGTATTACGTTTTTCCATGTCATCTCATAAAAGAACCGTCTGCAAATATACTTATTTTATTAATGCCCTGACAGCGCACGAGCCTTGTGGACATGGGGCTGTCAGGGCATTGTATAGGGAAAGAGTTGCCTCTTTACTCTCGACTGGTTAGCTGGTGACTACTGCTCTTAAAGCGCTACTACCTTCTTCACCACAAAGGTGCCGTCGGGCTTCTGCTGGCGCTTCAGGTTGATGCCCTTTGCTGGCTTGTTGAGGCGACGTCCGTTCAGGTCGTAATAGGTGACGGTGCCTTCCTCGGCTGCAGCAGTGGGCAGTTCATTGATGGCAGAGGGTTCTTCCTCGTCGGCCAGCTCCTGAATTTTAGCAAACTTCTTCCACGCGGTAGCAGTCTCGTATGCGCCCTTGGTGCCTGTAGGCACGTAGAGCACGGCCTGCTCGTAGGTGGCGGCAGCGAACACGTCGTCGGCCTTGCAGGTGGGTGGCGTGGTAGCGCGTACTCTCACGCCCTGCAAGCTATTGCAACCGGAGAAGGCAAGCTTATTGACCGTCTTCAGTGAGGCAGGCAGGTCGATATAAGGCAGGCTCTCACAGTTGATGAAAGCCGAGTGTCCCAATTCAGTCAGTCCATTGGGAATGTTGATGGTGATGAGGTTTTTGCATCCCGAGAAGGTATGGCGATCAATGAGTGTCAGGCTCTGCGGCA
>JAEEPT010000144.1 GCA_016284895.1 Prevotella sp. | reverse complement strand
GACGTTCGTCATTCAGATAGTCTTTCAGGAGAGGTATCGTGTATCGGTCGATGTAGGAGGTGACACTGTGCCCCGTCATGCGGCGCACGGTCTCAGAAAGGTACTTAGGCGAAACGTTAAGTCGCTCGGCATAGTAGCTCACCTCGCGCTCTGTCTGGCTGATGCCTGTGGAGAGGAGTTCCATGAGTTGCTTGACGATATATGCTGTGCGGTCGGTGTGTGTGCCTGTTGCATCTCGCTGTGCATGTGTATCGAATATGTCGTACATCATTGTGAGACAGAGGCTTCCCATCAGTTCGCGGTAGAACTGGTGGTGCTGGTCGTCCATTCGGTCACGCAGGCGGTGGAAGTCGTTGAGCAGGTGCTGTGCCTGTTCGTCGGTGAGACTGATGACGGGGTCTTGATTCAGTGATATACTGCCTCCGATGCTGTAATTGTTCGACGGCAGCAGACTCTGCAGGAACTTGTAACCGGCAGCAAACCATTCGACTTGTATATTGGGATGGGCAGCGAGGTTGCTGATGCGATTGGGCATAGGTATGACCACGAGGTCGTTTTTCACAATGTGGTAACATTTCTCGTTGAACACGAAGCTCCCCTCCCCTGCCATGCAAAGGAGATGCATGCAGCTGTGGCTCAACTCACGAGCGTTCATCGCATAGAAGTCGGTGGAATACTGGAAATCGGTCTTCATCATTAGAACTTAGCTACCAAGTAACACTTGACAAGTTGTACACTTTGTTTGTTCATCAATCGCTAATTGATAACAATGAATACCTTCAAAATAAATGAAATCTGAATCTTGCAAAAGAGGATACAGTTCATTGTTCAGTTTGAAAAGGATTTCAGTGCCTGTAAAAAACTGATGGTTGTCTGCATAGAAATGCACCATGCGTCTCTGATAATTTTCTGACTCTTCTGTGTCATAATCGAAAAGAATAAAATCAGATTCTGCTCCTATACATTCTATCTTATCATCTATAGGCTCATCGAAAGGTTTACCCAAAACATCTTCGTTATAATTCTTCAAAGCACAAAAGAATTCCTTTTGGTTCTTAAATATTCCCAAACGAAAATTCCATAAAACATCAGTAAGTAGAGGGGTTGTGTCACAAGTAGAAGGCACTTCTGGTTCTGACGTCTGTTCCCTTAGCCTTTTTTGCACATCGCTATTGGTTCTTTTAATCCATCTATTCGCCCAAATGCCAAAAACAATCAAGACAATAAAAGCTGGAACACCAACGTAAAGTCCCCAGGAGTCTTTATAATAATTGAGACAAACAAAAATAAATATAAATAGTGGCATAATAACACAAGCCGTCACTGTGTTTCTATGATTAAAAACTTGTTGACATTGCGTTACATAGTTGTAATCATACGTTTGTTGACGTAAAACTTGAAAGTGAGTTCCATCAGGGTTGTTCAATTCATTAGAACCACTAATATCAAAAAACGACAGTTTGTGTTTCCTTGCTAAATCAAAAGCAATTTTCCTCGTCTCTTCAACGTTCTCAAATGACAATGCAATATATATTGCATCTTTAGAGATACAATAGTCAGCTTCTGGATATTTACCATTACCCACTTCCTTATCTGCAGGAGCGAATGGTCCATTCAACGGTGGAATGATTTCCTTCATCTCCAAAAACCAATCTTTCAGTGATTTCGTTGTATGGCTATAGTCATTATAGTCCACTTCGTCATCCCATTTTGTTACATCATCATACCATGTTAGAAAGTCTTTGCTATTCTTGAAACGTGGATGATGGTCTATTATCATGATATCGTAGCTCATTTTCTTTTTTTTGGCAAATATATACAATAATTTCATAGAGAGTATAAAGTTTTGTGCAAAAAGTGAAAATCGTGACGCAATTTGTGTAACCAAGGTATCAAAATATCATCGTAAATTTGCAACGTGAAATCAATCAATGAATAAAGGTATGGATATATTCGAGCTATTACGTTCAGGGGCTGACGTCGATATGGCAACGCCCGAGTATGGAGAAGCAATCCGTCACATGACCGACTGCGCCAACATCTGTTTTAAAATCAACACCACGGCGCCTGTGCCAGAGCAAATTCGTCCGCTGGAGGAGGAACTGTTTGGTGGCAAATTGGATGCAACGAGCTACCTGATGCCCCCACTGCAGATTGACTTTGGCTGCCAGATGACAATTGGCAAGGGCGTGTTCGTGAACCACTCACTGACTTGCATGGCAGCTGGCGGTATCACCATTGACGACGGGGTGATGATTGGTCCTAACGTGCGTATCGTCACCGACAATCACGACTTCCAAAACCGCATGGTGCTGCGCTGCAAACCCGTTCACATCGGACGCAATGCTTGGATTGGAGTGGGAGCCATCATCCTACCAGGTGTGACTATCGGAGAGAATGCTGTCGTAGCCGCAGGAGCCGTCGTCACCAAGGACGTAGCACCAAACACCATCGTTGGTGGCAATCCTGCAAAATTCATCAAAAACATTTAGTAACGATTAAAACTAATACGATTATGATATTTAATTTCAACAAAGAAAAAGAAGTGGTTGCCCTGCTGGGTGCAGGAAGTATGGGAATGGCAATTGCCGAGCGTGTGGCGCAGAACCGCATCGTGCTGCTGGGCGACATCAGCGAAAATGCATTGGAAACCTCGCGTCAGAAGTTAGAGTATTCTGGCTATCATGTTGAGACGATGCGCATGGATGCCTCAGAAAAGGATAACATCTATGCTTTCGCAAAGAAAGCCAAAGAGTTGGGCAACGTAAAATACTACATCCACACAGCGGGCGCATCGCCCAACCAAACCAATCCGCAGCACATGATAAAACTCGACCTCATTGGCTCCGCTTACGCATTAGATGCCTTCGGCGAAGTAATGGCAAAGGACGGTGCTGGCATACTCATCAGCAGTCAGACGGGCTACATGCTGCCCCAGCCACTTACGAATGAGGAGGAATATGCGTTGACTATGACCCCTGCCGACGAACTCTCGCAGTTGCCAATGTTGCAGCCCGATGTCATCGTAAACTCAGGCATCGCATATATCATGTCAAAACGTGCCAACCAGTTGCGTGTGCGCAAGGCTGCCATCGATTGGGGTAAACGTGGTGCTCGCATCAATACCATCTCACCGGGTGTGGTGATCACTCCACTTGCCTACGATGAGTTCCGTGCTGCTGGCGAGGGCTATCAGAAGATGATTGAGGCTTCTGCCATGCATCGTGTAGGCAATCCTGCAGAGATTGCCAACGCTGCCCAGTTCCTGCTTAGCGATCAGGCTTCATTCATTACTGGCACAGATTTGCTGGTGGACGGCGGTACCATCGCAGCCATCAAAACAGGAGAATATAAACTCACCATTCAATAACCTACCATAAATGAGAATCAAAACAATCATTACGGCTGCTTTGGCATTGCTGACATCGACAGCATGCAACGGCAGCGCTAATAAGGAGAAAGATATGAATAAGGACGGAAAGGCAATCGTAGTGTTCTTCTCACATGCAGGAGACAACTATGCAGTAGGAAACATCGAGGTGGGCAACACAAAGATTGTTGCCGGCTATATCACAGAGTTGACAGGTGCAGAACAGTTCGAGATTGTCACGCATAAGTACGATGGGATGGCATATACCCCACTCATCAATCTGGCGAAGGAAGAGACCAATAAGGGTGAACTGCCTGAGTATGTGGGCGACGTGGACCTGAGCGGCTATGACACTGTGTTCATCGGCGGTCCAGTGTGGTGGGGCACCTATCCACAGGTGATGTTTACCTTCTTCAAGAAGCATGCTAACGACCTGAAGGGTAAGACGGTCATTCCTTTCACCACCCACGAAGGCAGTGGACTTGCCAACTGCGTGGAGGATGTGAAGGTAGCCTTCCCTGGTGCAAATGTAACAAAGGGTTTCAGCATCTATGGCCACGAGGTGCGCACAGAAAAGAAAAAGGTCGAAAAGTGGATAAAAGGACTTGGGTATTAGAAATAAAAGATTATGGAGTACATAAAACTATATAATGGCGTTCAGATGCCGACCTTGGGCTACGGTGTGTTTATGGTAAGCCCTGACGAGTGTGAACGTTGCGTTGCAGATGCATTGAATGTTGGCTATCGCCTGATAGACACAGCACAGGCCTATCAGAACGAAGAGGGTGTTGGTAGTGCCTGTCGCAAAAGCGGAATAGCTCGTGAAGACCTTTTCATAGTGACAAAAGTGTGGATAGCAAATGCAGGAGAGGAAAAGGCTGCGAAGAGTATTGACGAGAGCCTGCGCAAGCTGCAGACGGAGTACATCGACCTGCTGCTCATCCATCAGGCATACGGTGACGTGTTCGGCACGTGGCGAGCAATGGAGCGAGCATATCGCGACGGCAAGGTGCGCGCCATCGGAGTGAGCAATTTCCAGGCTGGTCGGTTCTTCGACTTCGCCCACTATGTGGATGTGAAGCCGATGGTGAACCAGTTGCAATGCAACACACTCATCCAGCAGACGGGTATCGAGGCTATTCATGCTGAGTTTGGTACGAAGATGATGGCATGGGGACCACTCGGTGGACAAGGCGTTGACGGCATCGTGAAGAGCGAGGCATTAGCTGCCATCGGTGCCAAGTATCACAAGTCTGCAGCACAAGTTGCCCTCCGTTGGCTCACCCAGCGTGGCATCGTTGCTATTCCAAAGAGCAGCCATAAGGAACGTATGGTGCAAAACTTTGAAATCTTTGACTTCTCGCTGAGTGATGCCGATGTGGCACAAATCGCACAGATGAACCAGCACGATACGGGCACCATCAACTTCAGTGACCCACAGTTTGTGAAGTATCTCATTGAAACATACGGTTAAGCGAGAGCTGAATGAAAGCCCCCTTCCTGCTCCCCCGAGGGGGAGAGAAAAAGTGAAAAATGGAAAGTGAAAAGTGAAGAGTTGCCATCCGGAAGGCATTTTTCCCTTTTCACTTCTCACTCCTCACTGCTCATTACTCATTTAAATATTGCCTATCGTTTCTTCTGATACTCTCTGGGCGAGATGCCGAAGTGACGCTTGAACATGCGCGTGAAATGCTGGGGATAGTCGAACCCCAGCATTTCTGCTGTTTCTGCGATGGTGTGACCAGCGGTGAGCAGATGCTGAGCACGCTGCATGACGAAACGGCGGATGGCAGAGGAGGCATTGTCGCCCGTCATCTGACGAATGAGGTCGCCGAAATAGTTGGGTGAGAGGAATAGTTTCTGGGCACAATAGCGCACGGTGGGTAGTCCATGCTGGCGGTAGAGCTGCTGGTCGTAGTAATGATGGAGGAGTGTCTCGAAACGCAACAAGAGGTCATCAGATTCCTTTGTCTTGGTGGACAGCTGTTGTTCGTAGAATCGAGCAATGTATTCCAATATGAGTCCGATAAGATGGACAAGAATGTGACGCTGGTGTGAATCATCGTCTGCCAACTGCAACTCTGTTCGTATCGCTTCTAACAGTGTCACGATGATCTGCCGCTGCTCATCGCTCATCAGGAGGGCTTCGCTGATGTTATAGGAAAAATAGGTATAAGTAGGAAGATGCCGAGCAAGTTCGGTACCGCTCAGTAATGCAGGGTCGAACAGCAACGCCCAACCCTTGGTCTGTATCTCCTCTCCCGTGTCGGTCTTGCCGCCTATCTGTCCGGGCGAGACGCACATCAGGGCATGGCGATGGAGTGTATAGCTCTGAAGACCGTATTTCAATTCGTCGAGGGTCTCATCGCCAATGAAGATACCAAAGACATCGTAATTGTTGAGTGAATGGCGGCAATGCTCCAACTCGTCGTAGTGGATGACCGAGACAAGCGGATGCAATTCGGGCGCACCGATGTAGCGTGCGTAGTCGTTAACCGAGTGAACTTTCAATATTTTCTCCATAAGCCCGCAATTTTGCGCAAAGGTACACAAAATAATCGAGATTCAGTAAAAATGGTTGATTTATTAGTAAATGCTTTATTCAATGTATGCGAAAATCATCGTACTTTTGCATCATCAACTTTAAAACTATAGAACAATGAGTAAGATAGCATTAGGAACCTGGGCCTGGGGTGCAGGAGCATTCGGAGGAGACTCCGTGTTTGGAAGTAATACAAACTTAGAGAACTTGAAGCCTGTGTTCGACGCAGCAATGAAGGCTGGACTGAACCTTTGGGACACCGCCACCGTCTATGGTATGGGCGAGTCAGAAAAAATTCTCGCCACGCTGGCTAAGGACTATCGCCGCGAAGACGTGCAGATATCCACGAAGTTCACGCCGCAGCTGGCTGAGGTCTATGAGAACTCGGTGGAGAAGATGGCAGATGCCTCGCTAGAGCGCATGGGACTGGACTACATCGACATCTACTGGATTCACAATCCGATGGACGTGGAGCGTTGGACACCAGGGTTGATACCCCTACTGCAGTCGGGCAAAGTGAAGCGCGTGGGCGTTTCGAACCACAACATACGGGAGATTCAGCGTGCCAATGAGATTCTGGGCGAGGCTGGTTTCAAGGTGTCTGCTGTTCAGAACCACTTCTCGCTGCTCTACCGTTCGAGTGAGAAAGGCGGCGTGCTGGACTATTGCCACGAACAGGGTATAGAGTTCTGGGCATACATGGTGCTGGAGCAGGGTGCACTGTCTGGCAAATATAACAAGGAGAACCCACTGCCCGCAGAGAGCGACCGTGGCAAGAAGTACAACCCCGTGCTGCCACAGTTGGAGGCGCTGACCAACGAGATGACCGCTATCGGACAGAAGTACGGGGCGTCTTGTTCACAGATAGGCATCGCTTGGGCCATCACCAAGGGTACACTGCCAATCATCGGAGCCACTAAGGAACGTCATGTCTTAGAGGCAGCCGAGGCTGCAAAGATTCAATTGACTGCAGAGGAAATAGCCCGTCTGGAACAACTCGCCGATGCTACTGGCATCGACACCCGTGGAGGATGGGAACATAGTATGGAGTGAAAAAGCCTCACTCCTACCCTAGGACCCCTCCAACTCCCCTGAGAGGGGAGAGATGGGGCGAGAGGAGTAGTATGAGTCAGGGATTTAAAGGATTTAAAAGGAACAACGGAAAAAACGGAAAAGAACGGAAAAACAGAAAAGAAAGATTTTTTTCATCCGATAATTCTTAAAAATTTGGCTACTTTGAGGTAAAATTTCCGATTTTTCGAAAATTTTCCGATATTTCCGTTGTTAAAAGTGAAAAGTGAAAAAGTTACTACCGCATTTGTTTAACGTATTGCTTGCAACGATGATTGCAACTACAACAATGGCTCAGGAGGTGATGGATGTGCACAGCCACATCATCACTTCTGAGTTTGTGTCTGCCTTGGAGAACGAGGGACGACTGATGGACGAGGGATTTCCCCTGCCAAAGTACGACGTGGAGAGTCAGCTCAAGTGGATGGACGAAGCTGGTGTGCAGACATCGGTGCTGACATTGGCGGCACCACAGCCAACATCACCAAAAGTAGTGAGACAGACTAACGAGTCCGCTGCTCGTATCAAGCGGGAACACCCAGGGCGATTCCTGTTCTGTGCAGCCCTCCCTCTGCCCGATGTCGGCAAAGCTATCGAAGAGGCGAAGTATGCGCTCGATGTGCTGAAGGCTGATGGCATCAAATTGGCGACCAATGTGCAGGGACAATATCTTGGTGCTCCAGAACTCGACACCCTTTTTGCCTTCCTAAACGAGCGTAAGGCAGTGGTGATTCTGCATCCCCATCGCCCTGAACCAGTGAACAAGCAGGTGATGGTTCAAACACCGCTCGCCATGCAGGAATATCTTTCAGAAACTACACGTGCCGTGACGAACATGATCAGTCGCAACGTACTGGCTCGCTATAATAAAATAAAGGTGGTAGTGCCTCATTGCGGTGCCTACCTACCGCTTGCCATCCCTCGTATGAAGTCGCTGACGCCTGTGATGCAGACGAACAAAATGGTGGGCGAGATTGACTACGATGCCAACCTCCGTGCATTGTATTACGACCTTGCCGGCGCACATAGCCCTGAGACTATTCGCATGCTACTCACCATCACCACACCCGACCACCTTCTTTATGGTTCCGATTATCCCTACGTTGCCCCGCAGGTACTCACTCAGAGCCTCGCCCGCATGAAGCAATATCTCTCCACCGAACCCGACCTTGCACCATTCCGCGAGATGATTCTCTACAAGAATGCTCAGTGGCTTTTGGGGCAGGCTATTGAAAAGCCGTCTGCCGTCAGTCGCACAGCCGACGGCATGCTGTTCCGCTTGGCAGAAATTGAGGTTCATCCCCAATATCTGATAGAATACCTTGCTGCAGCTGCCGAGATACAAAAAGCGAGCCTCGCCGAGGAGCCTGGCGTCGTCTGCCTGTTCCCTACGCAGACCAAGGAGGACAGTTGTCAAATCCGCATTCTCGAAATCTATGCCTCTCAACAAGCCTACCAGCACCACATCCAGACGGCACATTTTAAGAAATACAAGCAGGGCACACTCCACATGGTGAAGCATCTGAAGTTGCAAGACCTCCAGCCGCTGACACCAGAGACCATGAACAAGATTTTCAAACGATAAGTAACGACTAAAAACAAGACAAACGGACTATGAAAAAGATTATAACAATGATCTGTGGCATGCTACTCACATTCATCAGCAGCATGAATGCCAAGACGCTCGTGGTGTATTACAGCTATACGAATAACTGCCACGATATTGTGCAGACGCTATCGTCGCAGATTGATACAGACGTGATGCGCATTGAGCCTGCCGACAAGACGCAGAAGTACGAGGCAAACGGTTATGCCATCGGCACGAAGTTGCTGAATGCCATCAAGGCTGCGCCCAACGATGCTACAAGTTATCCTGCCATTGATCCTGTGAGCATCACCGACCTCACTCCCTATCAGACCATCATCATCGTCACACCCCTGTGGTGGAGCCAGATGGCAGCCATCATGCAGACCTACCTCTTTCATCATGGTGCAGAGATGGCTGGCAAGAACATTGGACTGATTGTGTCGAGTGCCAGCAGCGGTATCAGCGGTGTAGTCAACGACAGCAAACGCTTGGTACCCAACGGCAAATATTTCAGTGAGAACCTGTGGATCAACAACTCCAACCGCTCCAACCGCAGCACACTGATTAAGAATTGGCTCTCATCTGCCAACTACAATTCCTTAACTGCCATCAAGACTCCGACC
>JAEEPT010000143.1 GCA_016284895.1 Prevotella sp. | reverse complement strand
CATTTGTGGCTGAGCCTCAGATGAAGAACGACCTGCTGCAGATGCTGGCCAACTTCGCCACCTATCTGAAGAACGACTATCAGGAATGTACCTCCCCCAATTCCGTCAACGAAGCCTGTGGCTGCTTTCGTGGCGAGAACACCATGGGCAACAACGAGCAGGGTGTGCGCCCCAATGCTGACCTCAGCATGATCTGTGCCTTCCTCGTGAAATACGGTAAGGATAAGGTGACGCTACCCAGCGGCGTGACGTGGGCTGATTTGGAATCGATTGCGATGAAATCGCTTGTTTTTGCATATTCCACTCATAAAGCCAATAAGCTGAAGACGTGCTCCGGCAACAATTATTGGGGCTCCGTTTCAAACAGCGACCATGTGTGGGAGTCGTCGCTCTGGGCCATGTCGGTGGCCTATAGCGCCTTCTTCCAGTGGGACAAGCTCACCGATAATCAGAAGAATTACATCTATAAACTGCTGAAGGCAGAGTGCAACTACGAGCTGCAACGCTCCATTCCCACCGGCTATGCTGGCGACACCAAGGCCGAGGAGAACGGTTGGGAGGCTGACATCCTGGCTGCCACGCTGGGCCTTTTCCCCAACGACGAACTGGCTCCGCAGTGGTTCGCCCGCTTGCGTGAGTTCGCCATCAACAGCTATTCCCAGAAGGACGATGCCACCAATCATACCGTTATCGATCCCGACTACGACCAGACCACCGTGGCTCAACTTTACAAGGGGCAGAATCTCTACGATGACTATACGCTCCAGAACCATAACTATTTCCACACCTCCTATCAGAACGTAGTGATTCAGGAACTGGGTGAGGCAGCTCTGGCGCTGAAGCTGTTCCAGCAGGGACTCTATGGCACGGAGAAGTGGAAGACCAATGCCTTGATGCACAACAACGACCGTGTTATGCAGGATGTGCTCTACTGGCTGGCACTGGCCGACGGCGAGCTCGCCATGCCCAATGGCAACGACTGGAGCCTGTTCCTCTACGATCAGATCACCTCTTACTCCACCAACGCCTGTTTCCTGCGCGACCCGCACGCACTGATGCTGGAGAACCTGGCTTACAAGATGATCAAGGCCCGCCAGACAACCACTACCGACGGCTCTTGGTTGCTGCGTGCCGATGTGGGAGCCCGTCGCATGGGTGTTGAGGCTCATCGTGTGATGATGACCTGGCTCATGCACGAAGTGCTTTCTACTGCCAATCTCGAAGCCACTTCCTGGGACGCTTTCAATCGTGAATACGGTGCTGCCAAGGTGTTCTCTTCGCAGAACATCGTTCGTGCTGCCACCGACTCACGTTTCACCTGTTTCTCCTGGAGTTCGGGACTCAGCAGCTATACTGGCTATATCGCCGCCAACTCCGTTGACAAGAACAAGATCATTGTCCCCTTCCGTGCCAATAACACAGGTAACTTCCTCGGTTGGTATGAGGTACAGGGCAAGGGAACCAATGCTACTCCTGTCGTTTCGGGCGTTTACGACTTGCGTGGCAACAGCTACGTCATGAATGGCGAGCTTAACACCAACGACGCTACGCTCAACAACCGCTTCGCCATCTACTCTACGCCTGGCAATGCCGTTGTATATATAGATTATGTACGCGCGAACGCTGCCGCTACCATTACTGCCGAGAAGGGCGGACTGATGGCTATCAGCGTGGACGAGCTGACGAAGACAAAACGCACATTCTACACTGCCGATGGACATAAACAGCTCGATGGCACTGCCTTCACCCGCATGGAGGGTCAGTGGATCAATATCGACAATGCGCTCGGCATCGTCTGTCCAGACGCTAAGGCGTTTGCCTTCGGTGAAAAAGCCAACAACAACTCTGTGATGACGGCACGGCTCTATTCATCCTACTCCAACCAGAGCCGCTCAGTGAAAGCCGATGAGTTGGTAGATCGTCGTGCGCTCGTTTACTATTCGAACATCGATGCACAGGCTACGGAAGGGTTGTCCAACGCCATCAGCCCGCTCGCTACGCTCGATGGATGGAACGGTGTCATCGTTGCCGATCCTGACAGCGTGCGCTATCTGTTGCTCAGCAACTTTGCCAGCGACCAGAAGTGTCAGCTTGACAATGTGAATATGCTCTGCGGAAAGCCCGTGTTTACCACAGAAACAACCATCACTTCCACTGGCTCTTCAGCTACCTTCGTTGCAGAGGAGAACCATTCGGTCGTGAACACGCTGAAATTCTTCATTGTCGGTACGGGTGTTACTGCAATCCAGGCAGAGGGCGATTCCACCGCTATCTTTATACGCAATGATGTGAAGGGAACAAATAGTGTGACAGTCAATGCCTTTGATGCAGGTGCGTGCATTTCGAAGAAGGTGGAACTGGCAACCAAGGTCATGAAAATCTATATCAGCGGAGGCGAGCTTCAAGTCGAGGAAGCTAAAGGGTTTCCTGAAAACACGGAAGAAGACCTCACGCAAGGCTACATCGACATCACGACGCAGAAGTTAGTGAATGCCTCGTTCGAGGACGACCAGACCTACGGCAATGCCAATGGCAACGTGACACTGGGCTCTACCACCTATAATCCCTGCTACACCAACAGCGTTGCAGCGGTCAACTCCAAGTGGCCCAACATCCTGCCTGTTCAGGGATGGACGGCAGGCAATCAGCTCAGCGGCGGCTCCAACTTTTGCCGCATGTACTCCATGCCCTACAGCGCTACCATGTATTGCGTCAGCCCCAGCAACGTAGGCAACTATGCTGCCCGCTGCTCGCGTCCCATCTTCGACGAGACATGTGGCGACCGTGTGCTCACCGTGCTCAACTCGTGGGACTCGGGAGCCAATGCCATCACGCAGAGCGTCACCCTGCCTGCAGGCACCTATCGCCTGCTGATGGACGCCCGCTACGAGTGTCCCAACCAGACATCCAACGATGGTGCTGTCATCACCACCAGTGGCAACAACACCAACACCTCGCTCACGGGCGTGAAGATGGGCTCCACCACCGACTATCGCTATCCTTCGCAGAACAACACGTGGCAGCAACTCTGCTACGACTTCACACTCACTGAGGAGCAGACGGTCACCCTCTCGCTGGGCTTCCGCACCTCGGCCAGCGTGGGCGCAGCCAACAATACCCTCCTCTATATTGACAACCTTCGCCTGCTGCAGGCCGACAAGCCCACAGGTATCCATGAGCTGAACCAGAAGAAGATATCCGACAATCAGATATACGACTTGTCTGGTCGTCGCATAAAAGCCTCGTCAGCTACCCGTGGCATCTATATCCAGAACGGACATAAGGTGGTGAGGCAGTAGTCGATCGTCTCATATTTCAAAAAATAAAATGGCATTAATCAAATCATACAAAGGTCTTTCACCCAAGTGGGGCAAGGACTGCTACTTTAGTGAGAACGCCACGATTGTGGGCGATGTGACGATGGGCGACGAGTGCTCCATCTGGTTCAATGCCGTGGTGCGCGGCGACGTGGCTCCCATCACCATCGGCAACTGCTCGAATGTGCAGGACGGTTCCTGCGTGCATGTAACCCATGAGACCGGCCCCACACATATAGGCAACTACGTCACCATCGGCCATAACGTCACGGTGCATGCCTGCACCATTCACGATCATGCCCTTATCGGCATGGGAGCCACGCTCCTCGACGGTTGTGAGATAGGCGAGGGCGCCATCGTGGCCGCCGGAGCCCTGGTGCTGCAGAACACGAAGGTGGGACCTCACGAGATATGGGGCGGTGTGCCAGCCAAGTACATCAAGCCCACACGACCCGGCCAGACCGACAATGCCGAGCACTACGTGGCCTACTCAAAAGAATACCTGAAAGAAGAGTAACGGGGCGAGGATTCATTGCGTTTGTTGAGAGCGAGAACGATACTTACTCTCAAATTCTCTCGAGAATTTAATCGCTAAGCTTATTTACCGTTCTCGAGAATGGGTTAGCTAAGCTTATACTCTTCCTGACAACCTCCTGACAACCTGACAACCTGCTAAAAGGTTGTCTGATCCTTTGTATATCGGCATTCTGACAACCTGACAACCTTGTTTTGAAAATCCAAGTATATTTACTTAAAAAACAATCAAAAAAATGCCCGAGGGTTTTTAAGAAACACTTCGGGCGTTTGTGTGCTTGTATGGAGGGGCTTCAGCGTTGCGAAAGCAGACTCAGTATGTCATTGTAATCCACGATGACTGTTCCGTTGAAGCCAAGAATGACGTTATGCGATTGGTTGTAGCGCTGGCTGTCCGTGATCTGCTGCAACAGGTTCCAGGCTGCTCTGATTTTGCTCTCTTTTCTTATTTTAAAGTTGAATAACCTGATGGTGGGGTTTAAGATTCATTGCTCTATGAACCATAAATAATCTCCGAATCGCTTGGCGGTTCGGAGAATTTGTTCTATCTTTGCTGCCGCGATGTCAGGCATCACCTCAAGCATAAGAACAAGATTGACATAATAATATTATTGAAAGTATGCCAGACTTTATTAGTGAGCACGATATCATCTCAAATACAGATTTTGGCTTCAAGAAACTGTTTGACCAGGCTGAGATAGCCAAGTATGACGAGACTGAGCACCGTAGGTACTATGAAAGCCAGAAGGAATACTGGGACTATTACAGCACAATGACTACGGCCATGAATAAGGGAATAGCGAAAGGCAGGGAAGAAGGCCGTGCAGACGTTGCCCGGAATCTGAAGAAGAAAGGGATGTCTATCAGTGACATAGCTGATGTAACTGGACTAACCGAAGAAGAAATCAAAGCTTTGTAAACGGGACAAACAAGCCTTTTTTATTGCTTTACGGTTAAATTAGTCTTAAATTACACATCAATTACATCTTAGTAAGAATTTATTTTCGTACCTTTGCACTTGTTTCCACGCAGATGCTTTGCCTTAGGGCGGAGAGGATGGGATGGGGACAAACATTTTGGACATAGGCGTTTTCTGACGCCTTGGTTTTGACGGCTTGAGAATCTCGCAAATTCAAAAACTGTTCGTTAAAAACAAGGCAACGGGGACGCCCCTTAGGGTGTTTATAGACTGCCCGTAGTGCATCCGTATGATAGCATGTCTGTCAGCATGGATGGCATGAGGGCTACCACTATATTCATTCTGCGTGGGGCTTTCGTCGTTGCTCGTTTCTACGAACAGGGCAATGCGAGAGCCTTCAGGCCGTGGAACGGGCAAAAGGACTTGGCTCCACGTTTTTTTATGTCCATCTGTTTTGACCTAAAGCAAGGTAACATCAGCAGCCTTTAGGGAGCCTGGCCGCGCAAAAATGACATACGGTGGCATCAGGCATCACTCGATTTCACGCACGCTACTATGCGGCTCTGCTCACACAGCAGCAAGCCAATGGCGATCTTGGCTCCTTGTCACAGTCGCTGTTAAGTTCTACGGTCGATATCAATCCACATCAGATTGATGCGGCGCTGTTTGCCTTTGGCAGTCCGCTGTCGAAAGGTGTCGTGCTGGCCGATGAGGTGGGACTTGGAAAAACTATCGAGGCAGGCTTGGTGGTATGTCAATATTGGGCCACAGGCAAACGAAAGATCATCATCGTTTGCCCAGCCTCCTTGCGCAAACAATGGGAAGCCGAATTGCTCGACAAGTTTGGAATCCCCAGTGAGATCCTTGACACCAAAAACTTCAATGCTTATCGTCGCGAAGGAAAGAATCCGCTAAGTCCTAAGCGTGCCATTATATGCAGCTATAATTTTGCGGCTAAACATAAAGAAGACGTCCTGCTTCATGGCTTCGACTTGGCAGTAATAGACGAAGCCCATAAGCTGCGCAACGTCTATCGTTCTTCTGCGCGAACATCTGCTGAAGTTCGCGATGCTTTGACGGGTGTAAAGAAACTGTTGCTTACAGCCACACCATTCCAAAACTCTCTCATGGAGCTATATGGTCTTACAAGTATCATTGACGACCGTCTGTTTGGCAGTGAGAAGAGTTTCCGAAAGCAATATGGCAAAGGAGAGAACCTGAAGGAGTTGCGGCAGCGCATTGAGAAGTTATATACTCGTACATTGCGACGCGACGTAAAGGAATATATCAATTACACCCGTCGTCTTCCACTTACGCAAAAGTTTAATGCTACTGATGAAGAGCAACAGCTGTATCAGGCTGTAAGCGATTTCCTGCGTAGAAACGACATCTACAGTGTTCCTACTGCACAGAAGAAGCTAACGACTATGATTGTGCGTAAGATTCTGGCTTCTTCCACCTACGCACTCATCTACACCCTTACTCATATCAAAGAACGTCTCCAACGGATGCTCGAAAGCCAAAAGCAGGAGCGTCTTGACATAGAAGATCTTGTGGATGAAGACGACTGGGAGTCTTACGAAGATGAGGCTGCTGAAGGGGGAAATGAAGAAGACGAGCTGTTTGATAGTGACGAGATAGATATTCCTCGTTTGAAAAAGGAAATCAAAACCATAGACGGCTTTATTGAAAAAGCAAAATCGATTAAGTCTGAATCAAAATCAAAGGCATTGCTCGTTGCTCTGGAAGAATCGTTTACCAAACTCCAGGAACAAGGTGCAGAGAGAAAAGCCCTTATCTTCACAGAATCTACAAAGACTCAGGCTTTTCTGCGCGAGTTTCTTGAAGCCAACGGTTATGCTGACCGTGTCGTGTTATTCAACGGCAAGGCAAGCGAACCGCAGACCAACGAGATATACAAAAGTTGGTGCCAGGAGCATCCAGACAAAGTAAGCGGCATCAAGGCTGCTGACCGAAGAGCTGCTGCTGTGGATTATTTCCAACACAGGGCTGACATCATGATTGCTACGGAAGCTGCTGCTGAAGGTCTGAACCTGCAATTCTGCTCGTTGGTGATCAATTATGACCTCCCGTGGAATCCGCAACGTATAGAGCAAAGAATAGGAAGATGCCATAGATATGGTCAAAAATATGATGTCGTGGTGGTCAATTTCCTCAATATGCGCAACTATGCTGATGTGCGTGTATTCCAATTGCTCTCTACCAAGTTTAAGCTCTTCGATGATGTGTTTGGAGCCAGTGATGAAGTATTAGGACAGGCTGACACCATCGACATTGAATCACGTATCTGGGAGATTTACCAACAGTGTCGTAGTGAAGAGGAGATTAACCAGGCTTTCGAACAACTGCAAAACGAGATGCAGGAACAGATAGATGAACGTATGACGGAAGTACGTTCACAGGTGCTGGAGAACTTCGACATCAATGTGCAGGAGCATCTTCGCATGACACGCGACAACACCACAGGATTTCTCAATCGCTACGAGCATATTTTCTGGGAACTGACGAAATACATTCTCAGCAAGGAAGCTGTTTTCAATGACAGCAATCACAGTTTTGTCCTTCGTGTCCCTGTTGCTGGTCAACGCCCCGGTAAGTATGCGATGCTTCAGCAGACAGATGATGCCACGCCTTACCGCTTGAGTCATCCGTTAGCACAGCATGTCGTCAATTCTGCACTGTCATTGTCACTGGATGATGCTGAGGTGGAATTTGACCAAAAAGCACTTTCCATGAATGCCGACCTTCCCGACTACCTTCAAGGGCAGAGCGGTGTGCTCATTCTTTCTTCTTTGGCGGTATCTGCCTTGGCAGAAGAACAGTATATGCTCTTCAATGCCATCACTGACGATGGGCGGATTGTTTCTCAGGAGGATTGTGAGAAGCTATTCCTCAATGGTGGAAAGGAAGTCGCATGCGAACAAGTGGAAGAACAGACCCGTCTGCGATTGCAGAAGGATGTGCTTCAGCACAGTGCGGCAAAACTGAAAGAGCTGGACACCCGCAATCTTTCATTCTTCAAGGCAGAGGAAAACCGCATATACCAGTGGGAACATGATGTGATTGACGGAATAGAGGCTGAACTTTCTACCATTAAAAAGCAGATACTGCAAACGGAAAGAGATGCCCGTAATGCAGAATCGGTGGCTGAGAGACTGGCTTTGGAAAAGAAAGTGGACGAGCTGAAACGTAAGAAACGTCGTTTGCGGAATGAACTTGACGACCGAGAGGAGGAAGTAAGCCAGCAGCGTAAATCAATGATTATGGAATTGGAACAACGCATGGTGAAACAGACGGAACAGCAGAATCTGTTCGTGATTCGCTGGAAAGTAAAAGAGAACTAAAAGAACAGATAGATATGGCACAGAATTATTACGAGAGTTTCAAGAAGAAACTGGAAGAAATCTTCATGATGGATCATGCTGAACTGGATTTCGGTATCTACCGCATCATGAACCAGAAGCGTAACGACATTCAACGCTTTCTCGACTCGGAGCTGCTACCACAGGTGAAGCAAGTGCTTGAAGGCAACAATGGAGGAGAAACTGACAAGGCAAAGAAGCGTATGGAAGAGATTGTTGCCTCTGTGGGTGGCAATATAGAGGTGTTGCCTAAAGGTACCCCCATGCGCGATGAATACGACAAACTGGAAGCACAACTGGCGCAGTCTGCCGATACGGAGTCTATGCAGGCAGAAGTGTTCAGCCATTTAGTCACATTCTTCTCTCGCTATTACGATGGTGGCGATTTCCTGTCTAAGCGTCGCTACAAGGATAACACATACGCCATACCTTATAACGGAGAGGAAGTGAAACTGCATTGGGCTAACAGCGACCAATACTATATCAAGACTTCAGAGTATTTCCGCGATTATACGTTTGTGTTGCCCACGTCACGCAAGAAGGTACACTTTGTGCTGAAAGACGCCAGCACAGAACAAAACAATAATCGTGCTGCGAACAACATGGAGCGTCGCTTTGCGCTTTGGGAACCGAATTCACAAATCGACGGTGTAAGCACTCCCCTCGCCATTCGGAGAGGGGATGGGGGTGAGGTTGAGTTAGACATTTACTTCACCTACGAGTTGATGCCTAAGTCTACAAAGCAGAAGGATTTGCTGGCAGCAGCCTTAGAGGGTATCATGCCTCTTATACCTACTGACTTTGAGGAAGTGCTTACCGCTAAAGCTCCCACAAAGGATAATGCCAACCGCACTTTATTGGAGAAGCATTTGACGGACTACACAGCCAAGAATTCATTCGATTACTTTATCCACAAGGACCTTGGTGGCTTCCTTCATCGTGAGTTGGACTTCTATATCAAGAACGAGGTGCTGCATATCGACGACCTCGATGCCCAGTTCATCAACAGCCAGCTGACTATTGTTCGCGCTATTAAACAAGTAGGTGAGAAGATTATCCGTAT
>JAEEPT010000142.1 GCA_016284895.1 Prevotella sp. | reverse complement strand
CATCAATCTTTGGCAAAATGATTCGGCGATCTTTGTAGTTCATCTCCAACTGTGGCTCTAGCTTCATCGAGGCAATCGTGGCATCATCCACACGCTTCAGCTTGCCAGCCACCTTGTCAACGAATGCTCCCATACTCCATGTCTTATAACAGGTTTTACCTTCTGCATCATAGATGAAGGTGTTACGGAATCCGAACATGGGCTTCATGCCATAGACAGAAGTTGTCACCGTCAGTTCCTCTTTGTATTCTGGTACTCGGACGATTTCAACCTGACGTGTTGCCAGCAGTTGAGCCATATTTTGCTCCGAGAAATATTGCTTGACGCCAGACTCTGAGTCAATCCACATCTCTGAGCAGTCCTGCATCATCTGGAGGGCTGAATAGAGTTTCAGCCGTCCTTCGCTGTCGCAGGTGCTTGTCGTTACTTTGTAATTTAGACTATACATATTCCTGATACTACTTCAAATATTTTCTGACGAATTTGTCCTTCCATTCCTTGTGGGGCTGATAGCGCAAAGTTTATTAAACTATGTTGCAAATATAAAGAGTTTGCGGGAAAATAGCTATATTTGCACCGTAGTTTTATGATAGTTTATGAAGATTCACCATTTTATCAAGGCAATTCTGGCATCGGCGATGCTGTTTGCAACACTTAATGCGTTTGCCCAGGAGCAGGAGGGGTTCAAGAAAATCGATGTGAAGGAGGACTTCACGGAGAATGGTTTCCAATGGTTCCGTGATGCCGAACTGCTTGCGGCTGGCGACAAGGAGAAGAGCAATGCCATGACCATTGGCTGGGGTGGCATCGGAACGCTCTGGGGACGTACTGCCCTGACCGTGTATGTGGCTGAGAAACGCTATACCAAAGAGTTCATGGACAAGGCAGAATACTTTACCGTGATGGCCTTTGACGTAAAGGACAGTAAGGTTCTGAACTACATGGGGACGAAGAGCGGACGTGATGGCGACAAGGCTCAGGCTTTGGGACTTCACACGGCATATACTGAAAATGGCACACCGTACTATACTGAGGCAGCAATGGTGATAGAGTGCAAGATTATGTATGCCGCACCCTTTGACCCTCAGTACTTCAAGAGCGATGCTCCTAAGAGGATGTATGCCAACTTCCCTGCTGGCATCCATTCCATGTATATCGGCGAGGTTGTTAATGCTTGGAAAAGATAATTATTTGGTTATGGCATACACAGGACGTTTTGGACATTCAGATGATTTCCGTCGTGAGGAACTGATTCGGGTGATAGAACATTCCGTAGAGAGCCTGACCCTGCAGGAACTCGAGGCGCTATACTACGATATGTCAACGAAGAACTACATAAACGAATGATCAAGAATGAACTATTAGGAATAGCATAATTATGACACAAGAACAACTGAACGAGCAGCGAGAACAAAATCAAACGGGTTTGAACCCTGCCGAGTCGCAAGGAAAGATGAGCAAAGTTCAATTCAATGAACTATTGCGCAGTCAGCAGGGCGAACTCAACGCTGTACTGATGTACCAGAGACTGGCTAAAGTAGTAAAGACAGACAAGGAGCGTGAGGCTTTCATACAATTGGCAAAGGAGGAAGGAAGACACGCCAGCGTGTTTCATGCATACACGAAGAAGGTACTAACCCCCAAGAAGACAATGGCTCGCGTCATGCCCATCCTTTACTATCTGTTGGGAAAGAAACGCCTCTATAAGCTGATTGCCAAGGGTGAATATGATGCTGCCGTTGGCTACGAACATCTGATTGCTGACTTCCCCGAGGTGGAGAGCGTAAAGAATGACGAGAAGCGTCATGGTGACATTGTATCAGGACTATTGTGAGCGCGACTTGGAAGTATTGCATCAAGAAGCCGAAGCAATCAAAGGGTGATCAGATAAGCCATAAAAAATACGTCCGTTCCATTTTCAAAAAATAGAAGAAAATAACATGAGAAAAACTAAACTGACAGCAAACTTTAGTTTATATATTTACCCACCCATGAAAAATCACGACACAACTCTGCTTCACCGCTAATGACAGCCCTCGTTCTGGCAATCCTTCTCCTCTTAGCTGTCATCCCAGTTTCAGCACAGCGGCAGTTCCCGCCTGCCGAGAGGCTCTGGCGAGGTGCAGTGGCCTTGCCCGCCAATAGTGGTAGCGGGCGGGAGCCTGACCAAAGGAACCTACACGCTTCCCGATGTCACCAGTCCCGTAGCAACGGGTATTTACTATCTCAGCGGGCGCTACGACGCTGTCGCCCGATTCGACAATATCATCATCACTGCTGAGGAAGGAAACGAGTACATGATAAGCAGTCCGAGGTTGCAAACCGCTGTAAGGATGACTTCTTCGGATTTATACAACCTCAACGGGCAGCGTGTCAACTTTACCCGTCCTGGCATCTACATCCGTCACGGACAAAAGGTATTAATAAAATAAATTGTTTTTCATTTTTGCAATTACAAACAGTAAGGGACCTCTTTAGGTGGTCCTTTATAATAATATCGTAGCATAAACGTCACTTCACCATCCTGCGAAATCTGGTCGTTGATGATTTTACAAAACTTAAAGTGAAACCGCCCTGTGCGAGACAGCTGATGGTAATTTCGCTCTCAGCTTTTACAGCATGATGGCTTATGGACAATTTTTGGGGCTCACTTCAATGGGGGTTGGTTTGGGCTTTTTGGCATCAATCTTTCATTATATGAGATCCAAAGAAATCTTCAATACAGAATAATGTATATAGGAGTGTATTGCAATCCATTCTATGATGGCCATAGGGGAATCCCTATAAAAGTTTAGGAAAACGAGATGTTCTATTTAGGATAAACCCTTTTGAAATGACATGATTATTGCCGTACTTTGCAACGTGAATCAGAACATAGAAGTCTGATCACAGAACAGAAGTTGAACTATAAAAGAAGATGATTATGAAGTCAACAAACCAAGTGATAGCAGCCATGATGCTGATGGCCATCACAACCGCAATGCCAGCAATGGCCAATAATAAGAACCATACCAACAACGACATGAGAGGAAAAGTTGTTGCAGTGAATAGCAAAATGACGGTGAGTGCCAATCGCCCTACACACTACGATGCCCACAAGAAGAATACCTATCGTCCTTACGTTAAGACCTGTACCTTTAAGGTGAGCCGCCACAACTCCCATAAAAAGGTCGTAGCAAGGGCAGAACACATGAAGGGTGTTATAGACACAAAGTGGAATCCGCGTACCCGTGAGCTGACCGTCATCTATGATGCCAAAGTCATATCAGCTCGTCATATCCTGCACTTCATGGCATAACAATATGCCATACTCTATATAATTCCAAAGGCCCCGGCTTGCATCTGCAGGTCGGGGCGTGTCAATCTTTCGGTAGCAAACTGCTAGCCGATGTCTATGCCGAATGGTTTAAGAACTTTTCGGCTCTCAATATGAGATATTACAATGGATAGTCCTCAAAGGCATAGAGTACGGTGCTGAGATAACGCTCTCCGGTGTCGGGTAGCAGTACAACGATCTTCTTACCTTTGTTCTCAGGACGTTTAGCAACCTCAAAGGCAGCGAAGAGGGCGTCTCCGGCTGAGATGCCAACCAACAGACCTTCCTGCTGGGCAATCTCACGACCTGTACGGATGGCATCGTCGTTCTCTACGTCGAACACCTCGTCGATAACGTCGGCATTGTAGGTCTTAGGAATGAACCCCGCACCGATACCCTGAATCTTGTGAGGACCGCTCTGACCACCATTCAGCACAGGGCTCGACTTGGGCTCCACAGCGATGATCTTCACGTTGGGGTTCTGCTCCTTCAGATATTTTCCTGTACCGCTGATAGTACCACCTGTACCCACACCACCTATGAAGATATCGACCTGTCCGTCGGTATCGCGCCAAATCTCAGGACCCGTGGTAGTATAGTGCTTGGCTGGATTGGCTGGATTCTCAAACTGCTGCAGAATCACTGCACCAGGAATCGATTCGCGCAACTCTTCGGCAGCGCGGATGGCACCTGGCATGCCGTCCTTTCCAGGAGTCAGTCGCACATCAGCACCATAGGCCTTCACAAGGTTACGACGCTCAATGCTCATGGTCTCGGGCATGGTAAGGATAAGATGGTAGCCTTTGACGGCAGATACCAGTGCCAATCCTACGCCTGTATTTCCACTAGTGGGTTCGATGATGGTAGCGCCAGGCTTCAGGATGCCTTTTGCCTCTGCGTCCTCAATCATAGCCTGTGCAATACGATCTTTCACGCTACCGCCTGGGTTAAAAAACTCTACTTTGGCAATAACTGGTGTATCAAGACCCTTTGCCTGTGAATACTTGTTGAGCTCAAGAAGAGGGGTGTTGCCGATGAGCTCGGTCAGCTGTTTTGCAATCTTACTCATAATCTTATCCTTTTAGAATTAATAAATAATGTATTATCTTTTTATTTGGGAGAGCGGAATCCAATTATTCACTCTTCACTTTCGATGGTGCAAAGGTACATCGGTTTTCGCACTCCCACAATCCCTATTATCAGGCATTTGACATACCAAACGTTTGGTATGCGCCCTCTGTAGCATACTGCCCCCCCTGTATTTCAGCTATTATTTATACAAAATGAGGTTTCGTTTGTCAATATTGGAACTGTCCTTTGTCGTTTAAAATTTTATTTGTTTCTTTGCACCCGAAAATTCGAAGTATGAAGCCCATATTGACGATAACAGGTAGTGACTCGACAGCTGGTTCGGGTGTGCAGGCAGATATCAAGACGATATCTGAGCTTGGTGGCTATGCCATGTCGGCCATCACCAGCATCACCGTACAGACCACACTAGGCATCCAACAGTTCTACGACGTGCCTGCTGCCATCGTAGAAGGACAGATAGACGCTGTGATGAATGACTTCGAGCCTGAGGTGGTGAAGATAGGTCTGATACGTCGAGAGGACACACTGGATGTTGTCATCAGAGCCTTGCAGAAATACCATCCTCGACATGTGATTCTCGACACGGTGGTACTGTCGTCACGAGGCGATACGCTGATCAGTCGCGAAATGCTGGAAACCATCAGCCATCAACTGGTACCGCTGTGTACACTGGTCATCAAGAAGGACGACGGTTCTATGCACGGCCTCTCCAATCGCTATGCCAGTGCAGTGGCAGTGTTTCTCAGTCAGGGGCTGTCGCAAGAGCAGGCTGAAAGCAAAGCGAAGGCATATATCAACACCCAAGTGGTGAGGGCGAGCGATTTGCAGGGACGTGGCAGCGAGCTCTACAACGAACTGCTCGATGCCATCGCCGAGCACCATTGCAAGGCAAGCGACGTCAAGTTCTATGCCGACCTTCTAAACGTCAGCAGCCGCTATTTGGCACAGGTGACGCGCCGTATCTCTGGCAAGTCACCAAAGGCTATTATTGATGATTATCTGATTCACGAAATAGAGTTGCAACTTAAATCGACGGATAACACTGTTCAGGAGATTGCCTACCAGTTCGGCTTCTCCTCACAGGCACATTTCACGAAATTCTTTAAAAAACAGAAGGGTGTAAGCCCTTCACAATTCAGAAAAAAATGACACAAAACAGACAGAAACTCAATCGTGAACTCGCCCAGATGTTGAAGGGCGGTGTGATTATGGACGTGACTACTCCCGAGCAAGCCCGCATTGCTGAAGAAGCTGGCGCATGCGCTGTAATGGCTCTGGAGCGTATTCCTGCCGACATCCGTGCGGCTGGTGGTGTGAGTCGTATGAGTGACCCCAAGATGATTCGTGGTATTCAGGAGGCTGTCAGCATTCCCGTGATGGCAAAATGCCGCATTGGTCATATTGCCGAGGCGCAGATTCTGCAGGCCATTGAGATTGATTATATTGACGAGAGCGAGGTCCTCTCGCCAGCCGACAATATCTACCATATTGATAAGACCAAGTTCGATGTACCCTTTGTGTGTGGCGCAAAGAACTTAGGTGAGGCTCTCCGCCGTATTGCCGAAGGTGCCACGATGATTCGCACCAAGGGTGAGCCAGGCACAGGCGACGTTGTTCAGGCCGTGAGTCACATGCGACTGATGCAAAGTGAGATTCGACGACTAGTCAGCATGAGCGAGGACGAGCTCTTTGAGGCTGCCAAGCAGTTACAGGCACCTTACGAGCTGGTGAAGTTTGTGCATGAGAACAGCAAACTTCCTGTGGTTAACTTTGCCGCAGGTGGTGTGGCTACGCCTGCCGATGCTGCGCTGATGATGCAGTTGGGTGCTGAAGGAGTGTTTGTAGGAAGTGGTATCTTCAAGAGCGGCAACCCCCGCAAACGCGCTGCAGCTATCGTCAAGGCTGTCACCAACTATCAGGATGCCAAGATGCTGGCCGAACTCTCTGAGGATCTCGGTGAGGCGATGGTGGGCATCAACGAACATGAAATTGAACTTTTGATGGCCGAGCGTGGCAAGTAAAAAAATGAGAATCGCCGTTTTAGCATTACAGGGAGCATTTGCCGAACACGAGCAGATGCTCCATCGTTTAGGCATAGAGACTTTTCAAGTTCGTCAGTTAGCTGACTGGAATCAACCGAAGAACGGACTCATCATCCCTGGTGGGGAATCGACCACCCAGGGAAAACTTCTGCGCGACTTAAGACTCTTCGAGCCCATCCGTCAGGCTATCATCGACGAACTACCCGTCTTTGGTACTTGCGCCGGATTGATACTCCTGTCGCCCATGCATTTGAGTACGATGGCTATCGATGTGCAGCGCAACGCATACGGCCGTCAGTTGGGCAGTTTCCATACGGTAGCACCAATAAAGGGCATCGGCGAAGACATTCCCATGACCTTCATCCGCGCCCCCTATATCAATAAAGTTCTTTCGCCCGATGTAGAAATACTGGCTGAGGTGAATAACCATATTGTAGCCGCCCGCCAAGGCAACAAATTAGTGACAGCCTTCCATCCCGAACTCGATGATGATACCCGTATTCACAAGTACTTTATCAAGATGGCTGAATGATAAGGCCTGCCAGACCACTCGGGTTCGGCAGATAAGGATTTCCTGGGCCATTCTTAGTTATTTAGATGTAAAATTCTGAAGGATCTACCAACCCCGCACGAAGCGCGTATTTCACTGCTTCGTGCGCTGTGTTGATACCCAGTTTGCGGAAGATGTTTTTGCGATGGGTAGTGATGGTGTGGACGCTGGAGAAACGCTCTGCGGCAATTTCCTTAGTGGTCTTGCCTAAGGCGATAGCTTTTACGATTTCCATCTCCGTGGTGGTCAGAATGCTGGATGTTTCACCTTCCTTTTGCTGTGTAATGATAGTCTCCAAAGCACGTTGACTAAGATAGCGGGAGTGACGGTTGGCTGCTTGCAACGCTTCACGTATCTCGCTCATTGGACCATCTTTGAACACCACGCTGAACTGATGGGACAAATAGACCACACGACGAATGAACTGCGGTGTCAGCTCGTCACTGATAAGAATCCAGCTCGACAGGTTAAAACGTTCGGCAACAATCAAGAGCTGATCCTCGTCGGCAAAGTCGAACAGCGTGTAGTCGAGCAGCACGACGGAGCTTTCGTGCTCCTTAAGTAGAGCCACAAGTCCGGCTCGGTCGAAGGCATGATAAACGGTAGCACCTTCATAAGTTTTAAGAAGGCTCTCCAGCGCAAAACGTGTCAGTTCCTGATTGTCGGCAATGATATAATTCCTCATCAAGCTCTATTTTATGGGTGCAAAAATACGGAATTAAAAGTAATCTGCCAAATCTATGGGAAGGTTTGACAGATTACTTTTTATCTTTAGATCTTGTCGAGTGCCTGTGCGAGATCTTCAAGAATATCGTCGATGTGCTCAGTACCGATGGAGAGGCGTACGGTGGCTGGTGTGATGTGCTGTTCGGCCAGTTCCTCTGGCGAGAGCTGTGAATGGGTGGTTGTGTAGGGGTGAATCACCAGACTCTTCACGTCAGCAACGTTAGCCAGCAGTGAGAATATCTGCAGGTTGTCGATGAACTTCCAAGCTTCTTCCTGTCCACCTCGTATCTCAAAGGTGAAGATAGAGCCGCCACCATTGGGGAAATACTTCTGATAGAGCTGATGGTCACGATGGCTCTCCAGTGCGGGATGGTTCACCTTAGCCACCTTGGGATGCTTACTGAGGAAATCAACCACCTTCAAGGCATTCTCCACATGACGCTCAACACGCAGGCTCAGCGTCTCGACACCCTGCAGCAGGATGAAAGCATTGAAGGGTGAGATGGCAGCACCAGTATCGCGCAGGATGACGGCACGGATGCGGGTCACGTAGGCGGCAGCACCTACAGCATCGGCAAACACGATGCCATGATAAGAGGGATCGGGCTTAGCCAGCGTGGGAAACTTATCATTCTGCTTCCAGTCGAACTTGCCACCATCGACGATAACACCACCCAGAGAGGTTCCGTGACCGCCCAAGAATTTCGTAGCGGAGTGGACCACAATGTCGGCACCATGCTCCAATGGACGGATGAGATAAGGTGTGCCGAAAGTGTTGTCGACGATGAAGGGAATGCCATGCTTGTGGGCTACGGCAGCCACACCTTCAAGGTCAAGCACATCGGAATTTGGGTTGCCGAAAGTCTCGGCATATATAACTTTTGTCTTGGGGTTGATAGCTGACTCAAGAGCCTCAAGGTCGTTGACATTGATAATGGTGTTTGTGATGCCCTGCGTAGCCAGCGTGTGAGTAATCAGGTTGTATGAACCGCCATAGAGGTTGTCGGCAGCGACGATGTGGTCGCCAGCCTGCACAATGTTCTGCAGCGCATAGGTGATGGCAGCAGCACCAGAAGCAACAGCAAGACCTGCCACCCCACCCTCAAGGGCTGCTACTCGATCCTCGAACACGCCCTGCGTTGAGTTGGTCAAGCGACCATAAATGTTACCTGCATCGCGAAGTCCGAAACGGTCGGCAGCATGCTGTGAGTTGTGGAACACATACGATGTGGTTTGATAGATGGGCACGGCGCGGGCATCGGTTGCGGGGTCAGCCTGTTCTTGGCCTACATGCAGTTGCAAAGTCTCAAAACGAAATTTTTTTGTACTCATAATCTTATAATATTTGATTGATTGGTTATTATGTCTCCTAAACGAATAATTGACGCTGCAAAGGTAATGAGTTTAGAAATTTCCACCAAATTTCTTGCAAAATACGGAAAATACCACTAAATTTGCGGCTGGAACAGAAAATATCTCCATCAAAAGTCTTTCTATGACCTCGAAACAGAATAAAATTCTAAATTATGGCTGAAA
>JAEEPT010000141.1 GCA_016284895.1 Prevotella sp. | reverse complement strand
TTTCCTTCCTTACTTGATTCCTTCTGTGACGGGCGAGTGCACTCCAGCACCTGCTCGATGTTCTGTTCGCGGTGGCAGATGCGCACCTCGATGCCGAATCGCTCATGGATGTGCTCAGCCAGATGCTGGGCGCTATAGACAGAGCGGTGTTGACCGCCCGTACAGCCAAAGCAGAACATAAGTGAGGTGAAGCCACGTTGCAGATAACGCTCAACGTGGGCATCGGCCAGTTTGTAGATGCTGTCGAGGAAAGTGAGGATTTCGCCATCGTCCTCTAAGAAACGGATGACTGGCTCGTCGAGGCCAGTGAGCTGCTTGTAAGGCTCGTATCGACCCGGGTTGTGGGTGGAGCGGCAGTCGAAGACGTAGCCACCACCATTGCCGCTCTCGTCCTCGGGAATCCCCTTGTGATAGCTGAAGCTGAACACCTTGACCACCAGCGGACCCTGTGCATCGTACTTTGAGAAAGTGGCAGGACCGTCTTTGGGGTGGGCGTTGTAGGGGTTCAGGTCGGTGGTCTTGTAACCATCGGAACGCGACTGTGCAACCACCTCAATGTGATGATACTGGGGCAACTGACACAGACGGCGCAGTACATCGCACAGATAGGGATAGGGCAGGTCGGCAGGCGACTGTAGCAGCTCGCGCAGGTTCTGTATGGCGGGAGGAATGCTCTTGATGAAGTGCTGCTTACGCTCGAAGTAGCCTCTGAAGCCGTAGGCTCCCAGCACCTGCAGGGTGCGGAAGAAGACAAACAGGCGCAGACGGCTGTCGAAGAGGTCGCGCTTAGGCATCTCGGTGAACTGCTGGGCTGCCTCATAGTATTCGTCGATGAGCTCGTGGCGCAGTTTGTCGGGATACTGGGCTGATGCCTGCCACAGGAAAGAGGCCAGGTCGTAGTAGAACGGACCGCGTCTGCCTCCCTGGAAATCGATGAAGAATGGTTGGGGATCGTCTTCTCCTACCAGCATGACGTTGCGCGCCTGGAAGTCGCGATAGAGAAAGCTGTCTGAACTCTCTGTGGTGAGGTCTTTGGCTAGCAGACGGAAGTCGGCTTCCAACTTCATCTCGTGGAAATCGACCTCGGTGGCTTTCAGGAAGCAGTATTTGAAATAGTTCAGGTCGAAGAGCACTCCCTCGACATTGAAATCGGGTTGCGGATAGCAGTGGCTAAAGTCAAGTCCGCGCGCTCCCCGAAACTGCATGTTGGGCAGTTCGTGAATGGTGCGTCTGAGCAACTGCTGTTCGGCTACGGTATAGCGCCCGCCAGCCTCACGACCTCCGCTGATGGCATCGAAGAGCGATGTGCTGCCTAGGTCGGACTGCAGATAGCGCAGCTCGTCGTCGCTCACGGCAAGTACCTCTGGCACTGGTAGTCGGCGCTGGTTGAAGTGCTGGGCCAGATAGATGAAGGCGTGGTTCTCGTCGCGACTGGTGCCGATGCATCCTATGACGCTCTGTCCGTCTTTGTCGCTCAATCGGTAGTAGGCTCGGTTGCTGCCTGCACCTGGCAGTTTCTCAGTTTGGGCAGGTTCTTGTCCTCGCCACTTTTGATATAGTTTCAATAGTTGTTCCATAGCTTTTTTTATGTATTCATTGTAATGTAATGCCCATCAGTCCTATCACCACGTCGTTTGAGAGTGTGCGCAGGGTGAGGCTCTTCAGCTTCTTCTGCCTGTTGAGGGGCATGTTGAGCATCTGTGCTGCTCCTCCGGGTATTTCTCGTCCGTAAACTCCCTTGATGTCGAGGGCATCACCCAGGTTGCGGCTCACAGTGCCAGTTCCCAGACAGACGCGGTAGGGCCGGGGCTGGGCAGTGCTGAACGCCTTGCCGTCGATGAAATAGTCTTGCTCGATGGGGCACCAGTTGTCGGGGTTCCGCAGACGGAGCGTATCGGAGGTGTGGTCGGTATAGGTCACAACAACGATTCCATTGTCGATGCGGCTCTGCATGTGGTTGGTGCTGCCTGCCATCAGTAGATAGGCGGCTGAAGCCTTTCCCTTGAGCGGTATCACAATGCTGTCGGGATAGTTGTTCCACAGCGAGGTGTAAGCAATGTTGCGCCCCTCAGTGGGCGTGCGGAAAGGCACACCAGCCACGGTGAACTGATTGTTGCGGATGAGGGTGCGGAACACGGAGTCGTTGATGGTGGGGGTGTACTGTGGATGACACCATTCGCCCACTCCCTGAACGGGAATCTGAAGCGTAGTGACCTGCGGTCGGGGCGAGAGGTACTGGTTCTTGTAGATGTCGTCAATCTCGGCATTGAAGTAGCGGTCTATCTTTTGCGCCCGCTTCACCCCTTCCGTAGGCTCGGCAAGTCCCAGTTCAGGCTTCCCGTGCACAATGGGATGCGACAGTTGCATCACGTAATCAGCTTTTTTCACTTCTATCACTTGATGCCGTTCGCTGGTACCCTCGGTGTCATGATACTTTCCCAGTCCGCAGTTCTGGCGGAGCACAATCTTCAGGGGCTGACGGAAGTTCTGTGTGATTTCATAGCGCTCCAGTCCTTCCTTGCGCGTAAACTTATATTCCAGATAAGGTGTCTTGATGCTGACGCTATCCCACGAGTCAGGAAAGCCAGGACGAATCATGCACTTACCGTCAAGGGCTTGAGGAATAATGCCAAAGAGACCTTGAATCAGCGTGCGCGAAGAGATGCCGATGCAATCACCAAAGTCGCGATAGCACTCACCACGGGCTGCATCGAAGTGCGATAACTGTCCGAAGTTGGCAGGCGACTGTCCGAAGTACATGTTGTCCATCACATTGCCCATCAGCAGGTCGAAACCCTGTGTGCTGTTGCCTGCCTCGAAGAAAGCCAGTGCCGTATGCATCACCTCGGCAGCTGCCACGTTGTTGATACTCCACGAATAGGGCATCCAGTTTGATGTGGCGATGGTGCGATAGCCCGTATTCTCAACACGGAAATGAGGGATGTGCGACCTCACCCAGTTGGTAGCTCTATATGCCTGTTCTGGCGAACAAGCGCCACAATCGATGGGCGTATAGATGCTCCATACGGCAGGACTCTCATGGAGTCGTTTCAGCCCCATCGCGTCCTGATACTCTGCCCAGACACCTTTGTCCTTCATCCAGAGACGCTCGTTCATGGCCTTGAGGATGGCTTCTGCCTCTTGCTGGTAGGGCGCGGGATCCTCTCCGATGATTTCGGCAATGCGGGCAGCGAGTTTGTTTCCTCTATAGTTATAGGCAGAGGAGTGGGTCACGGCTCCACCACTATAGTATAAGGCATCGCTTGCCCAGATGCAGCAGTAGGCATCGTAGAGGTGATCGCCGTCGGCATCGTAGTTGCGCTTCTCCCATGCCAGATGGCGCTTGATGACAGGCCACATGCGGCGCATATAGATGGTGTCGGCATCATACTGGAAGTGCCACAGCAACTCGTCCATATAGTTGAGGTTCATGTCGTAGTGGTGCATCTGGTCATTGCGTTCGGGGTTGCGACAGATGTAGCCGTTCGAGTACATCTGTGTGCCCCATCGCTTCTCGGCACGTGCCAGGTTCATCTTCGGGTCTTGCGAAGGGTGGGGGATGGTAGCCGGCACGTCGGTCACCTGACTCTTGGCATAGGCATCGAAGTGGCTCAACTGACGGTCGTTCCAGCCCAGCACATCACCCACGTATGCTGCTCGCCATCCTGCCAGCGGCATGCGCCAGCCAATGCATCCGTGGAGCCACGTATGTCCGTCCCAGTCGCCGTCGGCAGCTACGGCGAGCGCACTGCCTAAGGTGTTGATGTAAGGATCGGGGGTGTGGAATGTCAATCGGTTTGCCAACTGCCCGTTGTACTGTAGCGCTTCGTCGTAGAGCTGACTGGCATCTGCGAAACTCAGTGGAGCCACTGAGTCGAGGCGCACCACGACGTGGGCTTTGGTGCGACTGTCGTCGCTATAGGAGGCCTGGCTCACTACGAGTCCGCGCTCTTGCGGGTCGGGTTCGAACACACCTGGCGCATCAGCTCCGATGTCACCATTGCGCTTCAACTTCGGCTTGGCTATCTGGCACAACTTGACCTGTACGTCGAGTGCCATCGTCGCATCGTCAGCTTCCAATAGCCATACGGCTCCTTCTTCTGTGGGGAGTGCCACAACAGCCATCCGGAGTGCGCTCTGCCAGCGATGGTCCTTCAGCAGGTAGCTGCGCATGCCGTTCTTATAAGTAGCCTTGCAATAGTCGGTGGAGTCGAGGGCAACACCATTTACAGAAAAACGGATGTTGCGGTGGTGACCTTTCTTCACAACAGCGAAAATAGGTCGGTCGGAGGTCTCTACACGCCAGTCGGTATAGGAGCCGTAGAGCGCACGGGTGAAACGGTTTGTACCGTTCTCGCAGACGAAAGCCCCGTTCTCGGGAAAATATTGCTGGGTGCGCAGTTGTCCGCGACTTGCTTCATTATACGATTGTATAACCCCAGCAATGTGGGTCTGTCCACTTGCTGTGAGGGTGGTCATAGCCAGCATAGGAAGGGCTAGGATGAAAAATCGATTCATGGTGAAAAGAGCAGTATTCGTTCTGTTTCATTCTTCGAGTGCTGCAAAGATAGCTATTTTTCCCGAAAAAAGTCATGACGGTTGTCTTTTTTTTCTTACTTTTGCAAACATCTATGAAACAACTGATTACTATTCTTGGCCCTACAGCCAGTGGCAAGACACCGTTGGCAGCAGCTCTGGCACGCGAAACCGACGGTGAGATTATCTCTGCCGACTCAAGGCAGGTGTACCGACGTATGGACATAGGAACAGGTAAGGACCTGAGTGACTACGGTGAGGTGCCTTATCACTTGATTGACATCTGTGAACCTGGCACGAAGTATAATCTCTTTCAGTACCAGCAGGACTTCTACGATGCTTACCAGCAGATTCTGGAAAGAGACCGACAACCCATCCTTTGTGGAGGCACGGGCCTTTATATCGAGGCGGTGCTGAAAGGCTATCACCTGTCTCCCGTTCCGCAGAACCCTGAGCTGCGTGCTCGGTTGGAAGACAAGAGCTTGGAAGAACTGACTGTCATGTTGGAGGAACTGAAGCGCAAGAACGGTTCGGTGATGCACAATGTCACGGACGTGGATTCCTGTCAGCGGGCCATTCGAGCCATCGAGATAGAATCCTACAACTTGGAGCATCCCATGCCCCTTAGGGAACTGCCTGCCATTCAGTCGCTCATCATCGGGGTGAACATCGACCGTGAGTTGCGCCGCGAGAAAATCACTCGTCGCCTGAAGGCTCGCCTTGATGAGGGTATGATTGATGAGATTCGTTCTCTGCTCGACAGCGGCATCCCTGCCGAGGACCTCATCTACTACGGATTGGAGTATAAGTATCTCACGGAGTATGTCATTGGTCACCTCACTTACGATGAGATGTTCCGTCAGTTAGAGATAGCCATCCATCAGTTTGCCAAGCGCCAGATGACCTGGTTCCGAGGCATGGAGCGACGCGGCTTCACCATCCACTGGATTGATGCCACGCTGCCTATGGAGGAGAAGGTACAGGCCATCATGCAGCTGGCTGTCCGATGCATTTAACAGCCCGTCCGATGCATTTAACGAGCCGTTCGATGCGTTTACACAAAAATAGCCGTTCACTTTTTGAACGGCTAAAATGTTGCACCATTGAAGAATTCATTAAGAAAATCTTCTGGAGAAAGAATAGGGATTCTTCCATCTTGCGGGAAGTGTCGTTTCTTGTCTCTGGTTACAATGACATTACATTTGGAGGACAGCGCAGCTTCATACTGAAGCATATCCTCAAAATCTGGCATGTCAGAGCAGAGTGCATTTTCTACTTGTTCGTCATTCATTGTTGCAACCATGACATAGCGCTTCAATGCTATTAACCCTTGTATGGCATTTTCATATCCCACATTTTTGCGAGCCGTATAAATACAGTTTGCAAACGTCAATGGAGTTGCAAACATTTGTATCTGTCCTTTTATTCCCAGATCAAAAACATTCGACGATGGCAAAAGAAATTTCTCCCGACATTCTATAATGTCAAGCAATATGTTTGTATCAAGAAATACTCGCATCATATTGTGTACTTCTCCGTTAAATATTCCATCCTTGCCTTGTCACCGTTGATGTCTTCATCGTTTGGGATACTGGGCTTTGCGAAACCGATTATGGCTTGTAATTCAGGGGAAAGCTCCTCAATTTTTTTCATCCGGTATCTTTTCTTTTTTGCTGGCACAAACTTTTTAATGAGCATAGCAACCCATTCCTCAACGCTCATACCGTTTTCTTTTGCATAATTCTGAGCCTTTGTGTATAAAGTGGGATTCAAACTAATAGTTGCCATAAATACTTTCTTTAATTGATAATCGCATGCAAAAATACGAATAGTTTGGGAGTCTTCCAAATTTTCAGGGAGAATTCTTTTGGGGCATGAAAAATGGTAATATGCCTTTTTTACGGATTATCGTATTTCAGGGATGTTCTATAAAATAATTTATTTATAATCAACAAGTTACTTGCATAATTCAAGAATAAGTCGTACCTTTGTGGTATAAACACGCGCTATCAATGGAGAAAACGACAATATACCGCAAGCCGATGGGCGTAAACCTGTTTGAGGAAGAGCTGACAGTCGAGGCTCTCTCCGCGATGGGTAATCCCCTTGAGAGACTTTCCAAGAAGGTGGACTTCGAGATGTTCCGCCCGATTCTTGAAGACACGCTTCTGACCAAGGATGTCAAGAGCGCAGCGGGCCGCAAGCCCATAGATGTTGTTCTGATGTTCAAAGTCATATTCCTTCAACGTTATTATGGTTTGGGCGATCATCAGATCCAGTACCAGATAATCGACCGCACGAGTTTCCGCCAGTTCCTTGGCATTCACACCGTGGATGAGGTTCCTGACGAGAAGACAGTGTGGGCATGTAAGAACCGTCTGTTTGACAAGTTCCGCTCATGCCTGAACTCGCTTGGCCTGTCGTTCAACGAGTGCAAGATTATTGATGCCACTTTTGTGGAAGCCCCCCGCCAGCACAACACCCATGAGGAGAACAAACAGATTAAGGAGGGCAACGGTAGTAGCCTTTGGCAGGCTGAGGACGGCAACTCCGAGAAAGAGAAGAAGCGCAAGGCTCACAAGCGTGCCCACAAGGATATTGACGCCCGCTGGACGAAGAATCGCGGCGAGAACCATTATGGCTACAAAGACCATGTGAAGGCCGACAAGAAGACAAAGCTCATCGAGAAGTACCACACCACCGATGCCAGTGTCCACGACTCCAACGTCATAGAGCCTCTTATTGATGAGCAAGACAAGGGGCAAGACCTCTGGCTCGATGCAGGGTATGTCGGCAAGGAAGACGTGGTCACGAAATGTGGCATGAAGCCTGTTATCTGCGAAAAAGGCTACAGAAACAATCCGTTGACAGATGAACAGAAAAAAGAACAACCGTGAGAAGTCACGCACCAGATGTCTGGTGGAGCACATCTTCGGCTTCGTGGAGGGGGCGATGAACGGCTCATTCGTGCGCAGCATAGGAATCGTGCGTGCCAAAGCATCCACACCTTACCTGTCTTGTCTATAACATCTTCAGATATGAACAGCTCTGCCGCTGTCAGCCAACCATCATAGAGAAAGGTCTGGCTTCAGTACAGGGATAACTGTGTCCAAACGTGTCAAATCGTCAAAAACAACATGTCAATGAGTGGATAAACAAGCACTATCGCGAGCCGTAGCCCTCTGACGAGGGCGAGATTCCGCAAGAAACGAGTCTAACGGAATGACTTCCGCTCGAATTTATGAATTAATAGATATTACCTAAAATTTAACGATATGAAAAAGATTGTATTTGCAACAATCAGCCTGCTGCTAGCGCTGACGACGAGTGCCGGCGAAGTGGCATCGCCGAATGGCGAAGTGAAACTCAGTTTCACTCTCGATGGCTCCGTGCCAACCTATAGTGTGACCTTCCGCGGTCAAAACATCATCCTGCCCAGCCGGCTGGGTTATGAGCTACTGAATGGAGACGACCTGCTGGACGGCTTCACGCTGAAGGGCGAGGAGACGTCGACGACGGACGAGACGTGGCAACCCGTCTGGGGCGAGACACGCGACATCCGTAACCATTACAACGAACTGCTGGTGAAGCTGGAGCAGAAGTCTGCAGAGAGGCGGATGAACATTCGGTTTCGCGTCTACGACGACGGCGTAGGCCTGCGCTATGAGTTTCCGCAGGAAGGTCGGCTGAACTACTTCGTGGTGAAGGAAGAGCGCACGGAGTTTGCCATGACCGGCGACCACACCGCCTGGTGGATAGCCGGCGACTACGACACGCAGGAGTATGAGTACACGTGCTCTCGCCTTAGCGAGATTCCAGGTCTGCTACGTGGAGCCGTGAGCGGCAATCTCTCGCAGACCGTATTCTCCGACCATGCCGTGCAGACGTCGCTTCAGCTGAAGACCGACGACGGCATCTACCTGAACCTGCACGAGGCAGCACTGGTGAACTATCCCGCCATGCACCTTGAGCTAAGGTCTTCATCCCTTCATCCTTCAACAGTCATCTTCCAGAGCCACCTCACCCCCGATGCTCAGGGTGCGAAAGGCTACCTGCAGACCCCCTGCCAGTCGCCTTGGCGCACCATCATGATTGCCGATGATGCCCGCAAGATATTGGCTTCGAACCTCATTCTGAACCTGAACGAGCCCTGCAAGATAGAAGACACCTCCTGGATACATCCGACGAAGTACGTCGGTGTGTGGTGGGAGATGATCAGCGGCAAGGGCGACTGGGCATATACGAATGAGTTTCCGACAGTGAAGCTTGGCGAGACCGACTACTCGAAGGCTCGCCCGTCGGGCCGCCACTCGGCCAACAATGCTAACGTGCGGCGCTATATAGACTTCGCTGCCGAGCACGGCTTCGACGAGGTGCTCGTTGAGGGGTGGAACATCGGTTGGGAAGACTGGAGCGGCAACTCAAAGGAGTACGTGTTCGACTTCGTGACGCCCTATCCCGACTTCGACCTGAAGGCACTGAACGACTATGCCCACAAGAAGGGTGTGAAGATTATGATGCATCACGAGACATCGTCGTCGGTGATGAACTACGAGAAGCACATGGACCGTGCTTACCAGTTGATGAAGGACTATGGCTACGACGCCGTGAAGTCGGGTTACGTGGGCAACATCATCCCTCGCGGTGAGCATCACTACTCGCAGATAGAGATTAACCACTACCTGAATGCCGTGCAGCGTGCTGCCGACTACCACGTGATGGTGAACGGCCACGAAGCCGTGCGCCCCACTGGTCTGTGCCGCACATGGCCTAACCTTGTGGGCAACGAGAGTGCACGCGGCACGGAGTATCAGGCCTTCGGCGGCACCAAGCCCGGCCACACGGCTATCCTGCCT
>JAEEPT010000140.1 GCA_016284895.1 Prevotella sp. | reverse complement strand
TGCACGGGCAGCGGCTTCGACGGTTCAGAGAACTATGCAGTGTTCTTCGAGGACAGCTTTGCTCCGATGACCGTTAGCGTGGTGAATAATCCCGAGGGCGAACAGCTCACCGGCTTCTACATCACCAATGCCGCTGTGGCCGTCAATGCCTTCGTCAATGGCGACGGTATGACCGAAGGTGGCTTCACCACGGGCGACTTCTTCAAGCTGATTATCACGGCAGACAACGATAATTCGCTGGAGTACTATCTGGCCGACTACCGTTCGGAGAATGCCGACGACCACTACTACATCAGCGACTGGCAGTGGGTGGATCTGAGCAGTCTTGGCACCGTGAAGGAACTGACCTTCCACATGGAGAGCTCGCGCAAGAACAGTTGGGGCTATACCACTCCGCTCTACTTCTGCATGGACAACTTCGCTGGCGAGGCTCCTCATGAGGGTCCTGCCACGATGGAGGATCTGGAACTGGCCGACGAGTCTTACTGGAACGGCAGCGACGGCAAGGGTTCGTTCATCAGCGGTGGCTATCGTTTCGAGAATGGCTATGAGTTGAGCGACTATGGCGCATACGCCTATGGCTTCTTCTATAGCAACCAGACGCACACCACTCATGCCGACTGGAGCGACATGTACAACTCTATCGCTGGTCATGGTGCTGAGAACTCGAAGACCTATGCCGTATTCAATGTGAATGAATACACCCCGAAGGGCGTCGAAGTGCTGGCTAAGGAGGGCGAAGTTGTCAGTGGCTTCTATGTCACCAACTCGGCCTACAGCTATGCTTCCATCATTAAGGGCGACAACTATGCCAAGAAGTTCGGCATGGGCGACTGGTTCAAGCTGACCGTTACGGGCTATGATGCAGCCGGTGAGTCAACGGGTACGGTAGATTTCTACCTGGCTGACCTGCGCGATGCCAACTATGCTTACATCGTCAACGACTGGCGGTGGGTGGATCTCACCTCACTGGGCAAGGTGAAGCGTCTTGGCTTCACGATGAGCAGCAGTGACAGCGGACAGTGGGGCATGAACACACCGGCTTACTTCTGTCTGGACAATCTGGGCGGAACGAAGCCTGAGCATGAGGACCCCATCCCCACGGGCATTGTGAACGTGAAGGCTCAGAACGGAACAGCCGTGGAGCGCTACGACCTGGGAGGCCGCAAGCTGAACAAGGCAGTCAAGGGTGTTCAGATCATGCGCATGCCCGACGGAAGTATTCGTAAAGTCATGGTGAAGTAAATGAAGAAACTCTTTTCTATTCTCTCGATAGCGGTGTCGCTCATCTCGTGCGGTGGCAAGTTCACGCCTGCCACCAACGACGAGGGCGACACCCTTGTTTTCAAGTATGCCCGCATGATTCATGTGGTGCAGCATGAGGGCTACACCGACGTGACCATCGACAACCCCTGGAAGGAGGGCAGAGTGCTGCATCGCTACCGGCTCGTCCCTTCCGCTGCGACTCAGTCGCAGCCTACTGTGAAGGACGATGGCTTCACCCTCGTGCGTGTGCCGCTGCAGCGGTCGGTAGTGTTCACCAGCGTTCATGCTGCCCTGTTGCAGCAGTTGGGAGCCAGCAGCCAGGTGGCTGGCGTGGCTGACCTGAAGTACATGAAGGTGCCATACGTGCGCGAAGGTGTGGCCCGAGGAACCATCGAAGACTGTGGCGACGGCATGAGTCCGGTCATCGAGAAAATCATCGATGCCGAAGCCGATGCCATCCTGTTGTCACCTTTCGAGAACAGTGGTGGCTATGGCCGTTTAGAGGATATCAACATACCGCTCATCGAGTGTGCCGAGTACATGGAGCAGTCGCCGCTGGCCCGCGCTGAGTGGATTCGTTTCTACGGTCTGCTCTATGACCGCCAGCGACAGGCCGACTCCATCTTCGCCATCGTTGACAGCAACTATGGCCTGCTGAAGAAGGTGGCCACCACGTCGCGCATCAATCCTACCGTGCTCATGGACAAACAGACGGGGTCGGTGTGGTATGTACCAGGCGGGCGGAGCACTATTGGACGCATGTTGCAGGATGCTCGTTGCAACTATCCCTACGCTGCCGATGAGCATAGCGGTTCGCTGGCCCTGCCCTTCGAGTCTGTTCTGGAGAAGTGTGGCGAAGCCGACGTTTGGCTGTTCCGCTACGACAGCGAACAGCCCATGACCCGTGCTCGGCTCATGACCGAACAGCCAGGCTATCAGCAGTTGCGACCCGTAAAGACAGGACGACTCTATGGCTGCAACGTCATGACTTCAATGTTCTACGAGGAGTCGCCCTTCCGTCCCGACTATCTGTTGCAAGACTTCATTCAAATCTTGCATCCTGACATACCAAATCTGCTTCCGTTACGTTATTATCAGAAAGTGGAATGAAACATTACAAACTGATACTCCTTCTGACAGCTATGGTTGTGCTGTTTAGCATGAATCTGTTCGTGGGGAGTATCAGCATACCCGCTGCCGATGTGCTGAACATTCTTTTTGGAGATGGTGAGGGCATCCGGCCATCATGGCGCTACATTGTGCTGGAGAGCCGACTGCCGCAGGCCATTACGGCGCTGCTGTGTGGCGGTGCGCTGTCGGTGAGCGGACTAATGCTGCAGACGGCTTTCCGAAATGCACTGGCCGACCCCAGCATCTTCGGCATCTCAAGCGGAGCCGGACTGGGCGTAGCGCTGGTCATGTTGCTGTTGGGAGGCAGCATCGGGGCAGGCTCGGTGAGTGTGAGCGGTTATGTGGCCATCATTCTGGCAGCCTTTGTGGGAGCCATGCTGGTGATGGCTGTCATCTTCTTCTTCTCTACGGTGGTCAAGAACGATGTGATGCTGCTCATCATAGGTATCATGATAGGCTATCTGTCTTCATCGGCCATTTCGCTGTTGCAATTCTTTGCCACCGATGAAGGCGTAAAAAGTTATATGGTGTGGGGCATGGGCTCGTTTGGTGGGGTATCGATGCGCCACATGCCCGTCTTTGCCTCGGTCACGCTGTTGGGCATCATTGCCTCGCTGCTGCTCATCAAGCCGCTCAATGCCCTGCTGCTGGGTGACCGCTATGCCGAGAACCTGGGGGTGAACATTCAGCGGGTGCGCAACTGGCTGCTCATTGTCACCGGTCTGCTCACCGCCATCACCACCGCCTTCTGTGGTCCCATTTCGTTCATCGGACTGGCTGTTCCCCACATGGCGCGACTGTTGCTTCGTTCCGACAATCATCTTGTGCTCATGCCCGTCACCATTCTCTGCGGCTCGGTGGTTGCCCTGTTGTGCAACCTCATCTGTTTCCTGCCTGGCGAGAATGGCGTCATTCCTCTTGGAGCCGTCACCCCGTTGATGGGTGCACCCGTCATCATCTACGTCATTGCCAAGAGACGGTAATCATAACGCGAGTTAATATAGTTTGGTGTTAGTTTGATGATGCTTGATCACAGCTGAGAGGCATCATCATGAAAAATTTTGGCCATTATTTTTGGAATTATGGCCAATATTATTTCAATTATGGCCATAATTTTGTTTCATGTGCCGTAGATGACACAAGAAGCGATGCCATATCTGGTCTTCATCTTTACCTTTTCTGGAATTCGTTGAACTCCCGTCATCGTTAAACGCATCGGACGGCTCGTTAGATGCATCGGACGGCTTGTTAAATGCATCGGACTAATCTTCCGTAAATTCCGGGTGAAGGATATTCAGAATGTGCGGGTTGTTCCTCACTAAATAGAAATCAGGTGGTAAGAGCCTCCAGCCAGCGGGCGCACCACACCTTTCATTTCCAATTGGAAAAGTAGTGCTGTCAGTGAACCGATATTGATGTTGGTGGCTACGGTCAGCATGTTGAGCTGCATGTCGCCACGCTCAGACAGCGTCTTCACAATGAGTTGCTCTTCAGCCGACAAGTTGGGAAACAGCTCTCGTTCTATGCCTGAAGAATGGGCTTCGTTTAATCGCACATCGTTCTGCCAGCCTAAAGCTTCAATCAGGTCTTGTGCCGAAGTGATGAGCGAGGCGCCGTTGTTGCGGATGAGCTGGTTGCAGCCCTCACTGTAGGGAGCACCCACGGCTCCTGGATAGGCAAATACGTTGCGCCCGTAGTCCTGGGCTATGCCGCAGGTGATGAGCCCACCGCCCCGTGCTGCACTCTCCACCAGCACTGTGGCATCGCTCATGCCCGCCACGATGCGGTTGCGCTTCACGAAGTTCAGTTTGTCGGCCTTGGTCTGCGACATGTATTCGGTGAGCAGGCCGCCTTGGTGAAGCATCTGTTTGGCGGTGTCGCGATGGCGTGGAGGATAGAGCTCGTCAAGACCGTGAGCCAGCACGCCTACGGTCTCGAATCCCTGCGTCAGGGCTTCGGTGTGGGCACTGATGTCTATGCCGTAGGCCAGTCCGCTGACCACGAGGGGCTGTATGCCCATTGTGCGGAGGTCGGCCATGAGTCGTCGGATGAGGTCGCGTCCGTAAGACGTGGCATGTCGGGTGCCTACGATGGCCACCACGCGCTGAGCGTTCAAGTCGGCTGAGCCCATGTAGTAGAGTAGCAGGGGCGCATCGGTACACTCCGTGAGCCGTTGCGGATAGTCGGGACTGCCTAAGAGCAGGGGGCGGATGTTGTGTTTCTGTATGAAGGTCAGTTCTGCCTCGGCTCTCGCCAGTGCTTCATCCCAGTTCTGCAGGGCTTTGACAAGACGGGGCGAGCAGTCGGGCAGCACATCGATGATGTCGGCACGGTGCTCATAGACAGCCTGTCCGCCTCCCAACTCGCGATAGAGCTGGAGTGCAGTCTGGAAATTGAAGCCCGTCATGCGGGTCAGGGCCATGGTGTAGAGAAGGGGAGATGACATGATAGGGGGATATGGAGGTGATGGGGCTTTATAGGCCCACAAAGTCTTATGATTGTTCGATGAATCTCTGGAAGGCGCGGTCGTAGTCTTCGCTGTTGCCCAGTCTTCCGTTGATGAGGCATACCAGCTCCACGCGGCCACGGAAGCATAACTGTTCGTCGGAGGCGCGATAGAGGTCCTGATGGAACACCCAGCGGATGCCCTCTTTCGTGAGATTCAATCGTGAGATGATTTCATCGTCGGGGCGCAAGGGCACCTTGTATTGCAGTTGCATGCGGGCCACCACTGCATCGACTCCTTTCTGATGCATCTCGGCAAAGCTCAGTCCGCAGGCTTTCAGAAAACGATGGCGGGTGTGCTCCATGTAGTGCACGTACTGAGCATTGTTCACTATTCCTTCGATGTCGCATTCGTAGTCGCGAACTTCAAAGCGGGTTTCGTAGAGGTAGTTCATTTGTTTTTGGGGATTGATTGGGGCTAATAGGATAGATTGGAGCTAATGGGGTCGCTGGCGCAAGTACTCGTAGCCGAAACGGCAGCGCAGACAGTCACGACGGTCGCAGTATTCGCGCTTCAGTTGGATGAGGGCTTGTGAGTCGCCGGCTGACTGGGCCTCCAGACCGCATTCGCGCCACATCCTTACGATATGGTTGTTCTCAGCCTTCAGCTGTTCCAAGAAGTCGAAAGCACGGTCGCAGTAGATTTCCTTCTGTCGGTGACGACCCACGGCAAAGAGCATAGGGACGGCGGTGTTGATGGTCAGCAGATTGAGCGATGACTTCGATAGCGTCTTCGCACACTTTGTGCTCTCCGAACCGAACACGTAGTGGGTCTCCCAGTAGGGGGTGACGTGGGTGCTGAGCAGTTGCTGAACAGCTTCTACCGACTCGCACTCAAGGAGTGAGCTCAGTCCTGACTTGCGGTCGTAGTAGAGCTGGGCCAGCTGTGAGATGCGAATGTGCGGAAAGTTCTGTGGACGCAGGCGAAGGAAGCGCCAGATGGTAGGATCCATCGGCTTCATCGAGAACTTATGGGCCAGATAGAGGTATTCGTTGCGCAGACGAGTGAAGTAGCCCTCGTTCAGCGCATCGGCTTGATAACGATCGGGTATGGCTTGTAAATCTAAGAGTCCGGCTTGACCCATGAAGATGGCTTCAATCTGGAACAAATCGTCACGGTGCTTGCCAACAGCGCTCAGAGGCACGTTGTAGGCCCACTGTTCGAAAGCCTCGCCGTTGATGCCGAAGCCGTAGTTGCGTGCTAATGTCACGAAGTAGGCATCCTCCCACGAGCCATTCTCGCGTTCTGCACGTTGGCGGATGGCCTCTGTCTTCTGCTCCAGCCGTTCGGTCTGCAGGGCAGCCATCCATGAGTGAACCATCAGTCGCGTCATGTTGGGGATAATCTTGTAGCAGGGAGGATAATGGTCGGTGTGCAACAACTCTTCGTAGTGTTCCTTGACGTAGCTGGGCACCTCGAGTATCATCTGTGGCAGAAACTCATTGCGTGAATTCTGGACGTCGGTATCAGCAGCACCTACCACATGGAGTATCACGTTGTCGTAGGCTGCGTCGTGGTTGTGGCCGTGCTGATACCAGTCGCTGGCGCGGTCGTGAATCTCAATGTTGCCCACCCAGAGCGTACCGTTGATCTTTACCTTGGCATTGAAGAAGTCGGGACCTGCATTGCGGCGGTTATAGAGACCAGGGTCAACGACTTCAACCAGTCGGCCATCGGTGGTCTCCAGTTCGCGTAAGGGCCAAAGTCGGTGCTTCCAGACGTAGTGAAGGAGTTGTTCCATCTGCCTTTCTGTTTGTTATACCGTGGTATCGTTTTCTCCGGCTTTTCGCATCCACATGTTTAGCTGGTAGATGGCGGGCAGGAGAATCATCAGCGAGCACAGCACAGCCAGTAGTACATGCTGTTGCGAGCCCAGTATCTCAACAAGCTTCACGTCCGGATTGGGATAGAGCTTGAACAGAATGTAGGCAATGGTGTTGTTGCTCCAGTGAAAGGCTACGGCAGGGACAATGCTCTGTGTGCGGTAATACATCCATCCGAGCAACAGCCCCACGATAAAAGCATGCGGCATCTGGGCAGGGTTCATGTGGGCTGCTGAGAACAGCAGGGCTGAGAAGGCAATCATCCACCAATGGGAAGCGGGTCTCCACTTGAGCAGCGCACGCAGTATGGCACCACGAAACACAAGTTCCTCAGTCAGGGGTACGAGCAGGCAGGTCACGAAGTAGCCTCCACGCGCATTCATGACTGCACTCAGCTCTTCGGCCACAATGTTGGGCAGTTCAGGCATTTGCTCTTGAAAAGCAATCGACGGAATGACTGCTCCGAAGGCGGCAATGACTGCCCAGACGATGGTGAGCCATGGCTTGGACTTCAGGTATTGGCGTGTGGGAGTGGCCCATTTCAGACGGACGAACACGATGATGGTAATGACTGAGAAGAGCACCATGGTGCCTATCTGGATATAGGGCGAGGTGATGATTTGCGGATCGTCGGTCAGCAGTTTCAGGGATTGGCCAACCAATAACGATGCCAGAATCTGAATGCATAGGAAGACGATGGTGTAGAATAGGGAGTCTTTCATTATGGTCTTGTTCTTTTTATTATCGGTGGATAGATGAATGGCTACTTGCTGGCCGGACTGGCAGAAAGGATGGCTTGCGCGGAGATGGCGTCGCGCTGCATTTGCGAAACAAGGTCTTGCGGTGATGCAAAGGAGTGCTCATCGCGCAATCGATCGACAAAGAATACTGTGAGTCTGCGGTCGTAGAGGTTGCCTGTAAAATCGAAGATGTGAGCCTCAAGGGTCATTTGCCGTCCGTCGAATGTGGGGCGCATGCCAATGTTCATCATGCCTTGCAGGATGGTGCCTTCAGGAATAGTGGACAACTGAATGCCAGAGGGGGATGATGTGTCTTGCAGAACTGCGATACGGACGGCATAGACACCTGGAGCTGGAATGAGACGAAGCGAGTCATCGGGTAGAATGTTGGCAGTGGGGAATCCTAATTGGCGACCTATCTGTTCGCCGTGCACTACTCGCCCAGTCAGGGAATACTGCCGGCCCAGGCAGAGGGATGCTTGTGCCACATGCCCTTCATTCAGCAGGCTGCGAACGAGTGTTGAACTGACGCGCATGCCGTTGACGTCGGCAGGTTGTCCGCAAACTACTTCCATGCCCATCTCTCGGCCATAGGCCACATAGTCATCGAACACAGTTGAACGATCGTTGCCAAAATGGTTGTCATAGCCCATCAGCAGCAGCCGTACACCAAGGTCACGCTTCAATACCTGTTCCATAAATTGGCGCGATGAGAGTTTCGACATCTCCCGGTCGAAACGCAGTATCACCAGCGTGTCAATGCCCATTTGGGCAAACAATTCGACCTTTTCATCAAGTGTGGTGAGCAATGTGGGCTTCCACTCAGGCTGTAGCACCTGTCGCGGATGGTGCTCAAAGGTGATGACCATCGACTGAAGTCCCCGTTTGCTGGCTGCTGCACGCAGTTGGCTCACTACGCTGCTATGGCCTAAGTGAATGCCGTCGAAGGTGCCTATGGTGGCAGCGTAGCAGCCTTTTGGTTGAGCCTGTGTGGGATAATATATGATGTTCGGCATTTTCATCTCGCAAAGACAAGGCGGTCATTTCTTCCCAATCAGTTTGTAGAGCCCCAGCAGTAGGAAGTAAATGGCCAAACCGGCAAAGACACCGGCGATGGCATCGATGGCGTAGTGGGCTTGCAAATAGAAGGTGGCAAAGAACATCAGCACGGCAAACGGTACGAACGACCAAAAGAGTCTTCGGCTTTTTGAGAGCCAGGCCAAGATGAGAAAGACGACTGTGGCTCCCATGTGACTGCTGGGAAATGCAGCCGTAGGACGTTCGCCTACTTCGTGAGCAAATATCAGCAGCTTGTAGAAAATACCGTCTTTCCAGCCAGGTGCAGTAAGCCCTTCGGTGTGGGTCTCAAAGTAGTTGCCGATATTGGGGAAGATGCCCTGCGCTATCTGGTCGGTTCCAACGGCTGAATAATAATATTGTGGGCCAGCAACGGGCAGGAAGATGAAGATGACGTAGAAGACAAAGAACACAGCAATTACCATGAATGACGCTTTCAGAGATTGGTCGTACTGCTGCATGAAATAATAGAGCAAAACGACAACCATCATGGGATAGTAGCTCACATAGCCCATCGTGAGCAGTTCGCTGACAATAGGACTTGAAAACTTCTCGCTGAAGACCAAGGCGGGTTGGCAACCGAACAACTGCTGTTCCCATGCCGCAAAGTGATGGTCCAGATTAGGCAGGATGCGGTTGAACTCGAAAGTCTCAGGATACCACGTGCTGAGCAAGGCAAGCTGTGCCAATACGCGGATGCACATGGTCATACGGCAGGGTATCATGCGATAGACTGCCCACAAAGCTACTATCATCACGACCGACTGGAAACGCAGCCAAAGCATGGACATAGGGTTCTGCAGGCGTGTGTAAGTGAACAGCATCAGTAGCAGCGTAAGCACAATATATGCCAACACTGCCCATTCGGCCATGATGAGTCCTTTGTGTGGATTTTTTTCTATAGTAAACAGATTTTTCAGCAATTTCATTATGCTTAGTGATTATCGGTGTACCTTATTATAACCATCCGTTA
>JAEEPT010000139.1 GCA_016284895.1 Prevotella sp. | reverse complement strand
CTTGCTCACACTGTGCATCAGGCCCGCATCGTGGCCTCCGAACACAATGCTATGTCCGTTTTGAGCCGCCCAACGGCCCAGTTCGCGGGTCTTTTCAAAAAAATCATGGTCAATCTGCTGATTGGCAGAACAGAATATACAAAGTTTCATAGTGTAGCTCTAAAAGATGGATTTCACAAAGTCGTAACACCATTTCAATATTCCCTTGACAAAATCCCATAGCCAGGAGAAGATACCCCAAACGAAGTCCCATAGCCAGACAAGAATGCCCCACAGCCAAGCGAGAATGCCCCAAACGAGATTCCACAGCCAGGCAAGCACTGCCAAGATGAGGTGCCACAGCCAGACGATTATGCCCCACACGAAGTTCCAAATCTTCTCATACCACGTGGGAATCTTCGCTGTAACGGTTTCAGGAGCTTCGTCCTTATAGAACAACTGACCGTTCGACTCAATGGAGTAGATGTCCAGTGTTTGCTTGTCGTCGTTGACCACAAAGCTGACGATGGTCTGTGGCGCATCGGCGAAGATGAAGTGCACCAACGTGCGCTCCTCGCTGGTCAGTCGTGGGGTGTAGCGCAGCGTGTCGCCTTCAAAGCTGATGCTGTCGTTCTCGAACGAGCCGCTTGTGCTGCCTCCCTTCACGGTTAGCACGGTGCATCCCCGCTCTGGCTCGTGCTTCTTACAGAATGCTATGATTTTGGCAAGGTCGTCATCATCCAGCGACAGTTCCTTCAATCCTGGCATCTCCTTCTTCTGAATGGCATCGTAGTCCAGGTTGGGCTTCACCTGCAACAGGTCGTTTCCATCGACCGACGAGAGAAACAGGTACATCATTGACGGGTCTTTCTGGAAGCACTCCACCTCGTCGAACACCTCCTTGCGCTCAATGGTCATGGAGAGTCGTGGCTCTCCCTCGGTGATATAAAGGTGCTGCCCTTCGTTACGTTCCCAGTAGACTGCCAGTTGCTGGCGGTCAAGTGAGAAGTTGGCAGGCAGCAGCAGACGGAACTCACCATTGAATGACTTACCGAAGAAGTACCACGGGCGGTGGAAGGCATCGTCAATCTGAATGAATGCCGGCAGCGTCTCCCATATATTAGGCTGATGGTCGTTCACGACGAAGGCGATATGGCTGTTCAGCGTCAGGTCATTGCATTTATAGACGGCATCCTTCACCTGTTGTTCCATTTCAGGCATCGTCTTGATGCGGGACATGAGCTGGGCCAGCGTCAACACGATGGCATCGCGGTCGGACACATGTGGGTTGTCCACACCACTGCGCAACAGGTCGATGGCGTGCTTCTCCTGCTTCAGGTCGTTCATCAGAATCATGGCGCACTGTATGAGGGCAGCACCGTTGTTGGGCAGGTTGTGCTGCACGTTCTCCACCAGTTGCAGCTTCTCTGTGTCAGACAGTTTCTTCTCGAAGATAAGACGTGCCAGATGAACACAGCCAAGTTTCTCGTTGTAGCGGAAGATGGGGGCACGATTGCAGCGTGCCTCATACTGCTCCAGCTGCGGACGAGCCTGCTCATAGTCATCGGCATCGATATAGGCCATACCTAAATAATAGTAGTAGTCGCTGACGTTACAGAACTGAGTGTAGTTGTCGCGCAGCAGACGGATGCGCTTGCCGTTGTCGCGCTCGTTCACAATCTGGTTGAACAGCAGGGCCGATGCCTCCGTCAGACGGTCGTGCTCGTCGAGCTGGAATCGCTGGTAGAGCGTGAACACCAGCTCCAGTGCCTCTTTGCGCAGCGTGGTCACCTCGTTCAGTTGCGCCTTCTTCAGTTCCCAGAGTGCCTTCAGTTCCTCCTGATCCTGCTGGACTCCCGTCAGCTGATAGTCCACCGTAGTACGGGCAATGCTCAGCAGCACAGCCGTCACCACTTTATGATCTATGACCGACGAGGCTGCTTTCCACATGTGGCGCCCCAGCGTATTGTCGTGCATTCGTCTCACCACCTCCTTCTCCTGCTGCGTCACGCTGACACTGTTCAGGCTCTGCAACAGCTGTTTCCTGAATTCGGCCACCTCGGGAAGTCCTGCCATCTGTTCCATCGTCAGGTTGTTCAGCAGTTGGTCCAGCTCATGGTCGAGCACCTCTACCGACTTGTTCTGCGAGATGGTGGTCAGCGAGTTGATGCAATAGTTCATCTGTTCTATCACCACATCCTTGTTGGGCGTGGTCTGCGCCACCGAACTATAGGTGATGAACAGGAGTGAAAAAAGTGTGTATGCAATACGTTTCATGCTACGTCTATTTCAAAATTTGCGGCAAAAATACAAAAAAAACTTATAAGACAATCTGCTATAATCCATATTTTATAATAATAGGCTAAAAATACAGACACATGAGTCCTCCCACTTATGTCCGGAGGCCGCTCTGAACATATAGCTTAGCTTATCTTGTCGTCACGCCGTGATAACGATGTTGTCCTGCCAAGACAGCAACACCTTCTTGCCAAGACAGCTACGTTGTCTTGGCGTGACAACGTCACTGCCACGCCGTGACAGCAGAACTGTCAGCAAAAAGCAATGCCCTGACAGCGCAAAAACCTTGTAGGAATAGGGCTGTCAGGGCATTGGGTGGGGTAAATGAGATACGACGAGTGGGTTAGGGGAGCGCGACAGGGAAATCGTATGTCTGCTGCGTGCGGTTGAACACCACAGCGTCGGCATAGCCGTACTTGCTGAACAGGTTCTGTATGGCCTGCTGCTCCTGGGGCGTGATGGCTCGCTGGCCCCTCTTGCAACGATAGTAGCTGCTCTCACTGCCGAAGATGGCGTACAAGGCGCGCTGCATCGGCTCGTATTCGTTGCGTCTGACATGACTGAACAGGTCGTTGAACCCGTATGCCAGCGTCACGGGCTCAGGGTTCACGTAGTAACGGCAGGTTCCTGTGAGCTCCACTGAAGGAGCTATCACGCAGGGCCGAACGGTCATCTTCTTGGGAGCATACGAACCTGCCAGCCACCGCTGGCACTCCTCGTGCAGGGGACAGGCGTCTTGAAAACAGAGGGCCCAGTCGTCAGGCACCTCTTTGAACTGAAACAATTGCTTCTTCATAGTTGTTGTGTGTTTTGATGAATAAAAAAAGTGTGTTTATCGCGAACAAAGGTACAAAAAGTCGGTCACAAATCAAAGAAATCAATCCTTTTCTTTTGCATTGCACTCGTTTTTCCGTAACTCTGCCACGCTGTGGCGAAGTTACTTCGTCTCGGAAATGAAAAGAAAAAGGGCTTTTCTTTTGCATTTCGCTCGACTTTCCGTAACTTTGCACACAAATTATTGTAAATGAAGACATTTGAAGAACTGGGCGTATGTGAAGAGATTCGTCGCGCCATCGAAGAAATGGGGTTTGTGCAGCCCATGCCTGTGCAAGAAGCAGTCATTCCAACACTGTTGGAGAGTAGACAGGACACTATAGCACTGGCGCAGACAGGCACTGGCAAGACAGCGGCCTTCGGCATACCTCTGCTGCAACGCATCATGCATCTGGAGGAGGGCGAACCGGGAAGAGGACTTCCACAAGCACTCATCCTGAGCCCCACACGCGAGCTCTGCCTGCAGATAGCCGATGACCTGCGCGACTTCTCGAAGTACATGGAGGGCATTCACATCGAGGCCGTCTATGGCGGTGCTGCCATCGAGCAGCAGATGCGAGCCCTGCGCAAGGGGATACAGATTATCGTGGCAACGCCAGGCCGACTGATTGACCTGAAGAACCGGGGCTATGCGCACCTGGAGTTTGTGAGGAACATCGTGCTCGACGAGGCCGACGAGATGCTGAACATGGGCTTCTCGGAAGCCATCGAGGAGATATTCGAGTCGCTGCCCGAAGACCATAACACGCTCATGTTCTCGGCCACGATGAGCCGCGATGTGGAACGAGTGGCGAAGAAGTTCCTTAAAGACCATCAGGAGATTGTGGTGGGAAGCCGCAATGAAGGAGCTGAGAACGTGAACCACATCTATTATATGGTGCAGGCCAAGGACAAGTATCTGGCACTGAAGCGCATTGTGGACTACAACCCCCGTATCTTTGCCATCATCTTCTGCCGCACGAAACTGGAGACACAGGAGATAGCCGACAAGTTAATCAAGGACGGCTACAATGCCGAGGCACTGCACGGCGACCTGTCGCAACAGCAGCGCGACCTGACGATGCAGAAGTTCCGCCAGCACCTCACGCAACTGCTTGTGGCTACCGACGTGGCCGCCCGCGGACTGGACGTGAACGACCTGACCCACGTCATCAACTTCGGACTGCCCGACGACATTGAGAACTACACCCACCGCTCAGGCCGCACTGGACGTGCCGGCAAGAAGGGCACCTCCATCAGCATCGTACACTCGAAGGAGAAACACAAGATACGCAACATCGAGAAAGAGATAGGAAAGCAGTTTGTAGAAGCTGAAATACCGAAGGCTGAAGAAATCTGCAAGAAGCAGCTCTACAAGGTGATGGACGAGATTGTGAAGACCGACGTGAACGATGACGAAATAGCCCCCTTCCTGCAAGACATCAACCGCTACTTCGAATACATAGACAAGGAGGAGATTATCAAGAAAATCGTGTCGCTGGAGTTCGGGAAGTTCCTGGCCTACTATGCCGATGCACCTGAGATAAGCCTCCCCACAGCTCCCTCCAAAGAGAAGGGGAGCCGGAAACCACAAAACAGCAAGAACTCAAAGCCCGAAAAGGGATATGCCCGACTGTTCATCAACCTGGGCAAGCGCGACGGCTTCTATCCGGGCGAGCTCATGCAGACGCTGAACCGCTATGTGGGCGGCAGACAGGCGGTGGGCCACATTGACCTGCTCGACACTATCAGCTACTTCGAAGTGCCGGAGAAGGATGCCCTGAAGGTGAGCTCGCAGCTCACTGGCATACGCTACAAGGGGCGCATCGTGCGCTGCAATAGCGAGAACGAGAAGGACAGAAATGAAGAGAGAGGAAGGAGGAAAGAGCCTGCTGCCCGAAATGACCAGCGCGGCACGCGCGGTAGCAGACGCAACTCCCCAAATGAAAATACAAGAGGCGACTGGCGTGAGCTGATGCGCATGGCCACTGAGGACAACCGCCGCGACAAGCGACACCAGGAGCTGAAAGGCGAAGAGCCCGACTTCTCAGAAGAGGGTTGGGCGCGTCGTAAGCCGAAAAAGAAAAAGTGATTAGGACTGCCAACTGATGACCAGCATCGTGAGGTCATCTTTGGCTTCTTGGTCGATGCCCAGGTGATGCTGCAAGGCATTGTTGACCTGCTTCATCACCGCATCGGGCTTCATGGCATGCTCGCCAGCTTTCTTCAGGTGGAGTGCCAGCCGCTTTTCACCGAACGACTCCTCCTTGACATTCATGGCTTCTACGATACCGTCGGTGTAAAGGAAGAGCGTGTCGGCAGCCTTCAGTTGCATTTCCTGCGTCTCAAAATCCCATTCAGTGATACCCAACGGCACATTGGCACAGATATCCATCTGCCTGGCTTCGCCCTGACCCAACAGGTAAGGGGGCAAATGACCGGCATTGCAGTAGGTCAGGTGACCCGTCTGCAAATCCAGTTGCCCTGCAAAGAAGGTGGCATACATGTGCTGTTCGTTGATGGACACCAGCGAATCATTCATCTTGTTCATGATGCTCTTCAAGTCGTCGTGACTCTTAATGCAGGTGCGATAGACGCTGCGTGTGATAATCATAGCCAGTGCTGCGCCAATGCCTTGAGTGGCTACGTCGCCTATGCAGAAGTTCAGTTTGTCGCCCTGCAGTGAGAAGTCGTAGAAGTCGCCACTGACCTGTGCCGCCTGCTTAAGCATGGCTCGCATACGCAGGTTGGGGTGCTGCGGATATTCGCGCGGCAGAATGTCGGTCTGCAGGTTCGAGGCAATGCTGAGTTCGTCGTTGATGAACTCATTCTGCTTGTTCACCGAGTCAATCTTCCGCATGTTCACCACTGCTCCCCACACAATGACGATGATGAGCAGGATGCCAAAAATCTGCATGCCCAGAATAATGATGCTGCGCATGCTGCTCGTGTGATAGATGGTGTTGGTAACGTAGGACAGCTCGCTCATGGGCAGGTCGCCGGTGAGCACAGCCACCACCTTTCCATCAGTGTTATGAAGCGGAACGGAGTAGGTGGTCATCAGAGCATAAGTGCCATCCTGGTCGGCATAGGGCTGACACCAGTCACGCTTGTCGTTCTCGATAGCAATGGAGTACCACTCGAACTGGGTGTAGTCATACTTGAGCACCTTGGTCCGGATGATGTCGTTCTCACGATAGACATAAGGTGCATAGAGACGGCCCTGTTCGGAGTGATAGTCGGGTACGAAGGCCACTGCAGAGCCCAGCAGTTCAGGGTTCTGCCGCATCATGTTAGTCAGTAGTTGAGTGATCTGCTTGGGATTCTCCAGTTCCTGTTCGAAAGCGGGTGCTGAGTTCTCCACGATGCTGGCAACGCTCTGCTTCAGGGCATCGATGCGTTCGTTCTGAACGTTCACCTCCATCTTCTTCCGGTTCTCCAACTCGTCGTTGATGCTCTTCCAAGTGAAGACAGCCTGCAACAACGTTGTGATAAGAAACACAGCAAGAATAGCCGACAATACAGCGATGTTGAACCGCATGTGACGTCTGGAGATGATATGTTGCAGTTTCTTCATTTTTCTATTGATGACTATCCAATATAGTCCATTTCGTATTTAATAATTGGGTGCAAAAGTACATAAAAAGCACGATAACGCAAAAAAATACAGCTATAATTGAACGGATTATAAGCAAAAAAGCTTAATGATGTTAAACAGTAGGTAGTAATATAATTTTAGTGGCAAAGATAACTGAAAATGTTGAAAATAAAAAGAAAAGTAGCAATAAAAAGGCAAAATGATATGAAATGATATGCTGATTTGAGTAAAAACCATTAATTTTGCACATCGTAACACAATCGATTATATGAACGACGATTTCGATATCAGAGAAGAGCGCTATGCCAGCAGTAATGCCGAAAAAGACTTCGAGAACGCTCTCCGCCCCCTTACCTTCCGCGACTTCAGCGGACAACAGAAAGTGGTAGAGAACCTGGAAGTGTTCGTTGAAGCTGCCAAGTATCGCGGCGAGCCGCTCGACCACACACTGTTGCACGGTCCTCCAGGACTGGGCAAGACCACCCTCTCGAACATTATTGCCAACGAACTGGGCGTGGGCTTCAAGCTCACCAGCGGCCCCGTGCTCGACAAGCCAGGCGACCTGGCCGGCATTCTCACCTCGCTGGAACCACGCGACGTGCTGTTCATCGACGAGATTCACCGTCTGTCACCTGTCGTAGAGGAATATCTCTATTCAGCCATGGAGGACTATCGCATCGACATCATGATCGACAAGGGACCGTCGGCACGCAGCATACAGATTGACCTGAATCCTTTCACGCTGGTAGGAGCCACCACCCGCAGTGGACTGCTCACGGCTCCACTGCGTGCACGCTTCGGCATCAACATGCACTTAGAGTACTACGACCCGCAGACGCTGGCAAAGATCATAGAGCGCTCAGCTCGTCTGCTCGACGTGCCCATCACCGAGGATGCTGCACTTGAGATTGCCGGACGCTCACGCGGCACGCCCCGTATCGCCAATGCCCTGCTGCGCCGTGTGCGCGACTTCGCACAGGTGAGAGGAACGGGTGGCATCGATACAAAAATCACGAATTCATCGCTCTCGGCTCTTAATATCGACAAGTACGGTCTCGATGAAATCGACAATAAGATACTGCTTACCATCATCGACAAGTTCCGTGGAGGTCCTGTGGGTATCTCGACCATCGCTACTGCCATCGGCGAGGATGCTGGCACCGTAGAGGAAGTTTACGAACCATTCCTCATCATGGAGGGATTCATCAAGCGCACTTCGCGCGGTAGAATGGCTACCGAGTTAGCCTACAAACACTTTGGCCGAAATCCCTATAATGGTAACATTATGGAACCAAATCTGTTCGATATGTAAAATGTTTTGCATAACAGATGTTAAAAAAACACCTTGGATTGTTTTCCATACGAAAAAGATGGCTGTTTTTGCCATCTTTTTTTGTATTTTTGTACCTGACATAATAAATATAGGCTAACTAAGATATAAACCTTAACCGTCATGCACATTGGACAAAGAATCAAGGAAATCATGCAGCAAAAACATCGTTCCGTCATTTGGGTGGCGCAACAGATAGCCTGCGAACGCACAAATGTATATAACATTTTCGCCCGTGAAGACATCAGCACAGGTCTGTTGCGACAGCTATGCATCATTCTGGAACACGATTTCTTCAAGGAACTCTCTGCCGACGTTTCTCTAAAAAGAAAAAACAGTAGAAAAAAGAACTCCCTGACATAGGAGCGAAAAGATGGAAACCTGAGTTAAAAAACTCGTGGTTACACTGCTCAGCATAAAAAACAAAGGACTTTGTTTTGTTCTGCTCTTGATTTTTCGTAATTTTGCCATGAAAAACGTGAAATTATGAATACAGGTATATTTGTAGGTAGTTTCGACCCCTTCACCATTGGGCACGACAGCATCGTGCGCCGCGCACTACCGCTCTTCGATCGATTGGTTATCGGGGTGGTAGGCGACAATGTCCAGAAACCTTATATGCGTCCGGCAGAAGAACGTATGCAGGCCATTCGCCGGCTTTATGCAGATGTGCCTGCCATCGAAGTGAAGCCTTACTACGGGCTGGCCATCGACTTCGCACGCCATGAGCAGGCCCGTTTCATTGTGAAGGGTGTGCGCTCATCCAAGGATTTTGAATATGAACGTGAGCAGGCCGACATCAATCGGCAGCTTACCAATGGCGAAGTAGAAACCATCCTGCTCTACGCAGAGCCTCAGCTGTCGAGCATCTCCTCATCGATGGTGCGTGAACTGCAACACTTCGGACAGGACATCACCCCCTTCCTTCCCTCCCACCCTCAACCTCACGCCTAATCATATCTTTCATTTTTCATCTTTCATTTTCTTTCACTTATGATTACCTATAACACCGAAAACGTGAAGATGCCAGCCATTCGCAAACGCGACACTACGGCATGGATTCGACGCGTGGCAGCCACCTACAAGAAGAAGGTAGGCGAAGTGGGCTATCTGTTCTGCGACGACGAGCACATACTGGCCGTGAACCGCGAATACCTGCAGCACGACTACTATACCGACATCATCACCTTCGACTATTGCGAAGACGATGTGCTCAACGGCGACCTCGTCATCTCACTCGACACCGTGCGCTCGAATGCCGAACTGTTCGGCAAGCCCTACGACGAGGAGCTTCACCGCGTCATCATTCACGGCATTCTGCATCTCTGCGGCATCAACGATAAAGGTCCGGGGGAACGCGAGCTGATGGAAGCAGCCGAAAACAAGGCGCTGGCACTACGATAAGAAATCGAGGTGCGAGATGATGGAATCACGGCACAGGGTCGTATCCTTTGCCGCCCCAGGGATTGCAGCGCAGGATACGCCACACGGCCAGTGCGAGTCCCTTGAAAGGTCCGTGCTTCACGATGG
>JAEEPT010000138.1 GCA_016284895.1 Prevotella sp. | reverse complement strand
CTGAGATGGCCATGCAGAGTGCACCGTGACAGAACATTTCGATGCGTACGAGCTGTCCGCTGGGGCCGCAGATGTGCTCTTCCTCAATGTGACGATAGATGTCGGCCACCTGTTCCATGCGAAGTTCTCGGGCGAGCACCACTACGTCGGCAAACTGTGCGTAGAACTTCAGTGCCTCGACGTTCGATATGTTGAGTTGTGTGGAGAGGTGCACCTCCACGCCCACCTTTCTGCAGTACTGCATCACGGCCACGTCGCTGGCAATGATGGCAGAGATGTCGGCATCGTGAGCAGCGTCAATGATTTGTCGCATCAGCTCCAGGTCTTCCTGATAGATGATGGTGTTCACCGTGAGGTAGCTCTTCATGCCATGTTCATTGCAGGTGGCGGCTATCTCTCGCAGGTCGTCGATGGTGAAGGTCGAGGCCGAGTGGGCACGCATGTTCAGCTTCTCAATGCCGAAGTAGATGCTGTCGGCACCAGCCTGGATGGCAGCTGCCAAGGATTCGCGACTGCCGACGGGGGCCATGATTTCGTAGGAACCCAGCCCCAGCCCCTCCCCAGGTGAGGGGAGGCTGGATAGATTTGTTGGGTGAGCGTTCTTTATGTTTTTATTTTCTGTCATGTATCTTTACTTTTATGTTTCTTTTCTATCTAAACTCCCCTCCCCTGGGGAGGGGTTGGGGGTGGGTTCTTGGGTGTTTGTGGGTGCGGTGGGATGTCTATTACAGTAGTGGAGAGAAAAGTCTGGTGAGGCTTTCCCATAGGGCTACTGCGAATCCTGGTTGCATGCGGTCGGGCAGTTCGGTAAGGTCAACTGACTGTTGCTCGTCGGCCAGATAGATGTCGCGCAGCTGACAGGCGGCCTCCCTACCATAGAAGAAGGTGTTGGCCTCGAAGTTGCTCTCTAATGAGCGGAAATCGATGTTTGTTGATCCGCATGTGGCGATACAGTCGTCGCACACCATCATCTTTGAGTGCAGGAAGGCTGGCTTGTAGAGCGACACCTTGATGCCCGCCTCTACCATCTCGCGCAGATAGCTGCGGCTGGCCCATTGCGTGAGCCATGCGTCGCCGTGTAGCGGCACGAGCAGGCGTATGTCAACCCCTGTTGAGGCAGCAGTCTTCAGTGCAAAGAGCACGATGCTCGTTGGGAGGAAGTAGGGTGTTTCAATATAGACGTACTGCTTGGCATTCATGATGATATCGACGTAGCCCTGCATGATTTCGGGCATGGGCGACGATGGTCCGCTGGTGACGGTCTGCACAGGGCATTCAGGGAAGTCGTTGTCCTCAATGGGCGGATAGAACCTTTTATCGTTGAGCAGCACCCGACTGGTGAAGTGCCAGTCCACGGAGAAGGCGCGTTGCATGGAGTAGACCCCCTGTCCCTCGACGCGTACCATCGTGTCGCGCCAGCCCAGCTGCCGTTGCTTCTTTTTCTTCTTGCCGCCGTTCACGTATCGCACAGCAATGTTCATGCCCCCAATGTAACCTATTCGTCCGTCGATGACGATAATCTTACGGTGGTTGCGGTAGTTGGCCTTGCTGGTGAGTCGCGGGAAACGCACCGGCATGAACGGTGTCAGCTGTATGCCTTCATTCTGCATGCGGCGGAAGAAACTGTTCTTCACGCTCCAGCACCCCACGTCGTCGTAGATGATGCGCACCTCCACTCCCTGTCGGGCCTTGTCGATGAGGGCATCGCTGACGAGCTGTCCCAGTGCATCGTCTTCGAAGATATAGATGTCGATGTGTATGTGCTCCTTGGCTGCAGCGATGTCGCTGAGCAGTGCCGGGAAGAACTGGTAGCCGCTGGTCATGAAATCCACCTTATTCTTATAGAAGGGCAGTGCCAGGCTTTGGTTGATGAACAGTTCTATGACGGGCTTTTGGTTCTCAGGCAGTGCCGTGTTTCTCGACTCCACAAGTTTGAAGAGCGAGCTGCGCGAGAGGGCATCGAGCGAGCGTCGGTTCACCATGCGCTTTCGCCGTGTGTTAACGCCAAAAAAGATGTAGGCCAGTATGCCGATGATGGGTATGAAGTAGATCACGAGCGCCCAAGCCATTGTTTTCGCAGGCTGCCGGTTGTCCATGACCACATGGATGATCGCCAGGATGGCGAACACCTGATTGATCAGGAATATGAGGTTGGTCATGCTCATGATGTTCTTCGTTGCTTTATTTGATGTCAATCAGTTTGTGAGTCTGCAGGGAGAGTTGCCACTGTGGGTGTGTCTTTATATAGTCTATGCACTCGTGCAGCAGCCGCGCGTTCTGCTCGGTATGGCCCGTGTCGCAGGGCTGGAGGTATAGGAGAGGCTTCTTCAGGGGGAAAGGGACGAACTGGCTTAGGAGGTCTTCGGGATTGGTGATGCCGTCGAAGATGATCTTGATTTCGTGGGGGGTGAGGGAGATGTGGGGGAAGTGGGTGTCGTGGGGGAGGTGGGTGATGTTGGTGATGTGGGCGGGCTTGGGAGAGATGGTGAGCCAGTCGAGGTTACGGGGAGCAGGACGGGTGCCGTTGCTTTCCATCGCCACTTCGTAGCCGTGCTGGTGCAGCTGGTCCACGAACGCTTCGTCGGCCTGCAGCGTGGGCTCGCCACCGGTGAGCACTACGAAGCGGGCAGGATAGGGGGCTATGGCTGTGATGATGTCGTCGGTGGTCATCTCGCGATAACTATCGAACTCGGTGTCGCAGAACGAACAACGCAGGTTGCAGCCCGCAAAGCGGATGAAGATGGCTGCACGCCCCGTATTGCGCCCCTCGCCCTGCAGCGAGTAGAATATTTCGTTTACTCTGAAGCTCTTCATCTTTCCTTTTTCATCGTTCATCTTCCTCATAGGTGGCAATGTTGCCCTCGCTCTCCTGCACCACGGCTTTGTAGCACTCAGGCACCTGTTCAGTACACCACCGTGCTATGTTCTCGGCAGTGGGGTTGAAGGGCAGCACGTCGTTCAGACACTGATGGTCGAGCGGACCCTTGATTTTCCGTTTCAGTTCGCTGAAGTCAACCACCATGCCGTTCTTGTTCAGCTCGCGTGCGCGGCAGTACAGCGTGATGATCCAGTTGTGACCATGCATGCGGGTGCACTTGCTCTCGTAGTCGAGCGTGAGGTGATGGCTGGCTGAAATCTCTATTTTCTTTTCTATGTAGTACATGGGTTGTGGGTTATTATTCTTTTTTGGGGCTAATGGGGCTGATGGGGCTGATGGGTTATGTGACAATGAGGTCGCTGCCCAGTTTCTTGGCGAGCATGTTGCGAAGCTCTTGGGTTTCCTTGTAGTCCTTCATGAGCTGCATCATGTTGTTCATGTCGCCAGTGGCTTGGCGCAGTTGTAACTGAATTTTTCTGAGGTGCTGCTCTACGATTTCGAGACGGTAGTCCATGATGAGGTGTAGCACGCGCTGGCGCAGACTGTCCTCACGCGGCTGCATCACGAACCGACCACCTAACTGATGGCGGTCGATGGCCAAATGAGTGGCATGGCGGCTCACCTCTATGTCGGGATGGCTGCAGAAGTAGGTCTCGGCCTTGAAGCCCGGTTCCTTGCAGTGGGCCACGGCCTCGGCCAGAATCTGATTGTTCAGGGGTGATGCAAACTGAAGGCCGTCCTGAGAGAGGTCGAAGTCTATATACTCAGCCACACTCAACGAGATGTGCTGTCCGTCGTCGGTCTCTATGTCGTCGTAGATAATCTCTTCACCGTGGCGCACCACCTCGCGGATGAGGAGCTGCTCTAACATACCCCCGTGGGACCCATCACCCTGGGACCCACCACCCTGGGACCCACCCCCAACCCCTCCCCAGGGGAGGGGGGATTGGGTAGTGTTGCTGGTGTCAGGGGAGGAACTATTCAGACTCCCCTCCCTTGGGGAGGGGTTGGGGGTGGGTGTTTGTGTTGTTGCATTCCTTATATACTTGTTCATCTCGGCCACGAGGGTCTGCTCCTTCATGCCGATGCGCTGTGAGAAATCGGTGAGATAGGTTGAACGCAGAATCTGGTCGGGAATGACTGATATGCTCTTCACAATGCTGCCGATGGCCTCGGAGCGTTTCACGGGGTCTGTGACGTTCTCCACTGTGAGCCTGCTCTTGAAGGTGATGAAGTCGGTCTGGTGCTCGTCGATGTATCGGCGCAGCTCGTCGGACGAGTGCTTGCGTGCGAACGAGTCGGGGTCGTCGCCGTCGGGCAACAGTAGTACTTTGATGTTCATGCCCTCTGAGAGCAGCATGTCGGTGCCTCGCATGGCCGCGTGTATGCCTGCCTCGTCGCCGTCGTAGAGCAGCGTGATGTTCTGTGTGAAGCGGTGCAGCATGTGTATCTGGTGCATGGAGAGCGCCGTGCCGCTGTTGGCCACCACATTCTCAATGCCAGCCTGGTGCATGGCTATCACGTCGGTATAGCCCTCTACCATGAACACGCGGTCTTCCTTGACGATGGCGCGCTTGGCCTGGTAGATGCCGTAGAGCTCGCGCTCCTTATGGTAGATCTCGCTCTCGGGCGAGTTCACGTATTTCTGCGCCACGCCCTTGGTGCGCGAGTCCAGGAGTCGTCCGCCGAAGGCCACCACCTTGCCGCTGATGTTCAGCCAGGGGAAGATGACGCGGCCACGGTAGCGGTCGGTCAACTGAGCGTTTGGGGCTGAAGGCTGAGAGGTATGGTTAGACTCATTCTCGGTTCTTTCGTAGCACAAGCCTGTTTTTACCAGAAATTCAGGCTTATAACCGGCCTTGACGGCTGCCTGTGCCATGGCATCGCGCTTGGGCAGCGCAAAGCCCAGTTGGAATTTCTCGATGATGTCGTCGCGTATGCCACGGCTGCGGAAGTACTGTCTGCCGATGGCCACACCGTCGGGGTCGTTCTTCAGCACATCGTGGAAATAGTTCATGGCCCACTCGTTGACTACAAACATCGACTCGCGTTCGCTCTGCTCCTGTCGTTGCTCGTCGGTGAGTTCCTTCTCCACCACCTCGATGTTGTATTTCTTGGCCAGCCAGTGCAGAGCCTCGGGGTAGGTGATCTGCTCGTGCTCCATGAGGAAACTGACGGGTGTGCCGCCTTTTCCGCACACAAAGCAGTGGCAGATGTTCTTGGCAGGCGACACCATGAACGACGGGTTGCGGTCGTCGTGGAACGGGCAAAGTCCTTTGTAGTTGACGCCGCTCTTGCGCAACGTCACAAACTCGCCCACCACGTCAACGATGCGTGCTGCATCAAGGATTCTGTCAACTGTCGCTCTGTCTATCATAGTTTATATTTTGGTTCGCGTGCGTGTAATTGGGCTGCAAAGGTAATATAAAAAATTGAAAATTGAAAATTGAAGATTGAAAATTGAAGGGTGAAGGGTGAAAATTGAAGGGTGAAAATTGAAAATTGAAGATTGAAAATTGGAGATTGATGATTAAAAAATGGAGATTGGAGCTTGAAAATGAAGCTTGAAATGGTGTGTCCTTATTTAGACACATCCCCCTCCAAAACTCGCGTCAAAATCAGCAAACGGTCATTCGCTTTCAAATTTGCGAGTTTTGGACGGTTTTGTAACTTGCTGTAATACAGCAAGATACCGAACGGTGCTGTGCGTAATGCCTTCTGGGCCAGACGGTTAGCGCGATTTAGGCTCTTTCACGATGAGGTTTAGGATAGATGGTGGCACCATTTAGGTTAGATCGTTACACGAAATAACCTAAATCACGATGTGATATGTCCAAGATTGCATCGTGATTTAGGTTGAAATATGCTATGTCTCTGGCTAAAAGTGTGCGTAAAAGAATCTACGTTTTTCGATGAAATGGGCTAAAAAATGCAGGAATAATGGTAAAAAGTGATAATAGTGAACACTGAATTTTGCTACAGAACAATGAAAATTGACCAAAATGCGGCCAAAAAAGTGTTAATAAAACCTACTTTTCGATTTTTTGTGGTCGTTTTTTAGGGGGTCTTATTTAGACAAACTTTCATCGGTGGAAAGGCCCATTTCGCGTGCTTTCTGTATGAGCAGTTGCATGAGTGCTTCGCGTTCGTTCTCCACGCGGTTGTCGAGCACAGCGTCCTTCAGCGTCTGTTTCAGAGTGCCTACCTCACGTGAGGGCTTCAGGTGGAACATCTGCATGATTTCGTTGCCGTCGATCACGGGCTGTAACAAACGTTTGTAGTCCTTCTCCTTCAGGTCGGCCAGTTTTGTGCGCACCATGCGGAAATTCTCCAAGAACATCTTCTTGCGCATCTCGTTCTTCGAAGTGATATCGGCCTCGCAGAGTGTCATGAGGTCGTCGATGTCGTCGCCCGCATCGCTGAGCAGTCGGCGTACGGCAGAGTCGGTCACCTCGTTGTCGGCTATGACCTGTGGTCGCATGTGCATGTCCACCAGCTTCTGCACATACCTCATCTCGCCCCCCATAGGCAGTTTCAGTCTGCGGAAAATATGTTCCACCATCTTTGCTCCCACGATGTTATGGTTGTGGAAGGTCCATCCCACGGCGGGGTCCCACCGCTTCGTCTTTGTCTTGCCGATGTCGTGGAGAAGGGCTGCCCAGCGGAGCCATAAAGCCCCCTCCAACCTCCCCCCACTGGGGGAGGCTTTAGGAGTCATACTTGTAGATGATGGTTTGTCAATAAAAGTACGCAGCTTTGTGATAACAGACTCTGGAGTGTTTAACACCTCATCATTGGTGAATCTGATTTCATGATAACCTAAGTCTTGAAGTATCTTTGTCCTTAACTGGTCTGCTTTTTGCTGCTCTGGAGTAAAATGATAGCCACCATCAATTTCGATGACTATTTTTTTCTTTAAGCATACGAAATCAACGATAAAATCACCAATGACATGTTGCCTACGAAATTTCTCTCCCAATTGTTTTCCTCGTAGTAATTCCCACATAGCCAATTCTGCCATAGTGGGTTCTTTCCTATTCTTAGAACTATTTGATTTTAATATTTCATATAGGAATGGATCCGCTGTCTTGTAGTGATCAACAATTTCTTTTTCAGTCATTTGTTCACAGCGAGTACTAACTTCAGAAAGTCTCTCCTCTTCTGCATCCTTTTCGCTTCGAGTTCTAACTTCAATAGCCTCCCCCAGTTGGGGGAGGTTGGAGGGGGCTGCTACATTCTCCAGCACCTCCAGTGTGTGATAGAAGTTGTTCTTATGAGCGCGGCCATTCCTTTGTTCCACAATGTCGAGGGCGGCCAGTTCGGGCAGAATGAGCAGCAAGAGGCCAGAACGTTGCAGGTATTCGAAGCCGATGCTGGGGTGTGGAGCCATGATGATTTTGTTGAGTTCCACGATGATGCGCTCGCTGCTCACGATCTTGATGCGGTCGGCCATGCGTTCCAGTGCCTCAAAGGTCTCGTCCTCAATCTGGAAGTTCAACTGTGTGGCAAAGCGTATGCAGCGCATCATGCGTAGGGGGTCGTCGCTGAAGGTCACCTCGGGGTCGAGCGGTGTGGCGATGATGCCGTCTTCCAGGTCGGCCAGTCCGTTGAACGGGTCCACCAACTCTCCGAAGCGTCCTTTATTCAGACAGATGGCCATTGCGTTGATGGTGAAGTCGCGCCTGTTCTGATCGTCCTCCAGTGTGCCGTCCTCTACGATGGGCTTGCGTGAGTCATGGCTATAGCTCTCGCGGCGGGCTCCCACGAACTCCACTTCTAACCCATCATTCACTTTCACCTGTGCCGTTCCGAAGTTCTTGAACACGCTGAGATGGGCGCGTCGGCCCAGCATGTTTTTCAGCTCTTTGGCTACCTTGATGCCGCTGCCTACCACCACCACGTCGATGTCGTCGCAGGGGCGTTCCAGGAAAATGTCGCGCACATAGCCGCCCACCACGTAGCACTCGACGCCCAGTCGGTCGGCTGCATCGCTGATGAGGTGGAATATCTTTTGGTCCAGTATGCTGGCCAGTTCTTCGTCGGAATAAAGTTTCATGTCTTGCTGATTGGAATGGGGAAAACTAATGAGCCAGAGCTCTTGTTGCGCATGCAAAGGTACGAAAAGAATAATGTTTGGATTGTGCAAACATTCCGAATTAAGTATTTTTAATGACTAATCACACGGTATGTGGGCGGTTGTTCGGTCTTTTTTCACTAATTTTGCACCCACTATAGCCGATTCTTGATGAAAAATTGATAACAGCGTGAAGCCATTACGTTTTCTTTTTCTGATGATGACTCTCCCCTTCTGCACTGGTGCGCAGGCGGTGGGAAAGGGCGGGTGGCCCGAGGGGACTTATGGGGCTCATGAGGCTAATGGGGCCTATGAGGCCAATAAGGCTAATAAGCCCAACTCCTATGACCTTACCCTTCCTGCCCCGAAGCTGGACCTGAAGTTCTGGAAGAACCGGACGAACCCCGAGGTGAAACGCTATCGTTTCTGGGACGACATGAACTTTGCCGGTCTGCCTCTGTTCGTGGCAGGCTTAGCCATTAAGGGCGAGAAAGATGCCTATCGCCAGAACTACGAAGACCCGCTCCACACGAACACGCGTTTGGTGCCCCATTTCGAGACATCAATAGACAACTACCTGCAATACTTCGGACCTGCCCTGACCGTTGCCCTGAAGCTCGGCGGTGTGGAAGGGCGTTCCAGTTGGCCCCGACTGCTCGCCACGACAGCCATCGGCTATGGTACGATGGCGGTGCTGGTGAACAGTATCAAATATACTGTCAAGGAGCGGCGCCCCGACAACAGCTCCTACAACTCATGGCCCTCGGGCCATACGGCCACCTCGTTTGTAGGTGCCACCATCCTGCATAAGGAGTATGGACTGACGCGCTCGCCCTGGTACTCAGTACTGGGCTACTCTGTAGCAACGGCTACCGGTGTAATGCGCGTGTTGAATAATCGCCACTGGGTGAGCGATGTGCTCTCAGGAGCAGGCATCGGCATCCTCTCGACAGAGCTGGCATACGCCCTCACTGACGTTATCTTCAAGGAAAAAGGCCTGTTGCGCAACGACCTGGAACGCTCCGACGTTTCGCCCTCGTTCTTCTCACTTTCGGTGGGACTGGGACTGGGACGGCAGTCACTCAACTTCACCCCTGCCGACGTGGTAGGCAAGAACGTGGGAGCAACCGACTTCAATGTTTACAGCATGGGGGTGGACTTCCAGACGGCTACCACCATTGACGTGGAAGGCGCCTACTTCCTTAATAAATATATAGGTGTGGGCGGACGGCTTCGCGTCAGGGGGCTGAGAGCCCGGCAGTGGAGCGATCTGGCAGCTCACATGGAGACCGATTTCCAGAAGTTTGAACAGAAGGTGGCCAGTCATTATCTGAAGGAGCATCCTTTCTTGACCGATACAGAGCTCGCCGCCAAAGTGCAGGGCATGCGCAGCGAAATCAGCAACATTGCTACGACCAAGGACATAGAGGTGGTGAGCAATCACCTGAGCGAGTTCTCGGCTTCGTTGGGAGGCTTCTTCAACCTGCCGCTGGGGCGCCGCTTCGCCCTTGGTGCCAAACTGCTCGGCGGACGGAGCGTGATGCAGGAACTGGCCATCAGCGCACACTTTGCCGGAAACGTGAGAAAGGTGGACTACAACATGCAGCTGGATAACGGCAAGGTGACC
>JAEEPT010000137.1 GCA_016284895.1 Prevotella sp. | reverse complement strand
ACGAAGGGTCGTTTTTCAAGATTTCACAGCGTTGCTCGTTTCGGATGCAAAGTTAGTAAATATCTGATAAACAACCAAATAGAAAACAAGAAAATATTTTGTGAAATCTTAAAACATCTTACTTTAACAGACTCATAATCTGGAGGTCGTAGGTTCAAGCCCTACCTGGTCCACACTAAAAATCAAGGAGTTACGCGAACCGCGCAACTCCTTTTTTTTATGTCCGCGTAAACAATGCGTAAACATTTTGTTTCAGTCTCCCCTTTTCAGTCACATAGTATCATGGAGTTTCTATAATGTTTTATTAACCACATTCGCATTTCACGAAGGTGGTTTATTTTTCTATAATAGTTTCTGATTTCTTTGTTGTCATATATATATTATGGTAAATGTATGCTTTTTGCGCCAATCTGCCTAAAAAGAGTTAAATGTATGCTCTGTTTTGGAAGAATTTTTCCAAATTAGAAAATTGTTTCGATTTTTATTAGTATATTTGCTCCAAAATTGTATAGTATGGAACAAAAGAATTTGAATAGACTACGGGTAGTTATTGCCGAAAAGAACTTAACCAACAAGTGGCTATCAGATCAACTTGGAGTTGGCCAGGCAACAGTCTCGAAATGGGTTCAGAACAATGCCCAGCCCAATCTTGAAATGCTTATCAAAATATCGAAACTTCTGAATATAGACATCAATGAACTAATCCGTCCTGACGAAGTACGAATTGATTAGAAGTCTGATTACTTTAAACTGGTAGAACAAAAGGCGATAGTAGATTACATAAATGACCGAGTTCAAAAGATAGATGAATTGACATCAATTCTTCAGTCTGAAATAGAGATAATGCGTGAATATAAAGAACGCTTTATCAGCGATGTTGTCACAGGTCAAATAAAAATATGCTAAGCAAAATGGAAGATTACAGCGAATACCTCATACAAGGCGAACCTGATAAAAGAGAACGTGTTAGGAACTGGATGACCGCCATCGGTTTGCAGGATGTTGATGACCTCAAACCTTCACAGTACTTCCTTGATACTGTTAAGCAGAACATTGAAGGCAAGATTACGCTTGAAGAAGTACGTAAACTTATCGATCAATACTACACCACGAAGGAAGGTCTTCTGCAAGAAAAACGCACGGAAGAAGCCGATAAGGTGGCTGTGCGTATTGCAGAACTGATTGCTCACAAGACATTCAGCTTCCGTCCTAACACTCTTGCATCTATCCATCGCCATCTGTTTGAAGGTATCTACAAGTTTGCTGGTATATACAGAGATTACAACATTACCAAGCCAGAACTTGTTTTGCGTGGTGACACCGTAAGATATGAATCTGGTAATCTGATAAGCGACACTCTGGAGTATGAGTTTGACACCGAAAAGAAATTCTCATACGAAGGTCTGTCAATGCCAAAGATGGTGAAGCATATAAGCCGTTTCATAGCAAATGTATGGCAGATACATCCTTTTGGCGAAGGAAATACCCGCACAACAGCTGTGTTTACGATACAGTTCCTGAGGAACTTAGGCTTCGAGGTCACTAACGAGATCTTTGCTGAGAACTCAAAGTATTTCCGCAACTCACTCGTAAGAGCCAACTACACCAATATGCAGTATGGCATCACGGAGACAACAGAATATCTGGAGCGATTCTTCCGAAATTTGTTAATGGGAGAACAGAATGAGTTGAAGAGCAGATACATGATTGTGGGCACAAAATGGGAAGAGAACAAGAAAGAAGATTCTACTGCTGCCCAAGAAAGTATCCAAGAAAGCTCTGGAGGTACCCAAGAAAGCTCTGGAGGTACCCAAGAAAGTACCCAAGAAACTAACAAGAGTACCCAAGAAATGATTCTTGACGAAATTCGCAAGCATCCTTTCACTACTCGCGAACAACTTGCCAAGGTCATCGGCATCACGCCAGATGGCATCAAGAAGCAGCTGGATAAGATGAAGAAAGCAAAGCGCATCAAGCATGTCGGGCCGACGAAAGGCGGTCATTGGGAAATCATAACAGAATAAAGCTATGGATACATCAAGGTGAAACAGGTGACAGGTACCTGTTTCATACGACTTGACCGCGCCATAATATGTTAAAAATGGGCCTTTTTGCGGATAATTGCTTGAAAAATTGTAATTTTGCAGCGTATAAATGTTTATATCAACAAACAATATGGCACGTGACGAAAGAAACATGATAGGATATACGGTGGCACTTGTCAGTGAGTTCGCTCTCCGTTTCAGCATCCGTCCCCGTCAGGCCTACGCCTATTTGAAACGTTACAAGGGGATGGAGCATTTGCTGCACCATTATGGCGTCCTGCACACTCAGTCGTTTCCTGATACAGTTGACGTACTGGCTCAAGTGTGCAAAAACAATGGAGGGGGACTGCGATGATACGACTATGACATCGAAATTGACACCAGAGCAGAGACAACTGCTGAAAGACGAGCTGAGCGTGGAGATAGCAGGTTACCTTGTGGATGATTTTAGGCTGTCGCCACAAGAGGCAATAGATGTCCTCTATACCTCAGAAACCTTCGAACGTCTGCAAGACGATGCTACAGGGCTATACTATCAGAGTCCAGGATATGTCTATTCGTTTCTACAGAACGAACTGAAGAATGCAAGAGTTGAATAAACAATCAAAATATAAATATAGAAAAGTTATGATTACGAACACAAAAACGAGACGAGTGTCGGCAGTGGGGGATGGAATTTCCTCACGGCGGCAGCGGCTGCACGTGGCGGCCGCCATGGTCCTGATGTTCGTGGGGATGCTCGTACCCCAGGGGGCATGGGCCGCACCGGAGACTATCACGCTCGACGGGAAGAGCTTCTACGTGCTGCGCAACACCAACGACTGGAATGATTTCTGCCAGAAAGTGGAGGAGGCCAAAACTGGCTATGATGTCAATGCCATCATGGACGCAGATTTTGAAGTAGCCCGCATTTGTGGTAGTTTCAATAGTCAATTCCGAGGTATCTTTGACGGCAATGGCCATACATTGGATGCGAAGATTTCAACTACAGAAGTTGGGGCATTATTCATGTGGTCCAACGATGCAATTTTCAGAAATCTGCATGTAACAGGCACCATCAGTTCTGGCCGTGACGCTGGAGGTATTGTCGGTTACGGGTATTATAATCGATCAATTCAATTTGACAAAGTGTGGGTATCTGCAACCATTAAAACAACTTCGACTGGCTGGGTTAGCGGTTTCATGGTCTATACTAATAATGTCAGGGTATCGATGACAAACTGCCGATTCGACGGAACGTTAAATTCAACCAAGAGCGACGACACCCATTTTGCAGCTTTCATAGGCTACGGTAGTGGAAGTTGGAGTCAACGATGCATTTATGAGAATTGTACTTACTCAGGGAGTAGTCAATTTAGCATGAATTGGCGTACTATTACGTATTATGATGATACTACACTTTCTGAACTTTGGTCTGGCCAGGATCGCTGTATTTCTGCCCACAACCAGTTCGAAATTCCTTCCGACTGCCGCAATGTCACCGACCAGAACACTGTGGTGTCGAAGATGAACGTCAATGGGGCTGCAGATTGGCAGGTTTACAATGAGAAGGCCGTACCTAAGTGCAGCTATCCGATGGGCGACGTGAACTTTGACACCTACGACATGGTGCCTGGTACGGCAAAAGGCGAAGAGGGCATGCTGAAGATGCCGTTCTCGTGCGACCAGGCCGTGAAGTGGATTGGCGGTAGCTATACCGACGAGAACGGCACTACCAGGGCCATCGACGGCATTGAATTCAAGAATAACACCTACGCGGGCTTTATCAAGGTGCCGGCTACAGCGCAACACAAAAACATGAAGCTGAATATCAGACTGGCCAACGGCTACGCCATTCTGGACTATGAGGTGACGACTACCGACAAGATGATGCACAAAGTGCAGAACCTGACAACCAATGTGCTGCAGTTCGGCACCAACAAATCGCTCACCGATGCCGGCGCCGTGGAACTGAAGTGGACAGTCAGCAATGCCGACTATCAGGATGTCGTGGATGGTGACCAGTTTCTTGTGATGCGCTCGTTTACCGACAACACTGCCGACATGCAGAACATAGGCTCGGTGGTGTTCGACAGCAAGACCACCAACTACACCTTCAAGGATTCCACCATCGTCTCGGCACTGACGGAAGCACAACTCAACGGGGGCAGCGTGACGGCCCGCTACATCGTGATTCGCGCCTCGGCCAAGGAGCTGTGGGGTCTTTCCAACAATGTCACCTCAGCCACTCAATCGCAGGCACTGAACAACCTGCACCTGCTGAAGGTGAATACCGACTACAAGGCCGACTGGAAAGACCAGACGGCACGCACCATCAGCGTCACGTGGAGCTACGGCAACGAGGATGGAGCCGTGTGGGACAGCCGCGCACAGATGAAGCTCGTACTCAGCTCCGTCAACCGCAACAACGAGCCGGTGGATACCACTACCTACGTGCTCACCACCGATGAGATGAAGGCCTGCAAGAAAGAACTGACGCTCAACCGCTCGTGTGTGTACTACAATCTGGAGTTCGTCACGGAGTTGGGCAGCACGGTCGTTCACTACAGGACAACAGACCAGTTGAAGGACAAGATCATTGCGATTAGCTCTGCCGCCGACTGGGCCACCTTTGTCAACATGGTGAAAGAGGCCCAAGGCGAATACAATGTCAACGCTTGGCTGATGGCCGACATCAGCATTACCACCCCTGTGGGCGAGAGTGCCGCCCCCTACCGAGGCATCTTCGAGGGCAACGGCCACACCATCACGGTCAACCTCACAGGCAATACGCAGTTTATGGCACCTTTCACCCATGTGAGCAACGCCACCATCCGCAACCTGCACACTACGGGCAGCATCACGACCAGCCAGAAGTTTGCTGCCGGACTCGTGGCCCGTACCGCTGACAACAGTAGCCTGTTAGTAGAGGGATGCCACGTGTCGGTGGACATCAACAGCTCCGTCAATGGCGATGCCACCAACGGCGGTATCGTAGCAATCGGCAATAATGGCTCCACCATCACCATCCGCAACTGCAAATTCGACGGCAGGATGCGCGGAGCCAACTGTTATGCCAACGGCGGTATCGTGGGCTATACCACCGGACAGGTAGTCATTGAGAATACCCTCTTCGACCCGGCAGAAATCAGCACTAAAATGGATGACTGCCAGACCTGGAGCCGAAAAGGAGGCTCGGGCAGATTGACCACCACCAACTGCCACTGCACCAGAGAGTACGACAAAACAAAACTGCAGGTTGCAAGTATCACATTCTCACCCTCCTTAGAGGAAGATTTCTATGTGCTGCGCAACGCAGAGGACTGGACAAAATTCGGTCAGATGGTGAAAGAAGCCAAGGGTAATACTTACATACGTGCTATCATGGCTGCCGACTTCACTGTAAACACGATGGTGGCCACCTCGGAAGAAGAAGCTTTTTACGGAGTTTTCCATGGCAATGGTCACACGCTGACCGTCAATATCGACAACGGCACAGAGAGTTATACAGCACCATTCGGCTGGGTCAAAAGAGCTACTTTTATGAGTCTCCATGTAGCTGGAAAGGTAAAAGGCGGTATGCATTCTTCAGGTCTCGTAGGTGCCGTGGTAAATGATGGAAACATCGATATTAGTAGAACAAGAGTTTCAGTCGACATTACGACCACCGGAACCCATTTAGGCGGTTTCATCGGTCATGCAGGAGAAACGACTTCTTCGGGCATTTCTGTGAGTTTGTTTGACGGTTCTCTCACGGCTCCAGCCGGAACAGGAGAATATGGCGGTGCTTTTGTGGGATGGTGTCACGAGGAGTCTCCGTACAAACGACCGACAGTGTCATACTGTTATGAGAAGGGAACATACAACAATATCACCCATGCTGGTTTTAGTTATGTATTGGTTAGTGGCACACTCTTTGATAATGGGATATATCCTTATTCTACCTATAGATGTGGCACTTGCCATGGTGACAACTGGGATGAGGCTGAATACATCAATTTAACCGAGCCTCAGAGGGTCGTAGAATTACTCAATAATGGGTGGGAGGTTGTTGATGGCGAGGCCGTTCCAGTCATGAACGTCTTTGACGTGCCGGCGGCACCAGACAGTCTCACCGACAAAGAGATATTAGCCAAGCTCGGCGACGGATGGACCACGGATGCCAGCGGCAGCCCTGTTCCCAAGACTACCGTCTCTCAGCCAATTTATGACGACGATGATGTACCTTCCGGCCAGTTCTACTACGAGAACTTAGGCCACATCGCCAAGGAGTCGCTCGAAACGGAGACGCGACCCACCTCGGTACTGCTGACGTGGGAGAACGAGACCGACGAGCCGGTGGATTACTACGAGATACATCGCTACGACAAACAGCAAGAGAAATGGGACACCATAGCCACCCAGCTCACCGACATGCAGTATGAGGACAAGAGGACCTCACCCGTACACCAATATATATATAAGGTACGCGGAGTGACCAGCTGCGAGGGCCTCACCTACGACGAGACCGCAGAGGTGGAGGGCATGTGCTATCAGACCGCCTCGGTGGAGGGCCACCTGTGCTTCCTCGACGGCACGGGCATACCCGGCAGAAGAGTGTTCATCAGCGTGGGCAACGAGGAACTGGCCGACTCCACCGATGAGAGCGGACGCTTCAAAATAGAGAACATCCCCTACAAGGACGGACAGGAGACTACCTACGGCCTGTCAGTGGTGGGCATCATGGGGCTGGACCCCGTCGACGTCACCTTCGGCACCGCCCCTGGCGATAACGTCGTCACGGGCAAGGTGATCGAGGTGGGCGAGAGCGTGAAGCTCTCCGGCTACGTGATGTACGACGGCACGAGCATTCCCGCACAGGGCGTGTCGTTCAAGGTCGATGGCTATGAGGTGAAGACCGCCGCCGGCACTGTAACCACCGACCATGAGGGCAACTTCTCGTTCCGCGCCCTGAAGGGCCCGCACAGCATACAGGCCGTGAAGGACGGCCACGACTTCTGGCGCGACGGCTTCTACCACGCGAAGGACAACGACCCCGACACGCTGAAGAAATACGACTTCCAGACCGACAAGGCCGGCATCCGCTTCTACGACCAGACGCGCGTAAAACTCATCGGTCGCGTAGTGGGCGGCAACACGCAGGGCGAGCTGCCGCTGGGCTCCGCCCTGTCGAACAACAACCTGGGCGACAACCTGCAGATGGTCTTTGTGCTGGAGGGCGACAACGCCTCGCGCTTGGTGTTCGACAACCAGGACAAAGACAAGAACACCCGCGACGAGGTCTTTCTGCATGAGGCTGCCAACAAGGTGGACGGCAAGCACCAGTACCAGACCTCGGTTCACACCACCATCAACCGCATGGTGGTCAGCCCCGACCGCTACACGGGCGAATACGAGGTGCTGCTGCCGCCGGTGAAGTGGAAGATACAGCAGATCACCGCCAAAGGCTACGCCACGCTGTTCCAGGAAGGACAGGTGGGCGACGTGATCGACCTCACGGATTCGATTGTTATGCACCACGACACCATCAAGGGCAAGTGGAATACCGTGGGCGACCGCAAGGAGCTCACCACCGTGGTGGAGGAGTATCAGGCCAAATACAGCCGCATCTACCACTCGCCCGTACAGATTGAATACAAGCAGCAGGGCTTCGGCAAGTTCGACTTCTTCGGCGACCAGTACTACTCGTTCAAGAACCTGGCGGGCGACAAGCAGAAGCTGACGCTGGCCTATGAGGCCCCCCTCGGGGGGACCAGAGGGGGGGCCATCTACACCTTCGGCTACCCTGTGTTCAGCATCGACAAGAAATATCCGCTCTGGATCTCGGCCACCGAGAAATACTATTATAACAACAACATGGCCAGCGACACCATCGACGTGGTGCAGCTGCCCGGCGGTGTGGTGACCATCCACAACGGAATGGTCAGTCAGTTGCACCGCGACACCGTGCAGCTCGACTCGCTCGGCCAGGCCAACTACGTGATGGAGATAGCCCAGAAGCCCTACCTGCTCACCGGCGACGACGCCCTGCAGACCATGACCATGACACTGCTGCGCGACGGCACCCACTACGAGGCCACACCGTTGAAGGGCTACGTGTTCCAAATTCAGCAGGCCACAGGCACTCAGGACATATTGAGCGTGTCGCAGCCCCTGCTCCTCGACGTGCTGCGCGACCCGCCCGGCGGCTCCTCGCATGCCACACTGTCCAAGGGCTCGACGGTGAAACGCGCCTACACCATGGACCTGCAGTGGAAGGCAGGACTCACCATCGGAATGAATGTGGGCGTGGCGCTGAAGACCTCTACCGGACTTGTAGCAGCCCCCTTCGGCATAGGCACCTACGTCAGCTCAGGCATCGACCTGGCCGTGGGTGCTGAGAGCAGCATCAACCTGGCCTTCTCGGGCAGCGGCGAACGTGCCTTCGAATACACCATGACCACGACACAGGACATCTCGACCAGCTCAGACCCGAAGCTTGTGGGTGCCGACGGCGACCTCTACATCGGTACGGTGCAGAACATCGAGGTGAAGCCCGCCACCGCCATACGCGCCATCCCCGACAGCACGTTCCAGCAGTCGGGCGGAATGCTGGAGTCGGGCCGCATGATAGAGATAGCAAGTGGTGTGGACCACAACGGCTATCCCCTGCACTTAGTGCGCGAGGAGGTGGTGACCTACGGAGCCAAGCTCAACTCGAACTTCGTACACTCGCAGCAGTATATCATCAACCAACTCATACCCGAGCTCACCGAGCAGTGCTTGTCGCTCCTGTTCATCGGTTCAAAAGATGAAGCCCAGGCACAGGCCAATGCCAAGAAGGAGCCCGTCTACTGGTCGAAGGTGGGCCGCGAGAACGAGAAATTCGGCGTGAACTATGAGATGATCTGTCCCACGAACGTCTCCGGCACTTTCAAGGACGAGGTGAAGCAATACCAGGAGAGCATCAAGGCCTGGATAGAGATGATAGCCCGCAACGAGAAGGCGAAGCTGGATGCCACCAACCTCGTGGCCAACTACGACGTGGACGGCGGCACGACCATCAACTACAGCGAGTCGTTCCAGAGCGACTACTCGGTCATGAACTCGTTTGTGAGCCCCTTCACCCCCATCACCGAGGGCTACTTCGACAACGGACTGGCCAATGCCGCTGCCCTCGTCGGCACACTGGCCGCCAACGTGATTGGCCTGTCGAACGGAACGAAGGCCAGCGTCGAGTTCAAGGGTATGGGTGCCAATATAGAAGTGAGCCTCTCACCGGCTGCCAGCTTCAACGTGACGCCCAAGCACACGGAGTCGAAGTCATTCAGCCGCACGGAGAGTTTCAGCATCAGCATGGACAAGAAGAACCACTTGGACTTCGACGTCTACAGGGCCATGTCGGTGTCGGAAACATTGCCTGCCACCAGTTCCAGCGACCTGTTTGTCAGTCAGGACTTCTGGAAGCAGGTGAACTACGACAAAAACTACCTGAACCGCGATTTCAAGACGAGCGACTTCAGCTATCCCACCAGCTTCGTCTATCGCACCCGTGGCGGTGCCACCTGCCGTCCGTGGGAGGACGAGCGCAAGACGAAGTTCTCACGCTCCGGCACGGTGCTCGATGTGCGCACAAAGAAAATAGAGAACCCGCAGATCAAGATGGACAAGCAGAG
>JAEEPT010000136.1 GCA_016284895.1 Prevotella sp. | reverse complement strand
ACTTTTCACTCTTCACTCTACTCCCTTCGCCTTCAAAGTTTACCTCGCCCTTCGGAGAGGGGTTAGGTGAGGCTCGGAGTTGGGGGTGAGGTTTTTTTCACTCTCCTCCCCTCGGGGAGGCTGGGAGGGGGCTTGGAAAAGCAGTGGAAGCGGTGCAAATCATTCGTGCGAGTGGTGCAGTGTTTGTGTCGTAACGTTATAGAGTAAGAGTCGAATTGGTGCAGCGTAATAGTCAGACTGGACTTTCCTCTGAAAGCAATGCAAATATACGCTTTTTCAGTGGAAAACCCAAACAAAATCGGATAATTTTTTGATTTAGCTCAAACCATTTTTTAAGTCTTTCGTGCTTTAACATCTTTTCACGTGCCGAATATAGCTTTTCATTCACTTCCTGTATGAAATCAAGTGACAACCCTTCGTAATCAGGATTTACGCTACATTCCATGCTTGTCAGAATGGCAGTTAACTCGGCATAGGTGAGTTCGCAACCTTTAGCTCGACGAAGTAAATGTTAAATACATCTGGAGCGGTTCTCGTTATCATCATGTTAAGATATTTAAACAGTTGAAACTCAAATGTAAAGATAGTGATTTGGGGACATTGGGACAATGGGACATTGGGACATCAAATTTTTCCGTTAACTTATATTCACATATAGGATGAAAAAAAATCTCGGACTGATTTTTAATTATAGTCTATTAATAGACTATAATTAAAATATTTAATATATAAATTCTTTTTTAATGAATTCCGTTAAAAAATGTATTCATTTTTAGTTCGTTGTCCCAATGTCCCAATGTCCCAATGTCCCAATTGACGCATGTCAAGAGAACAAACCAATTAACTTCATTTAACGTTTTTTCTTTTTTTGTTCACGCTTTTATTCCCAAATATGCATGTCGAGTTTGCAATCATTTACCAAACGGAAGAGTCCGGCATGAACATAGTCGGACGATTCCAGTAAGGGCATGGAAAGGGATAATAATATTGTAAAAATATTGAGAAGTGCATGCGGAAGAATTGATATTTGGATTATTATTCATATCTTTGTAGCCAATGAACAGACAAGTATCATCCATTCATACTTGAAAAAACAATAACATATAGATTATGGCAAACACTACCAGCTGCCTGGCGACAGTACTTGGGTTGCAGCAAAACTTGATTTTCTCCGCAATATGAAAAAAATACATTGAACAGACAGAAGAAATGAAAGAGAGAATAGCTTTTGTAGATTACATTCGTGTAATCGCCTGTTTGCTGGTAATGGTGGTACATGCCAGTGAGCAGTTTTATAACATGGGGCCGATTTCCCAAGTGGTTAATGAGGACAACCGTCTTTGGGTATCAGTGTATGATGGTTTCTTCGGGCGTATATCCGTGCCGTTGTTTATGATTGTATCAGCCTTTCTGCTGGTGCCGATGAAACAAGGCATGACGATGAGCAAGTTCTACCATCGGCGGTTTCTTCGCATCCTGCCGCCATTCATTTGCTTCTTGGTGCTTTATGCACTGTTGCCTGTTGTTTGGGGCGGATTGACGTGGAATGATGCTATAGAGCAGCTGAAGATGGTGCCTTTCAACTTCCCGTTATGGGGCGGTCATCTGTGGTTCATGTACCCGCTCATCAGTATCTACCTCATCATACCCGTGGTGTCGCCTTGGCTCGAAAAGGCAAGTGCAAAGGACGAACTGATATTCCTCGGTTTCTTTGCCTTCTCTACGCTCACCCCTTGGCTCCACCGCTTCGTGTCGCCCGAACTCTGGGGTGAATGCTTTTGGAATCAGTTCTCTGCTTTGTGGTACTGCTCTGGCTACTTGGGCTATCTCGTATTGGCACACTTCATTCGTGTACACTTGAAATGGAGTTGTCGGAAGAAGATGACCATTGGGGTTGTCTGCATCATCATAGGCGGTTTGTTTACTGCCTGGAGTTTCTGGTGGAAGGCTGTGCCTGGTGTGCAGATGGAAACGCCGATGATGGAATGGTCGTGGGAGTTCTGCACCCCCAATGTGCTGCTTGCCACGTTTGGTACTTTTCTGATGTTCACTTGCATCAAGAAGGCTCCACGATGGATTAACGCTCTTGCCAAGCTGACTTTCGGCATGTATCTGATGCATATATTCTTCCTCACGTTCATTGCGAAATGGATGATCGGCGGCGATGTTGCTCACCCTTTACTGCCCGTATGGCTGGCAATTCCCGTTATCGGCATGCTCACGTTTCTGTGTTGTGCTGTCACAACGAAACTCATCTCGCTGATTCCAGGCAGTAAGTATTTGATAGGTTAATGACTGAAATGAAAATTTCTCAACTGATGGAGGTTTGCAACTTATGACATTACCCAAGTTTATCATCACAATGGATGGGCATTTCCGTCTCGGAATGGTCAATCAGCACAAAGACCTACTGAAGCCAGGCGACCAGTGCATTGGCGGTGGATATTACAGATTTGATTTCATTTCAAATCGAATCATCTTGGATAGGGAATCCTACGATTTTGGGAAACCCAAGTGGCATCTATTAGATACATTAATCGTACCTTCCGCTTATAAGATGCTCAGTCTTGTATATGAGTATGATGATGGATTCCATGAGGATTTCAATGTGAGTGAGGAACTGACAATTGTTTATGATGACTGAGAAAAAAATATCACAAAAGAAGTGTGTTTTCAGATTTTTATGTTTATCTTTGCAATGACATGAAAAAGTGAAAAGCCAATCAGGGATTTAAAGGATTTAAAAGTATATGGGGCGCTTCGTTTGAAATTGTATTTAGAATTAATATTTAGAATTTTAAAAAAATTTTACGTGTCAATTTTAAACTTCATTTCGAGCCGGAGGTGACCAAGTAAGTGAAAAGTGAAAAATCACAAAAAGTACAAAGTACAATTTACAAGGTACAGGCATGTCCTTTGTTCTTATCTTCACGAACTAACTTCGTTAAACTTTAAACTTTAAACGTTAAACTATATAATTTATATCACTTAACTTTAATTATTCTAACATGAACAACGTACCAAAAATCAAGATTGGAATCGTCGCAGTAAGTCGCGACTGTTTTCCAGAGTCACTGGCTGTTAACCGTCGCAAAGCTGTTATAGCCAAGTATGTAGAGAAATATGGCTCAGCCGACATCTATGAGTGCCCTATCTGTATCGTCGAAAGCGAGATTCACGCTCAGCAGGCTCTTGAGGATGTGAAGAAGGCTGGATGCAATGCTCTGTGTGTCTATCTGGGCAATTTCGGTCCAGAGATTTCTGAAACCATGATAGCCGACTGGTTCCAAGGCCCAACCATGTTCTGTGCCGCTGCCGAGGAAACTCAGGAGGACTTGATTGACGGTCGTGGAGATGCTTATTGCGGTATGCTGAATGCCAGCCAAGCGCTTTCTCTCCGCAAGACACGTGCCTATATTCCTGAGGAGCCAGTGGGTGATGCAGGTGAGTGCGCAGACATGATTCATGAGTTCGTACCTATCGCTCGTGCCATCGTCGGCCTGCAGAACCTCAAGATTATCAGCTTCGGTCCACGCCCTAACAATTTCCTCGCTTGCAACGCTCCTATCCGTGCCCTCTATGACCTCGACGTGGAAATAGAGGAGAACTCCGAGCTCGACTTGCTGGAGGCATTCCAGAAGCACCAGAACGACCCACGCATCGACGAGGTGGTGAAGGACATGGCTGCAGAGTTGGGAACTGGCAACAAGATTCCTTCCGTGCTGTCAAGACTTGCTCAGTATGAACTCACGCTGACCGACTGGATTGAAGCTCACAAAGGCTCACGTCAGTTCGTGGCAATGGCAAACAAGTGTTGGCCTGCATTCCAGACGATGTTCGGCTTCGTTCCTTGCTATGTGAACAGCCGCCTGACGGGTAGAGGCATCCCTGTGGCTTGTGAGGTTGATATCTATGGCGCTTTGTCGGAGTTTATCGGTACTTGCATCACTCAGGATGCTGTCACCTTGCTCGACATCAACAACTCTGTGCCAAAGGACATGTACGAGCAGAGCATCAAAGGCAAGCAGTTTGAGTGCGACAGCTATACCGACAAAGAGATTTTCATGGGCTTCCATTGCGGAAACACTGCCTCTTCGAAGGTATGCAACTGCCAGATGTGCTTCCAGCGAATCATGGCGCGTGCATTGCCTGTAGAGGTGACCAACGGCACACTGGAGGGCGACTTGAAACCAGGAAAGGCCACCGTTTATCGCCTGCAATCCACCGCCGACACCAAACTGCGTGCATATATTGCACAGGGTGAGATTCTGCCAGTAGCCACACGCTCATTTGGCTCAATTGGAACCTTTGGCATCAAGAACATGAGTCGTTTCTATCGTCATGTACTCATTGAGAAGCACTATCCTCACCATGCAGCAGTGATGTTTGAGCATGCAGGAAAATATCTTTGGGAGGTGCTGAAATACATGGGCATCCCTGTGGAAGAGATAGACTACAACTTCCCTAAGGGCAACTACTACCCTACTGAGAACCCATTCGTTTAAAATTAACAATTATTAATTAAAAAATTAAAAATGTGTTAGATTTCCACTTTGGGTTTTACTTTTTAATTTTTACTTTTTAATTTTACTATCCCCCCAGAAAGAATCCTCCGTACCGTCGTGGTATGGAGGATTTTTCGTATATTTGCAAATAAATACTTGAAACATTTAGGACCTATAAACGATACTTGAAACGTGAGCAAAGTAATCAAATATCTTCACCGAATGCTGACGACCGTTTTGATGGCGGTAGGCTCGTTTGTAGCGGTTCATGCACAGACGTTGCAACAACTGTGGAAGAACCCAACTGACGACTATCGTGTGAAGACATGGTGGTTCTTCGGCTATGAGCATACGACTGACGAAGGCATCACGGCTGATGTGGAGGAACTGAGCAAGGCTGGATTCGGAGGTGTGGTTTATTATGACCAGAACCATAGAAATGCCAAGAACCTGCCCAGCGGAATGCCCGATGAGGGTTTCAGTCTTGAGTGGTGGCATCACCTGCGCTTTGCAGCCAGTGAGGCACGACGTGTGGGATTGTCGTTTGAAATAAATATTTCCAATGGCTATTGTGCTGGTGGCAGATGGATTGATGCCGACCATGCCATGCAACGGGTGGCTTGCGCTAAGCTGCGAGTGACAGGCGGCAAGGAGGTTTCGGTGGATTTACCAGCTATCAATGGTCCTGAGGGATACGTGAAGGATATTGCAGTATTGGCTTTTCCCTATTGCGATGACGGGCAGATGCGTCACATAACGGCTCGCTATGTGCCCCAAGGAAAAGGACGCAACGGTGCTATGCAGGGACCTGGTCTTGTGGATGAACATAACAGCTTTTCTGGCTATGGTTTCAAGACATTGCCCGATGTGGGTACATTGCAGGTGAGCGACGACAGCTTGAAGTGGCATGATGTACTGACGCTGCAACCCATGTATCGCAGTCAGGGTGTATATCCCTTGCGCACAAATGCTTTTCCTGCAACAAAGGGCAAATACTGGCGTATCAAACATAGCAACGGGACTCTCGACTATGAAGGCAATGCATCAGGCGACATTCGGGAGTGGAGCGTTGGCGAGGAGGCTCTGCTCGACTGTTGGGAGGAACGTGTTGCTTTGCAGAGCGACTTTGCCGAGGGGGAGCATACCCCACAATACACACCCCAAGAAATCATCAATCCCAACGACATCATAGATTTGACGGACAAGGTTGATGGCAATCATCTACGATGGATGGCTCCCAATTGCGAATGGACGATTATCCGACTGGCTGCTGTTCTTACAGGTGCTAAATCAAAACATGGAAGGGAAAACTTGTTGGGATATGAATGCGACAAGCTTTCCGCAGAGGCTGCCAACCTACACTGGGACAGATATGTCAAGGTGATTCTCGACAGTATCGGACCTATGGTGCAAGGTATCACAATGGATTCCCACGAGGGCGGTTCGCAAAACTGGACGCCACGGATGCTGGAGGAGTTTCGCACACGTCGCGGCTATGACTTCACCCCTTGGCTGCCTGTCCTCGCTGGATATATCATAGCATCGAAAGAGAAAACCGCACAGGTGCTCTACGACTATCGCCTGACCATTGCCGACTGCCTGCGAGACAACTATTTCGGTACGTTCCAACGACGTGCCACAGAGAGTGGCATGACTTTCACCGCCCAAGCCATTGGCAATGCGCTGTGCATCACGGGTGATGCCATCAGCGTGAAACAAGCTGTGGAAAAGCCTCAGGGAGAGTTTTGGACGTATCAGCGCGATGGTGCTTACGACATAAAAGACTGTTCGAGTGCAGCCCATCTTTATGGTAAACCCATTGCATCAGCAGAGGCCATGACCGACTGCGAATACAAGGATACGCCAGCTGATTTGCTACGTGTGTGCAACATTGCCCTATCGATGGGTGCACAGGAGTTTGTAGTGTGTGCCACGCCCCATATTCCGTATCCACAATCAGCTATACGACTCAATGACCCAACGACCAGCACTCCCTACATTGCTGGTCGCGAATACGCTATCAACCGTAGCAACCCGAAATGGGAGGACATGAAATCTATATGGCAGCAGGCTGCACGTTCGATGGTGCTGTTACGCCACGGTGTGGCAGCTCCAGATGTTTTGGTGTATCTGGGTGATGACATTCCCATGAAGATTATTACCAACCGATTGCCAAAAGGACTGGAAGGTCTTGATTGGGATGCCTGCACGGGAGATGCACTAAAATTATTGAAGGTGCGAGGAAATCAATTGGTGACAGAAGGCGGTATAGCATATAAAGCCTTAGTGATGTCCAAAGGCGCAATGGTTACAGATAAGTCACGACAACTGATAGACGAATGGAAAGCAGCAGGAGTTCCCATTTTGCAATCGGGCGAATCCATTCCTCGACCCATTTTAATAAAACAAGGTGACGAATCAGTGGTTCACACGCACAGACATCTCAGCGAACAGGAACTTTTCTACATAGCAAATAAGGAGAACCACGACACTGATGTTACTTTTAGACTTCAGGATCAGCCTCAAAAGGTGACAGTCTGGCATCATGCTACTGGCAAACGTACCATACTGAAAAGGCGAACTGACAACTCATTTCTCCTCCGTCTGAAGCCAGTAGAGTCTGTTTGCATTACGTATTAAGTATTGAGTCCACTTTAAAAAGTGGACTCAGTTAAGTAAAAACACATGTAGGGCTTGGCAAGTCCTGAAAGGACGACAGAACACAGGCAGGTGGTGAAGCGTAGTGGAACCCCTGCTATGTGTATCAAGGTAAACAGAGTGCCGAAGGTACGACGGATAAGCAGGCAAATGGCTCCGTCACCCCCTTGGGGTTCCTATTGACTGTGTGCTTAGCAGGGTTTCCGTGCTTCGCACTTCACCGTCTGCCTGTATTCTTTCATGCCTTCGGCATTTTTAACGGACACCTATCATTTCATATATTCATTTGTGAAACACGGACGGTAGATGCCGCTCTTGCCTGTAGGAGCGGCAGAGGGTGTGAAGTTTGACCAGTTGGTGATGGTGTAGATGCGGTGGAGACGGTCGCAGTAGTAATGCAGACTGACTGTTCCGCCTGTTCTGTTGTCCAAGATGAAGAGGGGATAGTAAATAGTTTTGCCCGTCTTGTGGGGAATTGTCACGGCACGCACTTCCCCGTCGATAGTGGCACACATCAAGTCTTGTTCGCCCTGATAGGCAGCCAGTGTATCGCCGAGCTCCACCTGCACCGTCATTCGGAGTTCGAAGAGCGAGGCATCAGGGGCTATCCAATTGGTGGGGCGTACATCTGTTCCTGGCTTTAAATATACAGGCGTTTCAACTATCGGCTCTGTTGGCTCTGTTGACTCATCATCGTCGCTACAGCTCCCCACCATGAAGGTGAGGGCTGTGAGCAACAACATATAAAAGATGTTCTTCTTCATTCTTGTTGATTATTTGATAATGACTTTTTCGTTATTGTGGATATACACACCTCGTTGCTGAGGTTGCTTGCTCAGTTTGATGCCATTCAGCGTGTACCAGCCGTCGGAATCGAAGGCGTTGGCATTAGTGAAGTTGATGGCAGTTGGCTCGTCTGGTGTGCCGTGAGATGCATTCGGAACGAAGCGCATCTGACTGCGGTTGGTAACGGCAACCACTTCATCGCCGCGTTCCAGCATGAAGCTGAGAGACTCGTTGGTTCCAAGCTTGTCTTCGGCTCCGTTAGGCTCATGCGCTCCCACATTCAGATAGAACACACCCTGCTCGTCGGCTATAGCTACGCCGCAAACCTCTGCGCCTTGAAAGACAGTAAGACGGTCGCCAAACTCAACATCCACTCCTTCAGCCATTGCTACGACGGTCATGCTCGTGCCGCTGTTATTCTGGAAAGCAGGCTCTGCACGTTTGGTATATGACTCGCCGCCATAGCGGGTGTTCGACTTATATATTGGATAGTTGAAGGTGACTTCGCTGTCGGCGTTGCGCTTGAGCATATATCCTTCGCCAACGCGCAGGTACTTGAGCGTACCCTTCCACTGCTTGTTGCCAAAGGCATCCACGGAGAGTACGGCAAACTCGCTCTGGCTCTTGATGATGTCGCCGTTGGAGCCTGATTCGGCATAGATGGACATGGCAGTACCAATAGGCAGGTTGAGGTCGGAAACGTAGCCTATGCGGTTCCATCCCTTTCGTACTGTGATTCCCTCAGGACTAATATAGCCTTCCACGTATGCCAGCTTATCGCTGTTTGAATAGATACGGTACATGAGACGAGAGTCGAAGCTGACGATGCTGTCGCCATAGTCCCAGAGGTAGTTTACCACTGTGGAGTCTCCGTCTTCGGTTTCTTCGGACTTGTAGGTAATCAGGTACTGGCTGCCATCAGCCTTGTCGGCTTCCACTCCGTCGCCAACCTCCCAGTTGGTGGCGTTGTTCAGCAGTTCCTTAATCTTCATTTCCCTTGGAGTTACATGGAACGATACCCAGTTCCATCCCTTTTGCAGCTGAATGGTCTGCACCACATAGTTGTTGGTGAAGAACAGCTGAGGGTCGGTGGTGCTGCCAATGACAGTATCGCACTTGAATACCAAGCGATTTCCTCCTGTTAACTTCGGTAACAATCTGTGGATGTTGCCCGTAGAGGCATCGTAGAATTCGAAGAAGAGTTCGACAGGGTTGCGGTCTTTGTTATAGACAGTAAGATAAGCCAGTCCGTCGTTGCCAGTGCCCGTGGCATCATAGTCGAGGTGCGTGACGCCCAACAAACGGTGGTCGCTGTTGAAGGCGGCTAGCATATCTTCCTTGTCATGCGATATATTAGCGTTGACATAGACTTGTCCGATGATGCTCATGGTGATATTATCCTGCAACAACAAGTCATCCACAGCCCAATCAGGTGCCTCGCCGCGAACCTTGATGTTCAGCGGAAGCGGTTCATTCATTTCGTCCTCAGTGGTGAGGTAGATGACCTCGTCGAAGTCGCCAATATTGATATAAGGCGAGATGGTGAAGGTGATAGGTTGTTCACTGAGTGGACCTACCACACCATTGTACTGGGAAGCGGTAATCCATATAGGCAGTCCCTCGAGGGAGAAGCGCTTGGATTTGCCACTCAGGTTCTCTATCACGGCTTCGAAGGTAAATTCCTCGCCGTAGCGTGTTTGCATGCTGAGTTTCTTGGAAGTCCAGCGCAGCGGGTTGCGAGAGAGGTAGGGTGCCAGGTTCACAGGCGATGCTATGCTG
>JAEEPT010000135.1 GCA_016284895.1 Prevotella sp. | reverse complement strand
ATCACGGCATCGCTTGACTTCAGAATAGAAAATGTGGCAACGAAGCAAGGAATAGCTCGTGAAGAGGCGATGAAACTGATAGAAAACGGCGAGCGAGAACGTGCCAACTACTATAATTACTTCACGGGTAAGCAATGGGGGCATGCCACGAGCTACGATCTCTGCATTGACTCCAGTGCCATCGGCATAGCCGAGACAGTAAGAATCATCTCCGACTTCGTGCGCAAAAAACTCAAAGTCTGAATTATCACCACTTACTGAAATGAAAAAAATCGGCATCATCAGCGATACTCATTCCTATTGGGATCCCAAATACCTCCATTATTTCGAGCCTTGCGACGAGATATGGCACGCAGGCGACATCGGCTCGGTGGAAGTGGCTGAGAAACTGGCGGCTTTTCGCCCATTTAGGGCTGTCTGTGGCAATTGCGACGGAGGTGATCTGCGACTCATGTATCGCGAACTGAACCGTTTCAAATGCGAGGATGTTGACGTGCTCATCAAGCATATAGGCGGCTATCCTGGCAACTACGACCCTTCGGTGCGCAGATTGCTCTATAGTAAGCCTCCTCAGCTCTTCATTGCCGGTCACTCTCACATACTGAAAGTACAGTTCGACAAAACGCTGAACATGCTGCACATCAATCCTGGAGCAGCAGGCATGCAGGGATGGCACAAGGAACGGACATTGATAAGATTGACCATAGAAGGCAATAAATTCACTGATTGTGAAGTTATAACATTAGGAGATTATAAATAAAATAAGGTATAATATGAAACGTACAATCGTAATTACCGGCGGTGCAGGCTTTATTGGAAGCCATGTGGTGCGCCTCTTCGTGAACAAGTATCCTGAGTATCACATCATCAATCTCGACAAGCTGACCTACGCTGGCAACTTGGCTAATCTGAAAGATGTGGAAAACAAGCCCAACTATGAGTTCGTGAAGATGGACATTTGCGACTTCGATGCCTTCTACAAGTTGATGCAGGACAAAAAGGTAGATGGCATCATCCATCTGGCTGCCGAGAGCCATGTGGATCGCTCTATTAAAGATCCTTTCACGTTTGCTAAGACCAACGTGATGGGTACGCTCTCGCTGCTGCAGGCTGCCAAACTGTATTGGGAGAGCCTGCCGGAGAAGTATGAGGGCAAGCGCTTCTACCACATCTCAACCGATGAGGTGTATGGCGCACTGGAACTCACTCACCCCGACGGCATCGAGCCTCCGTTCACTACGACGGCTTCTTCAGCTGAGCATCATCTGGCTTACGGCGACAAGTTCTTCTTGGAGACCACGAAGTACAATCCTCATTCGCCCTACAGCGCTTCGAAGGCATCGAGCGATCACTTCGTCCGCGCCTTCCACGACACCTACGGCATGCCTGTGGTTGTGACCAACTGCTCGAACAACTACGGTCCTTATCAGTTCCCTGAGAAGCTCATACCTCTTTTTATTAATAACATCCGTCACCGCAAGCCACTTCCTGTCTATGGACAGGGACTCAATGTGCGCGACTGGCTGTTCGTAGAGGATCATGCGCGTGCCATCGACCTCATCTTCCATGAGGGCAAGATAGCCGATACTTATAATATCGGTGGCTTCAATGAGTGGAAGAACATCGACATCATCAAGGTGGTCATCAAGACCGTTGACCGTCTGCTGGGGCGTAAGGAGGGTGAAGACCTCGATCTCATCACCTACGTTACCGACCGCGCCGGTCATGACTTGCGCTATGCCATCGACTCAACGAAGCTCCAGAAGGAACTTGGCTGGGAACCCTCTCTCCAGTTCGAGGAAGGCATTGAGAAGACCGTTCGTTGGTATCTTGACAACCAGGAGTGGCTCGACAATGTCACCTCTGGCGACTACCAGAAGTACTACGATAACATGTATCAGAACCGCTAATCACTGTGTGCGGCATGGTCTCTTATGCCGCCCTCGTTTTCGTATGATGCGACTTTGTCGCGTCCCCCAACTATGGATACCATCTCTCAATCTCTCCATTCCTACCTCGTCAAACTGGCCTACGAAGGAGCCACTCACGAGCAGGAACACCAGATGGAGCATCTCCTCGCCCTTCTCTATCCCGAGGACGAGCAGGCCGTTGTCAGCTACTACGGCTTGTTCGGCGAGCCGCGCTTGTCGCTCAACGAGATAGCCCATAAGCGGGGAGAATCGCAGGAACAAACAATGTCAGTAATTGATAACTGTATTAGGAAGCTTGCCGTCACACCAGAATGGCAAATGATCAACCCGATGCAAATATGAAGAAAATCTTATTATTAGGCTCAGGCGAACTGGGCAAAGAGTTCGTGATTGCCGCCAAAAGGGCCGGCCAGTATGTAATTGCTTGCGATCGTTACAACGATGCTCCTGCCATGCAGGTAGCCGACGAACGCGAAGTGTTCTCTATGCTTGACGGTGATGCGCTTGAGGCAGTGGTCCGCAAGCATCAGCCCGACATCATTGTGCCAGAGATTGAGGCCATACGTACCGAGCGACTCTTCAAGTTTGAGGAAGAGGGCATTCAGGTCACACCGTCGGCTCGTGCAGTGAACTACACGATGAACCGTCGCGCCATTCGTGATCTGGCTTCTAAGGAACTGGGCCTGCGCACTGCTAAGTACTTCTATGCCAAGACCTTCGAAGAGTTTAAGAAGGCTGCCGACGAGATTGGCTTCCCCTGCGTAGTGAAGCCTTTGATGTCATCGTCAGGTCATGGTCAGAGCTATGTCCACAACGACGATGAGCTGGAACAGGCATTCAAGGAGGCAATGGAAGGCTCGCGTGGTGATGTGAAGGAAGTGATTATTGAGGAATTCATTGATTTCGATTCTGAGTTCACCTTGCTCACTGTCACTCAGCAGCATGGCTGGCCCACCATCTTCTGTCCGCCTATCGGACATGTGCAGAAGGGTGGTGACTATCGTGAGTCTTGGCAGCCCTATAAGATTAGTGATGAGGCCCTGAAGCAGGCTCAGATGATGGCCGACAAGGTGACGAAGGCTTTGACCGGTGCAGGCATCTGGGGCGTGGAGTTCTTCTTGACCAAGCAGGGCGAGGTCATCTTCTCTGAACTGTCACCACGTCCGCACGATACGGGCATGGTGACCCTTGGCCATACCACCAACCTCTCTGAGTTCGAGCTCCATTTCCGTGCAGTGATGGGACTGCCTATCGCAGGCATTCATCTGGAGCATGCCGGTGCATCAGCCGTTGTGCTCTCACCGAAAGAGAGCAGCGAACCGTTGGAATACAACTTCACCGATGCACTGAACGAAGACCGCACTCGTATTCGCATCTTCGGTAAGCCCGAAGCCCACAAGGGCCGTCGCATGGGCGTGGTGCTGTGCTACGGAGAGGTAGGTGATGACGTAAATGCTCTTCGTGACAAAGCCAAGCGCTTGGCGAAGACAGTATTAGGAACTGAACCCTATGCCGACCTTAGACATTAAGCTGATAGACCTGCCCAAGATTGAGGACCCACGAGGCAATCTGACCGTTGCCGAAGAGTTAGACAAGGTGCCGTTCGACATCAAGCGCGCTTACTGGGTCTATGATGTGCCGGCTGGAGAGAGTAGGGGCGGACACGCTCACAAGCAGCTGAAACAGCTGGTCATCGCGCTTAGCGGATCATTTCACGTCACACTCGATAATGGGTATGAACGAAAGACCGTGTTGCTCAATCATCCGTGGCAGGGACTACTCATAGATACCAATACATGGCGTACACTCGACGATTTCTCGTCGGGTGCCGTCTGTTTGGTTTTGGCTTCTGAGCATTATGAGGAAGATGACTATATCTATGAGTACGATGAATTCTTAAAGTACGTGGGATGTTCGAAATAAGACGATATACACCATCCGATAAACTCGCTTGGGACCGCTATGTGGCGAAGGCGCGCAATGCGACTTTCCTGTTCTATCGCGATTACATGGATTATCATGCCGATCGTTTCAAGGACCATTCGCTCATGTTCTATGTGGGCAATCATCTACATTCGGTCCTGCCAGCCAATATCGTGGGCGATACGCTCTATTCCCATCAGGGACTCACTTATGGTGGTCTGGTGATGAGCATTGACGTGACGGCTGCCGACGTGATTCAGCTCTTCATCGAGTTGAACGAATGGCTCAAGGCCGCAGGCATTAAGCGGGTAGTCTATAAGCCAGTGCCTTGGGTCTATCACCAGCATGCTGCTGAGGAGGATCTCTATCCGCTGTTCTGGATATGCAAGGCGCGTATCGTCTCACGCGACATTGGAACGGTCATCTTCATGCAGCAACACCTCCGCTGGAGGAAAGACCGGCGGAGAAGACTGCGCAACTCAAAGGTGAATGGGGTGGAGGTGAAACGTGAGGATAATTTCCGAGCCTTCTGGCCTGTGCTGGAGAATAATCTCGCTGATCGTCATGGTGTGCGGCCCGTTCATACGGTTGAGGAGATAGAGCTGCTTCACTCACGGTTCCCACACCATATCGTGCAATACAATGCCTATTATAAAGGTAGCGTAGTGGCAGGCCTCACGTTCTATCTCTCGCCACAAGTGCTTCACGGACAGTACTGCTCTTCCACTCCCGAAGGAAAAGAAGTGGGCGCAGTCGATGCCATCTATGAGCGAGCCATGTATGAGGACTTCCCTTATTATCAGTATCTTGACTTCGGACGTTCTACTGAAGGCGATGGCTCTATCCTCAACCAAGGATTGGTAGCGCAGAAAGAGGGCTTCGGTGGTCGTGCCATTTGTTACGATACTTATGAATGGACACTATGATGATAGACTACTTGCCCTTGAAGCGCATCACTGAGATGCATGCCGACGAGATTCATCAGGCTGTCGGTCGTGTCATCGATGGCGGTTGGTATCTGAAAGGTGAGGCTACAGAGCGCTTCGAACAGAATTATGCTCGTTATATCGGAACGAGTCATTGCGTTGGCGTAGCTAACGGATTAGATGCCTTGACACTCGTTCTCAGAGCCTACATGGAGCAAGGAGTGATGAAAGAGGGCGATGAAGTCATTGTTCCTGCCAACACCTATATAGCCTCCATTCTGTCAATCACTGAGAATCGCTTGACTCCTGTCTTGGTGGAGCCGCGACTTGATACGTTCGAGATTGACGACCGGCTGATAGAGCAGACCATCACAGAACGTACTCGAGCCATCATGGTGGTTCACCTCTATGGGCGTTGTGCTTTTACGGAGAAGATAGCTCAGTTGGCCCGACAATACAATCTGAAAATCATAGAAGACAATGCGCAGGCACATGGGTGCAGAATGCCTGATGGCGAGCGGAAGAGAACTGGCTCATTGGGCCATGTGGCTGCTCATAGCTTTTATCCGGGGAAAAACCTCGGTGCCCTTGGCGATGCAGGGGCAGTGACTACCGATGATGAACAGTTGGCAGCCACCATCCGCAGTATTGCCAATTATGGCGCTTCGCAGAAATATGTCTTCGACTATGTGGGGCGTAATTCGCGTATTGACGAACTTCAGGCCGCAGTACTTGACGTGAAACTGAAGTATCTTGATGCCGACAATGCCCGTCGTCAGCAAATTGCTGACTACTATCTTGAGCACATCTCCAATCCTCTGGTACATTTGCCTGGGAAATCGGAGAGTGTCTATCACATCTTCCCTTTGCTTTGCGAGCATCGTGATGAATTACAGCGGTATCTCCGTGAGAATGGGGTGGGGACGGTCATTCACTATCCCATACCTCCGCACAAGCAGGCTTGCTATCGTTCGTGGAATCAGTTGTCGCTGCCAGTAACTGAGCAGATTCATGCTCAAGAACTGAGCATTCCTTGCCATCAGGCGATGACGCATGAGGAGGTAGATGCTGTGGTGGATCTGATTAATCGTTTCTGCTGATTATGTCATTTGTTTCTGTCGCATTTTTCGTTTTCCTTCCCATCGTTTTTGCAGTTTATTGGCTGTTGGGGAGACATTTACGGTGGCAGAATCTTTGTCTGTTGGTGGCAAGCTATGTGTTCTATGGATGGTGGGACTGGCGTTTTCTGATATTGATTCTCATCACTTCACTATCAAGCTTTGCCAGTGGACTGTGGCTGGAGCGCACGCAGCATCGGAAGGCTGTCGTCGCCTCGAATATCATTCTGAATCTTGGCATTTTGGGCACTTTCAAGTATTATGACTTCTTTGTAGAGAACCTGCAGCATCTGTTCCTTCAAGTTGGCTATTCGCTCGATGTGCCGACTCTTCGATTGATTTTGCCAGTTGGCATCAGTTTCTATACTTTTCAGTCTTTGAGCTATACCATTGATGTCTATCGGGGAAAGCTTCATGCCACAAAAGATGTGGTGGCATTCTTCGCCTATATCGCATTCTTCCCGCAATTAGTGGCAGGTCCTATCGAAAGGGCCACACATCTGCTGCCACAGATGTTGGGAGCCCGAACATTCCGCTACGATGAGGCCGTAGATGGTTTGCGGCGCATGCTTTGGGGCTTTTTCAAGAAAATGGTAGTGGCAGATAATTGCGCTGTAGCCGTCAACCTCATTTGGGAGAACTATGCCGAAGCTGACGCGTTGACGCTCATAGCAGGAATGTTGCTTTTCACCTTTCAGATTTACGGTGACTTCTCTGGCTATTCCGACATAGCCATCGGTGTGTCTAAGTTGTTCGGCATCAAGCTCATGGAGAACTTCCGACTGCCATATTTTTCACGAAGCATAGGAGAATTCTGGCGGCGCTGGCATATTTCGCTGATGACCTGGTTCCGAGACTATCTCTACATCCCATTGGGAGGAAGTCGAAAGGGAAGTGCTCGGACCATGCTGAATGTGTTTATCGTGTTCTTGCTAAGTGGACTTTGGCATGGAGCTAATTGGACCTATGTAGCATGGGGAGGCTATAATGCCTGTTTGTTGACCATTGGTCGATGGTTAGGTGCTAATCAGAAATCTCATCAGTCCGACACACCTACTTGGCGTAGCATTCCGCGTATCATATTCACCTTTTTGTTGGTAGCCATCGGGTGGATTGTTTTCCGATCAGCCACGCTCGCTGAGGCTTGCGACTATCTGACACGGCTGTTCACTACGCTTCCGTCTTTCAGTCTTAGCGGCTTACAGCACGGGAAGGTGGCCTTGCTCTATTGTGCCATGATGCTGGGTGTCGAGTGGGTACAGCGCGATCGGCTCTGTCCTTTGCAACTTGAAGGCTTAGTCGTCGGCCGTTATCAGGTGGTTCGCTGGGCTATATATTACTTGGTGCTCTTCCTTGTCTTCTTCGGGCGTGGCGAAGAACAGACATTCATTTATTTCCAGTTCTGATGCCTATGAAGAAGTTTGTGTTCCGCTCCATTCTCTTTCTGCTCCCCTTCATCGGACTGCTGATATTTGTTGAAGGCTATGTGCGTTCTCTGCCTAATACCTATAAATATAAGGATGCATGGATGTGGGAGAACGGTCATCGGGTGCATACGCTTATTTTAGGCAATTCGCATGCCTATTTTGCCTTAGTGCCTTCAACTATGAGTGATAGTGTGTTCAATCTGAGCAATGTGTCACAGCGTCTGGAGCACGATTTCTTTTTTTTGAAGCGCTATGCTGAAGTTTGTCCTAACCTGAGACGCATCGTTTTGGTGGCAGACAATTCTTGTCTTTTCGACACACCGATGGAGGACGACGAGCCAGCACGTGTCACCTATTATCAGTTGTACATGGGCTATGATGCCCATTCAGCATGGTCGAAATACGGATTTGAACTGTCAAATATGTCATATCTTTGGCAGAAAGTGAGATGGCATTTCCAAAATACAGGACATCAGTGTGACAGTTTAGGGTGGGGGAATAACTATGTAGTAGCGGAACGCAATCCCGATGATTTCCTTTATGAGAATGTTCGAGAGCATCATTTCGTGGATTGGAAGAATACTCATCGCAACCGTTCTTTTTTAGACTCTATCGCACATTGGTGCCAGCAGCGACAAGTGCGCTTGGTCTTGCTGCAAACACCTGTCTGTGCTGACTATACCCGTAAGGCAGATGCGCGACAGCTAAAGTTGGTGAGTGAGATGATTGACAGCTGTTGCAATGAGTATGGCGCTGTGAGAGCCGATTACTCCTGTGACAAACGGTTCAAAGGCAACGATTTCTTTGATTCTGATCATCTTTCCGATCAGGGAGCCATGAAGTTTTCACATATCTTTACCGTCGATTTGTCTCGACTTCATTGAGGCAAGTCCAAATCCCTTATATATAACTGTTTTTTTTCTCCCTTTTGTTCGCAAATTGAATGTTTTGTTCGTCAAAACATCCCTTATGTCTATCTCATTCGTGTTTCTCATTTTGGTAAACGCTGAAATTGCAGTAATTTTGCGTCCGTTAATCTTTATAAAGTTTATGGAGAAGATAGGTAATAGAATTAAAACAGTACTTTTCTCTCAGCACCGCTCCGCAAAGTGGTTGGCTGAACAGATTCCGTGTGAGCGAACGAATGTATATGATATCTTTAAGCGGGCCGATATCAATGTGAATCTTCTAAAACAAATTAGCATTATCTTGAAGCACGATTTCTTTAAGGAACTGTCGGAGGATACGTTCCCCAAGAGCAGAAAATAGCAGCTTTTTTATTTTTTTATATTAAAAATTGTCTTATTATTTCGTCGTATCTTCTTTTTCTCCATATCTTTGCTTCGTATTAACAAAAGAATATGTTTGAACTATGGATTACGAAGAATTAAATTACAATTCATTATCTCGTCAAGAGCAGTTACAATCGTCATTAGCCTTCCCTGTGCTGATGCGTAAGGTATATCTGTGGATGGCCTTGGCTATGGTCATCACAGGACTTACCTCATATTATGTGGCCACATCACCAGCCCTTTTGGAGATGATTTTTACCAACTCGGCTGTTCTTTGGGGATTGATTATCGGCGAGTTAGCATTAGTCTTCGGCTTGTCGGCAGCCATCAATAAACTCTCTCTGCCTGTAGCCACACTGATGTTTGTACTCTATTCCGTGGTGAATGGAGCCACAATGTCATTTATTTTCTTGGTTTACACTTCCACATCTATTGTGAATGTGTTCCTGATTACGGCAATTACTTTTGCCGTGATGGCGGCCTATGGCTATTTCACTAAGAAAGACCTCACTTCGTGGGGACGCATGCTTTTCATGGCACTGATAGGTCTGATTATCGCCTCCATTGTGAACATCTTCCTCAAAAGTTCCGGCATGAATATGGTAATCAGCTATATTGGCGTGTTGGTGTTTGTTGGCCTTACTGCTTATGACTCTCAGAAAATTAAGGAGATGCTCATGCAGGCTCCCGATGCAGGAGAGACTATGCAGAAGTTGGCATTGTTGGGCGCACTTTCGCTTTATCTTGATTTCATCAATCTATTCCTCTATCTCTTGCGCATTCTGGGATCTTCCAGAGACTAATTTTTAGAGGGAATCAAATACCTTGGAGGCTTCTCTGTTTGAGGAATTACTTGAATGGAGAAGCCTCTTTGGGTTTACTACGTTAATCCGAATTCATATTTAAATATTATCCCTTATCTCTCCTTTATATATAATAAGGTGTATTAGGCTTCGTTATGACAGTGCCGCTGTCAGTGTCCGGAACGCTTGTGACAGTGCCAGATGGCGTCCGGATGTCTTGATTCTTGTCAAGACGATGATAAAAAATGCATGTTTTTGAAAATTTTTTCCTGAAAGTCTTTGGCGGTTTGCAAAAAAGTTGTACCTTTGCATCCGCTTTCGCGCTAAAAAACGCGCAGAGCACATAGAGAAGAGTTCTTTGAAAGATTTACATAGACAGTGAAGTAGTACAAGAAG
>JAEEPT010000134.1 GCA_016284895.1 Prevotella sp. | reverse complement strand
CCTTCAGGTATCACAGTGATGATGGCATCGCCACCCATTCCACTTTTCCACACATCTGCCGCCAGTTCATATTGTCCTTCAGGCAGTCGCAGCTCCTGCTTCAGTGTGATGGTACTGGTTCCCCAGTTTTGACGCACCCAGTAGGTCTGCTTACTGTTTGCCGATGGAGCAGGACGCGATGCGAAGAAATTGCTAAAATAATAGTCACCCGCCTTCAGTGCAGTCAAGTCGTTCTCGTTAGGCGTTGCATAATCAACCGTCCATCCTTCGGGTTGATAGATAGCACGGTCAGATGCCACGCCACTGCCCTGCATCACAGAATAAGAGCCTTCGAAATCACCATTCTGCAGGGCTGTAGGAAGGTCTTTCTCTTCATAGGGAAGATTCTGCAACTGGCAGATTTCCTTCTGAGAGAGCTGCACATCATACAGGCGCAATTCACTGATAGTACCCTGGAAGTCCTGATTGTCATTGGCATAGCTGCCGTCCCACCACTGCGTGCGGCCAATATAGTTGCGTGTGTCTTTGCTCACCTCGTAGAGCATGTAGGGCTCGCTCTGATTTTGAGTGCCAGAGGCATCTTCTACGCCATCAATGTATATTCGCGTGGTGTGTGTAGCCGCATCATAGCTCACTGCCAGTTTATAGTCGGTATTGGCCTTCAGTGCCGTCTTACCGCTCAGCATGGTTGTAGTGCCGCCATTCAGCTTAATGCCTGCTGCCAAGCCATTGGCACGCAAGAAAAGGCTGTTGCCTGAGCCTGAGCCAAAGTCATAGATGCGCGGCTGCCCTGAAAGGCTTTTGGCATTGACGTTCACAAGGACTGTATAGGAGCGGAGCCCTTCCAGCAGTCCCTCGGGGGCCAATCCGAACTTGTTTGTGGCAAAGCCTGTTGCGGTATTACTCGTCTGGTCCAGCACTTCAGTCTGCTCATAGCGCAGGTTCTTTGTGATGTCGCGAGCCAGGGCCTTGACAGCAAAATCGCGGCTCTTGGTGCCACAAGTGGCAGTCAGCTTCACTTCAGTATCGGTCTTCAAAGCTGTCAGTATGCCATTATCCGAAAGCACCTGCGGATTGTTGCTCTTCCAGGAAATACTTTTGCCCAGTATGAGCGTGGGGAGCACCAGGTCGGTACGAGTCTCCGAAGGCAGTGTCAGCGCCTCAAGTGCTGCAGTCTCCAACCCTTTCTCAATCTCAGCCTGAGCGCTCTTCACTCTTGTCTGGACGGTCATGGGTGAAAGGCAGACATAATCATTTAAAATGCAGACCGCCTTATGATTGAAAGAAGCATCCTGACTATTATTGGTATTTTCGTACTTCACCTCTCCACCGATGCCTTCTGCCTCAATGACCTGATCAACAAGTCCGTTGCGATAGGTGGTCAGCGTCTTGCCATCATAGGTCAGTGTCAGCACCCAGGTGGGAACCTTCGTCGGATGGTTATCACCACTTGTTCCTGTTGACTGTGTAGCCCAGTCATCACTGGTGAGCAGGCGGTTCTGGCTCTTGTAGGTCTTATCGCCAATGGTAATGACAGGATACTGACTGCTACCGTCAAGGGCATAGGTGAGCGGCTGCGCACCGTCGATGGTCAGCAGATTTCCTTCATATTTCGAGGTATTCATGGCAAAGCCGATGGTTACCGACTTGTCTGCGCCTAAGGCTATATATGGAAGATGGTCTAATCCCCCTGGTTCCTGGGTCAGTTCCTCCTGCCAGTTGTAGTCGCAGTGGATTGCGGTGGGATAGCCTTGAGGGTAGCCCTGCTTCACAATCCAATAGTAGTAGTCGCCATTCATCCATGCCAGACGCATGGGTGAGTTCTTCGATCCTGGGATGACAAACGGACGGGCGTTATTCTTGGTCGATGCGGTAGTAATGAAGGTCTCGCTTCCGCCAACCACCTGGCCACCACTGACTACATACTTCCAAATCTCATACACACCGTCTTTCGCATACTGTCCGTCTTTGACAGGCAATGACACATAGAGTGTACTGGGATCTTCGGGGTCGAGTGCCATGCCGCCGCTATAGCACTTCTCGGTGCTGTTCCAATTCTTGTGGAAAGCATGTCCGGCATACTGCACCCAGGTGTTCACCCAATTAGTGCCATTCCACTGAGCATGCCAATAAACATGTGATGTCTTTGCATCATCAATATGGGTATAGGCTATGACGGGGTGTTCGTCCTTGTCGAGCGCAATCTGCCATACCCAGTTACGGATGTTGGCCGACTTGTCCACGATGGTAGCAGGGTAGTTGTTGGCATAAGAATCGGTCTTGCTGACATTGAACACGCCATTATTAATAATAGAGAGCTGCTTGCCTTTCAGGTCACGCAGAATGGGGCCATTGCCATTGTTGATGTCGATGACGTTGAAGTAAAGCCAGTTTGGCATCTCATTGTCGGGATGGCCAGTGGTATAGCTCACAAAAATCTTATCCTTGCCATTCGACTGATACTTGGCATACGGACGAGCGCCCGTTGACTGTACAATCTGCTTGGGGCCGAAATCGAAATGACAGTCGTCATTTGCGTCGGGCATGGTCAGTCGGGCTATTGTGGGATGCCAGTTAATGCCTCGCCAGCACAGATAGATGTGCTGCGGGTCATCGCTCAGAATGAAGGGCGACGGATAGGTGGTATTGTTGGCCGTAGCCAGACGTTTCTCCTCACCAAGTGCCGTGATGTCACCTGGCTTCTGCGAGATACGATACCAGATGCAAGGCTCGTCAGTATGACGGGTGTAGAAAATCATGACACGCTCGTCGGGCAGCACGATAAACGTTGGATTATTGTGGTCATCGGGCTGGAAATAGCTGCGAATGAGCACATCAGTCTTCCGTTTATTCACCCAGTCGTACTGAGTGGCTTTCACGTTGCCATGCACATCTATATAACCAATATAGGTGGCATTGATTGTGCCTGAGGCATTTTCATAGTGCAGGGCGCGCGGATCGGCAAACCAGCACCACGCGCCTTCGTCAGCCACGACATTCTGAGCGAAGGTGCTCAGAAACGAGCCCATAAGGGCAATACAAAATGTTAGTAGTTTTTTCATTTTAATATGGTTTTGTTGGTTTCATTTATTCAGTTCGGGATAGCTCACACGAGTATGATAGATAGTCTTTAGCTTCTCTATGAGCACGGTCTTGGCATACTGTATGTCTCGATAAGTGATGGGACATTCACGGAAGAAGCCATCGGCCAACTGCCCGTCAATGATACGGTCAACCAACTGACGGATGCTGTGTTCCGTATAGTCGGGCAATGACCGCGAAGCAGCCTCCACAGAATCGGCCATCATCAGTATGGCATGTTCCTTGGTGAAAGGATTGGGGCCGGGATAGGTGAACTGCAAATCATCGACATACTCATCAGGATGCTCATTCTTGTATCTAACGTAGAAGAACTTTGCCTTACCCAGTCCGTGATGCGTTGAGATGAACGACTTAATCACATCGGGCAGATTATATTTATCAGCCAGTTTCAAGCCTTCAGTCACATGACTGATAATCATCTGTGCACTGTCAATATCGCTGAGCTGTTCGTGGGGATCGATACCACCCGACTGATTCTCAGTATAGTAGATTGGGTTCTGAATCTTTCCTATGTCATGATACATGGCAGCCGTGCGCAGCAACTGTGTCTTGGCACCTATCTTACGGGCTATTTCTGCAGCCAGATTGCCCACCTGTATGCTGTGCTGGAACGTACCTGGAGCCACCTCACTCATACGGCGCAACAGTTCTTTGTTCATGTCGCCGAGCTCAATAAGCGTAATGTTCGATGTAAAGCCGAAAGCTTTCTCCATGATATAGAGCAGAGGATAAGTGCAGAACAGTGCTATGCCACACACGATAAGGTAGTTATAGTCACTGAAGTCGATAGCCGCCAGGCTGTTTGTCAGCACAAGGTCGATAGCAACATCCATCAGGCAACTGGCTACGGTAACGATCAATGCCGTCCAGAACAGCTGTGAACGGCTCGACAAGTCGCGTAAAGACAGGATAGCAGTCAGTCCGGCAGTGAGCTCCACGGCAATGAACTCATGGGGGTATTGCAAGATGATGGCACAAGTCAGTACCAGCACCACATGCGCCATGAAAGCTGTTCGTGAATCCATGAACACACGAATGAAGATGGGCACCATCGCAAAGGGGATGATGAACACATGGAACCAGTTGTGGCTCACCATGAGCGAAGCCACAACCGAGAAGAGTACGATGAGCGAATAAATCATGCCCACGGAGCGGAGCTGTTCGAAATAGTCGGAACGGAAAATGCTGAGAAACAGGGTAAAGCCCGTCATGAGCAACAGTACATAGAGGAATTCGCCCATCACCGTAGTTGATAGTTTAGAGCCCCCCTGCTGACGACGTTCGCTCTCTTTCAGGAAAGAATTCAGAATCAGGTATTTCTGCTCATCTACAATCGTGCCTCTATCAATGATTTTCTCTCCTCGTTGTGCCACTCCGCTTGCTTTGGGCACAGTACTGATGAGTTCCTGCATGCTGGTCTCACTTCTTTCCTTGTCATAAAACAGATTTGGCGCGATGAAATCGTTCAAATTCAGGTTCGACACCAGGTCGCGATGCCGTTCAAGTGCCTCATCTGAAATCAGGGCTTCATAAGCTTGCTTAGGGGTGAATGTCTCCCTGACGTGAATACTTTGCGCCATTTTCCCGTTGACGACCCTGATGAGATGGGTCGTATCGTTCTCACCTCCTACCGGTTCCTTCGTGTCAACAATGCCCCTTTCGTAGAACGACATCAACCGATTGGCGACAACGCTCTTGAAGTCTGTTGACCAGCCTTTAGTTTCTTTATTATAGATCTGCAGAAACTCGCGCACTTTTGTGATTCCCACCTCGCTCTTCAGCGTGTAGTAGGGTTCAAAGTCCTGAAGCACGCTGTCGCACTGTGCCTTCAAGATGGCATCGCTCTTATAGATAGGGAAGTCGAAGGGAGCCGTAAAATCGGCATAACGCCACGGCTTGCCTTGCTCTATTTTGAAGCTCTTATGAGTATCGCGTGGCATCAACCACACAATGACGACGACTGACACCAAGACGAACGCAATACGTATCAATGCGTCACGCCATGTCAGCTCGGCTATCAGATTTACATGTTTCATGATTGTTTTTGTAAGATATAATTCAGAAGAAATAGGGATTCATCTATAAAACAGTGGCAAATTTATAGAAAAAAAAGGAGATTCTGAGCATTTACTTGTGAATTTTTATTAACTTTGCAGCCAAAACAAATAAAACATCATGTCTGACAGAAAAGTAAGGGTGCGTTTTGCACCCAGTCCAACAGGACCTTTGCACATCGGTGGCGTGCGCACCGCGTTGTATAATTATTTGTTTGCCCGCCAGCATGGCGGCGACTTTGTGTTCCGCATTGAGGACACCGACACGACCCGATTTGTACCCGAGGCTGAAGCCTATATCATTGAAGCCTTTCAGTGGTTGGGCATCCGATTCGACGAGGGTGTTTCCTTTGGTGGCCAGTATGGCCCTTATCGCCAAAGCGAACGCCGCGACATCTACAAGAAATATGTCAAACAGCTACTCGATGCAGGCAAGGCCTACATCGCTTTCGATACACCCGAAGAGCTTAATGCCAAGCGCGAAGAGATAGAGAATTTCCAGTACGACAACAAGACCCGCATGCTGATGCGCAACTCACTGACGATGCCTGCCGACGAGGTGGAGCGTCTCATTGCCAATGGCACTCAGTATGTGGTGCGCATCAAGATTGATGCCGGTGAGGAAGTGCTGGTCGATGACATGATTCGCGGCGAAGTTCGTGTGAAGAGCGACATACTCGACGACAAAGTGCTCTACAAGAGCGCCGACGAACTGCCCACCTACCATCTGGCCAACATCGTTGACGATCATCTGATGGAGATCACCCACGTCATCCGTGGCGAGGAATGGTTGCCCTCTGCCCCACTCCATGTGCTGCTCTACAAAGCCTTCGGATGGCAGGACACCATGCCGCGCTTCGCCCATTTGCCACTACTGCTGAAGCCCGACGGCAAGGGCAAGCTCTCTAAGCGCGATGGCGACCGGCTCGGTTTCCCCGTATTCCCGCTTGACTGGAATGCCATCGACCCAAAGACCCACGAGAGGGTGTTCTGCAGCGGCTACCGCGAACAGGGCTATTTCCCTGAGGCGGTAGTCAACTTCCTGGCACTCTTGGGCTGGAACCCCGGCACAGAGCAGGAGATGTTCACGCTCGATGAACTGGTACAGGCGTTCGACATCGAGAAATGTTCGAAGGCTGGTGCCAAGTTTGCCTACGAGAAGGGCATCTGGTTCAACCACGAATACATTCTGAAGAAGTCGGCCAAGGAGATAGGCCTTCTCTTCGAGCCCATCTGTCGCGAGCACGGTGTAACAGAGCCATTAGAGCGCATCGTGAAGGTGTGCGAGATGATGAAGGACCGTGTCAACTTCGTCAAGGAGTTGTGGCCCCTATGCTCATTCTTCTTCGAGGCTCCCACCTCTTACGATGAGAAGACAGCAAAGAAGCGCTGGAAGAAGTCAGAGGGAGAAGAGCTCGGTTCGGCACAGGTACTGGGAGAGCTCTGCGACTATCTGCAGACCATTGATGACTTCTCACTGGCTAACCAAGAGACACTGGTTCATGCCTGGATAGAGAACAAAGGACTCAAGCTGGGCAACGTGATGAATGCCTGGCGACTGGCCCTTGTAGGGGAAGGCAAGGGTCCCGGTATGTTCGACATTTCTGCCTTCCTCGGGAAGGAAGAGACCATCCGTCGCACGAAGAAAGCTATCGAAGTTCTTGGCTAACCTCACACATGTATAATTTCGGCATACATTTATATTCATTAGGCGTTGCCATTGCCAGCCACTTCAATGAGAAGGTTGGCAAGATGTGGCGTGGAGAACACGAGACATTCAACATTCTCAGGGAGAAGGTCGATCCCAATGCACAATACATCTGGGTACACGCCGCTTCACTGGGAGAGTTCGAACAGGGGCGCCCCATCATTGAGCACATCAAGAAAGAGCACCCCCAGCAGAAAGTGCTGCTCACATTCTTCTCACCCTCCGGCTATGAAGTGCGCAAGAACTATGAGGGAGCCGATATCATCGCATATCTGCCGCTCGATACCGCATCGAACGCCCGCCGTTTCCTCAGTCTCATCAAGGTGAAGATGGCACTCTTCATCAAGTATGAGTTCTGGTACAACTACTTGCACATCCTCAAGCAGCAGGGAGTGCCTGTCTATAGCATCAGCTGCATTTTCCGCGACAATCAGATCTTCTTCCGCTGGTATGGAAAGCCCTATAGCAAGGTGCTGAGGTGCATCACCCATTTCTATGCCCAGAACGAGGAGAGCCGACGCCTGCTTGCCAGCATCGGGCTGACCAACGTAACAGTGACAGGCGATACCCGTTTCGACCGTGTGTTGCAGATTCGTGAGGCAGCCAAACACCTGCCAATCGTCGAGAAGTTCATTACAGGCAACCCGTCAAAGGTGTTTGTGGCAGGCAGCAGCTGGCAACCCGATGAAGACATCTTCATCCGCTACTTCAATGAACATAAGGACTGGAAACTGATTATAGCTCCGCACGTCATCAGCGAAGAACACCTCCGCGAGATAGAGAAACAGCTCGAAGGGCGCAAGGTCGTGAGATACACCGAGGCAGAGACTGCCAGCGAACTGGATAAGGCCGATGCCCTCATCATCAACTGCTTCGGTCTGCTCTCCAGCATCTACCACTACGGCCAAGTGACCTACGTGGGCGGTGGGTTTGGCGTGGGCATTCACAATGTGCTGGAAGCTGCAGTATGGAACGTGCCAGTCATCATCGGTCCCAACAACAAGAAGTTCCAGGAGGCACAGGAACTGATTGCCGCAGGAGGCTGTTTCGAGATTACAGGCTATCCCGACTTCGAGCAACTCATGCAGCGCTTCGAAGCCGACGCTCTCTACTTGAGTGAGGCAGGCAAGCGGGCCGGTGAATACGTGAAGGATCGTGCCGGTGCCACCACAGGTGTGCTCACAGAGATTTCACAAGATTCTCATTGACTATTTCTCCATTTGATGGGCGACATGCCCATCGTCTTTGAGAACAGACGAGAGAAATAGTACTGATCCTCAATACCCACCTTATGACATATCTGATTCACCTTCAGGTTGGTCTCACGGAGCAACTTGCAGGCATGCTCCATTTTCAGACGGTTGAAGTATGCTAACGGACTCTGTCCGACATGCTTCTTAAAGAGTATCGACAGGTGGCTCTGCGAATAGCCCGTATAGCGGAGCACCTGCTGAAGGGTAATGCGGTTCTCTATGTTCTCCTCCATGAAATGGATGGCTGCCTCGCAAACGGCCTTTCCCTCAGAACCGGCGAAGGCGCTGTCCCCCTCGGCACTGGATTGCTGAGCCCTGCGGAACTGACTCAGATAGCGCATGGAGGCCAGAAAGTGGTGCAGCAGCGACGAGGCGTAGCGCAAGTCCTCAAGGCTACCCGACTGCAGCGTGGTGAGAAGTTCCTCAAAGATACTGATGCGATACATAATGCGTGAGTTCATGGCCACTTTGATGTTCTGCGGCATCTGCATGCCCTCGGCATAGATGGCGGCATGTGCACCAGAGAAGTGTATCCAGTAGATGGTCCACGACTGGTCTTCATTGGTGCCATAGGCATGAGGCTGGTAAGGCGGAAGAATGAAGAACTGCCCCTTTGTCACCTGATACTCCTTACCGCCAACACGGTACCACCCGCTGCCTTCCACGCAGTAGATGAGCACATACTGTCCGATAGGGGTCTTGCGCTCACAGAAGTGATGGGCAGCTCGCGGAAAGTAACCAATATCGGTCACATACAAGCTCGACACCAGACTGTCGTTTCGCTCCATCTCAACTATCATAGGTGGCAGCACTACCTTGCGCTCGCCCTGAAATCCGTCTTTCTGTTTCTTCATGGAGGCAAAAATACAAATATTTTTTGTAATGAAGAAACAATGAATCGTAAGATTGTCCATTTTCCCCACTTTTTTTTCTATCTCTTCGAAGCGCAGTTCATCGTATCTTTGCAAAACTAAATCCGAACTTCTGATAACTAAGATGCAAAACAACAGCAAAGCTTTCCTGTATTTCATCTGCATGGTTTCGGCCATGGGAGGTCTTTTGTTTGGCTACGACTGGGTTGTGATTGGTGGTGCCAAACCGTTCTATGAACTTTATTTCGGCATTGCCGACAGTCCGCTCATGCAGGGTGTAGCCATGACCACTGCCCTGATAGGATGCTTGGTGGGTGCCATGGTGGCTGGAGCACTGGCCGACCGCTATGGCCGCAAGCCGTTGCTCATGCTCGCAGCGGTGCTGTTCACGGTGAGCGCCGTGGCCACTGGCCTGTTCTCCAACTTCACCTTATTTAATATAGCGCGCTTCATAGGCGGTGTGGGCATTGGTGTGGCCTCAGCCCTGTCGCCAATGTACATTGCCGAGGTGAGTCCGGCAGAGATTCGCGGACGTATGGTGAGTCTGAACCAGATGACCATCGTCTTAGGTATTCTCTTGGCTCAAGTGGTAAATATGCTCTTGGCCCGCGATACGAGTGTAACTGAGAATATGACATGGAACGTAGCTTGGGGCTGGCGCTGGATGTTCTGGGCCGAAACACTGCCTGCAGGAATGTTCCTCGTGATGAGCTTCTTCATTCCGGAGAGTCCGGTATATCTGAAAATGAAGGGTCTCACCTCCAACGCCTCTCCAAAGGGAGAGGGGAGCGAATGCACTCAAGGACACGATTATGCAAACAGTCATACCAATCCCATCTCCCTC